>CAYXEW010000082.1:0-11130 GCA_964464115.1 uncultured Verrucomicrobiota bacterium
TACGGGCAGAACATCCCCAAGCCAACATTTTTATGATTTCTATGGGATGCTAGTGGTTGATTGTATATCTTTCACCTGTTGGGTGAAAGAAAGCTTGCTGCATTTTGAACCACAAGAGGTTGCCTTACTATAGCCAAAGCCCTCAAGTCTTGCAGCTACAGCAAACTTAGCAACTGCCGAATTTAGGTTTAGTTGCTGCTTCAATGGACCTTTCCATTAACCGTCAATATTTTTCATCTTCCACGAAATTCTACGAGGAACCAAAAAATCGCTGAAAAAACGAAAAAAAAGCAAATAATAAGCGGGCTTTGGTGTACTATTTTATTAGTTTTAGTTAGACAATAAATGGCTATAAATATGCACAAGACAGAAAAAATTGTTTTTACATTTGTACTGTTGTTCTTTGTGAACTGGGTATGCCACGCCATGATCTTTTATTCAAATGGCGATTCATCCTTCAACACAGCCGCACCCACCGGCTCCCTAGAAAACAGCGGATGGGAATATCAGGGATACTGGAATGGGCCTGGCATTGGTTCACAGTATATAGGTACCCCCATTGCTCGCCACTATTTTATTACGGCCAAGCATACGGGAGGGACGACTAACTGGACGTTTGTTTTTCTCGGAGATTCTTACACGCCAATAGCACAGTATGAGGATGCTTTGTCAGATCTGGAAATTTGGAAAGTAGATAGTGCTCTGCCGATTTATGCCCCGCTATATACCAATAGTAATGAGGCGGGTAAGGACTGTACAGTGTTTGGAAGAGGCAAAATGCGTGGCGTCGAGATTCTGAAGGGTGCCACCCTGAAGGGCTGGAAGTGGGGGCTACTCGACAACGTGCTTCGCTGGGGTGAAAATGAGGTGGAGCAGACGTCAGGTGGTTTTTTGTACTGTACGTTTGATGCCGGTGCCGGAACGAATGAATGCCATCTTGCGGATAAAGATTCCGGTGGAGCGGTTTTCGTCAATGACGGCGGCACGTATTGCCTGGCGGGCATTCATTACAGCGTGGACGGCTATCATAATACGACCAACACCGGCACAGGGTTTTTTGGTGCCATCTTTGATGAGGGCGGCCTGTACACCGGTCCATCCAGCACCGGCCCCTGGTCGCTGGAACCGGATACGGGGCCCGATAAACCCACGGGCTTCTACTCGACCCGTATATCCGATCGCATAAGCTGGATTACCAATGTCATCGGTGATGAATGGGATCGTGATAACGACTACATGCCCGATGTATGGGAGTCTCAGTACAGTGGACACGTCACAGGTTTAACTGCATCGGCTGACGGTGATGGAGATGGACTGAATAATCTGCAGGAATTTATTGCAGATTATAATCCCACGAACGCTAATGCACCCTGGTTCGTGCAGAGCGTTCAGGGCTCGAACAAGATTGCAATGACCTTCAGCAGCTCGACCAACCGCTTGTATGACATTTATTATACAACAAACAGTTTGCTGAGTTTGCCGATAAACTGGCAAGCGTTTTATTCAAACGGTCTCTCAGCAACAGACGCATGGATGACGTTAATTTTTTCGAACTCAGCATGGAACCGGGGATATCAGCGAGTGGGCGTCAGTCTGCCGTAGTACTCGATAAGGCTGCCGACAGAAGTTATGTTTTGGTATGAAATCAATATCTGGAGAAATGAAGCCCTGTGTCTTTTTTGACCGGGATGGCATTGTGAATGAATCGCCGGGGCCGGGCTATGTTGAAAACCGGGAAGAGTTTATTCTGATCCCCGCTTTTATAGACGCATTGGAAGTCGTCACAGATCTCGGATATGCCGCTGTGATTATAACAAACCAGCGCGGTGTCTCGCGGGGCATCATGACGATGCAGGATGTCGATGCCATTCATCATTATTTGCGGGATCGCCTGCATGAAAGGTCCTTAAGCCTGCTGGATATTGTTGTTTGTCCCCATCCATATGGTCACCCCGACCGCAAACCCAGTCCGACTATGATCGTGCGAGCCGCCGCTGAGCACCAGCTTGACTTAAACAATTCCTGGATGATTGGGGATCAAGAATCCGATGTGGAAGCCGGTCGCCGCGCGGGCTGTAAAACCGTACTGGTCAACAGTGGGGTCGATATGACAGCGGCGGATTATCATCTGACGCAGATGCGGGAGCTGCCTTCTTTCCTGAAAAAAATGCTGATAAAGTATGAACATTCATCTATTGATACTGTATAAATGAACGTCGTTATGCTGAAGGATGATGTACAGAAAATATGGAGCTACCGGTTGCATCTGGCACAGGTCACCAAGGGTGATGTACTGCGCATCACCCTGTTTTCGGTGATCGCTGTGCTGCTGGGTATTTTGTACCACTATCAGGGCAACACAACCCATGTATCCTCCTACGGTGTGTCGGCGATCAAATGGATGGCCTCTGTCTGGAATGCACACGGGTTTGAAGGAGATTATTCACACGGCTGGCTTATTCCCATTGTCAGCCTCGCTGTCATATGGCTGAAACGGGCCGAATTTTTCAAGATAGAGACGCGAGTGAGTCATTGGGGGCTGGCCGTTTTCATCCTGGGTCTCCTGTTTCACTGGCTGGGGGCCAAGAGCCAGCAGACGCGCATATCGTTGTTCGGTTTGATTACCATCCTCTGGGGAATACCGTTTTACCTCTATGGATGGCAGGTGGCGCGTATCCTGATCTTTCCATGTGCTTATTTGATATTTTGTATTCCACTTAATTTTCTAAATACGCTGACGTTCCCGCTTCGTATTTTCATGACCATTGCGACAAATGGATTTTTAAACGGCGTAGGGATAGAAGCCACACGCACAGGCTCCTCCATCAGCGCGGCTGTGGGCGGGGGTTTTGATGTTGACGTGGCCGACCCTTGCAGCGGGTTGCGATCGTTGTTGGCCCTGACCGCCATAGCGGCCGTATATGCCTATTTTACTCAAAGGACATTGGTAAAAAAATGGGCGTTGTTTCTGATGTCTATACCCCTCGCCGTCATTGGAAATCTGGCCCGTATTGTGACCATTGTGCTGGTGGCGGGCACTTTTGGTGAAGAGATTGCCACCGGCCTGTATCACGATTACTCAGGCTATATCTTTTTCACCATTGCCGTATCGCTCATGATCGGCATCGGTAACCTGCTGAGTAGTGACTTTAAAGCGGAGTTGAGAAAATGGAAAGAAAGACTTTTAAGCCCCTTGTCATAATTATTGCGTTGTTGGTGATGACCTCTCTGCTGATGGCCATGACGGTCGATGTGAGGAGCAGTGACGAGGCCGGCATTCGACTGTTCATCGATGACCAGACGGGCACTCAGATCTATTTGCCGGATACGGTGGGTGACTGGTCCGGTCGCGAGCTGAGAATATGTCAGAATCCGCTCTGCCGGAGGCAGGTATTTGCCGACGACACACCCAATTATTATGTGTGTCCGCATTGTGGCGGCACTTTGGCCTCTGCGTCTATCGAGGAGCGCGAACAGCTGCCCGAGGATACGGCGATGATTAAGAAACTCTACAGCAATGTTTTTTCAGACAGGGTGTTTGTCAACATTGTGCTGAGTGGTAAGGAGCGCAGCAGTATTCACCGCCCTCAGACCTGCCTTGTGGGGCAGGGAAATGTGATAGAAAAAAGTGAAGTTATACCGGTCAGGCTGGAGGACGGGCATAAACTGAACGTCATGGTCCTGAGCATGCTGAACCAGTCCCCGCATATCAGTAATACTTCAGATCGCTATACATATTACGCGTACTGGTTTGTCGGCAAGGGCCGCGAGACTCCGCATCACATGGAGCGTATGTTCTGGATGGCGGCCGACCGCATTGTAAAGAGTGTTTCCCACCGCTGGGCCTATATCGGTATTGCCGGAAAACGTCAGCCGGAAGGATTTGAACATCAGGAGGAAATTCGCAACTTTGTCCGCGAACTTTATCCGAAGATTATTCTTCAGGACGAAAGCTGAGGTAGAAAAGGGTTGTATTGCTCTTGCTACATTGAGTAACGTCCTACAGATCTAAATTACTCAGGAGACAGTATATGACAGAACAGGCAGCGCCCACAACTCTGGTAACAGGAGGAGCCGGCTTTCTCGGCTCTAATTTATGTGATCTTTTGTTGGGCAAGGGACATAAAGTTATTTGTATGGATAACTTGATTACCGGTAATATCGCCAATATTGAGCACTTGGCTGGAAATGAGAAGTTTAAGTTTATTAAACAGGATGTGACGGAGTACATCTATATTCCCGGCACCATTGACTACATCTTTCATTTTGCCTCGCCCGCCAGCCCGATTGACTACCTGGAACTGCCTATTCAAACACTGAAAGTGGGAGCCCTGGGGACGCATAAAGCACTGGGGTTGGCCCGCGCAAAAAAAGCGCGGTTACTGCTGGCTTCCACGTCGGAAGTATACGGTGATCCGCTCGTCCACCCTCAGCCTGAAGCCTATTGGGGTAATGTTAATCCGATTGGCCCTCGGGGTGTCTATGATGAAGCCAAGCGTTTTGCGGAGGCCATGACTATGGCGTACCAGCGATTTCATGGTGTGGAAACGCGCATTGTGCGCATCTTTAACACGTACGGCCCGCGAATGCGGCCCCATGACGGACGCGTGGTTCCGGCTTTTATTAGTCAGTGTCTGAAAAATGAACCGATTACGGTTTTTGGCGATGGGAGCCAGACGCGCAGTTTCTGCTACGTTTCCGACCTGATTGACGGAATTTACAAACTTATGATGAGTGACCAGAATGAACCGGTCAACATTGGAAATCCGCACGAAATGTCAGTGCTTGAATTTGCCCAAAAAATCAAGGAGCTGTGCGGAAGTTCGTCAGAAATCATTCATAAAGAACTGCCCGTCGATGACCCGAAGACCCGCCAGCCCGACAATCGCAAGGCCCGGGAAAAGCTGGGATGGCAGCCGAATGTTCCGCTGGAGGAAGGTTTGGGGAAAACAATTGATTATTTTAAAGCCCTGCTGGAAAAAGGGACGATATAAGGTTTGCGGTCACCATCCCCATGTCGTGCCAGAATGGATAATGGCCACAGATATGGTCCATGTGGGAGTCAGCTATGATTATTCGGTATATAAAGTCAGATGGTTCTTTTGCTGAGTTAAAACTGAGCTCAACACCCGTTACGATCGGCCGCAGTCCAGATGCCGATATCATGATCGCACAGGAACGAATATCCCGTATTCATTGCGGTATTTCGTATGAAGAGGGTCAGTACATCCTGAAAGATCTGGAATCAAAGAATGGGACGTTTGTGAATGGGGAAAACGTGACCGAACGGGCCCTGCAGCCGGGAGACAAAATAAAAGTGGGTTCATCCATTCTAAGTTTTGAACAGGAGCTGGGCAAAGGCGTCAACACAGTCATGCGCGAAGTGGAGGGCGAGTTCACTTCGGGTAAAGGTTATAATACGATCCTCCGAGAAATTGTCGATGCAACAGATGAAGGTGCAGGCACTGATTAACTCCTTAATCGAAGATTTTTGAGTAAATGAGTCGAACATATAGCATAACTTATAGCCAATTTCAATGGTTGTAAGAGTTCAGAGTTCAGGCAATTTCCTCGGAACCAATTCCCATTCTGGACGGATGGCACGGGCTTTTTTTTTTTGTTTGAGCGAATGGTTTGGACCATGGACGAAGATACTTCCTGCGATGGGGCGCAGGACACGGTTCCACCCCGAAGTATCTGTTGCCGCATTGTTCAAAAAAGGTCGCGGTGGAACGCGACCCTCCATAACAGGAAGAAAATATTTTAACCGCCCGAAAGCGCAGCGATAGATAATTTTATGAAATAAAATAGTGACCGCTTGGGAACGGTTAAATAGACGCAAATGTGCGCAAATAAGAGAAGGCTCAAGAACCGCATATGATCGTAAATGGACATATATAAATCGGTTCTGCTCTGAAGAATATAGCTACCCCCAAGCCGTAAAGAATAGGGATACATTTAGAATGATTCTGCTATCAATGATTTTGACAAATCTCTTCAACTTCCCTCTTCCTTCGCGTTTCTTTGAGTTCTCTCGCGGCTAAATAAGAAAGATATTCCAACCGTATATGAACATATATTCACATATATAAATTGGTTCTGACCGCGCTTTCAAGAATGGTCGCGGTGGAACGCGACCCTCCACATTGATTCATAAGTGGAGGGCGAAGCTCTGAAAACCCGTCCGCTGCTCTAATCTTCCGCCGCGGGCGTTTCAACACTGTCATCCAATTCATCAGGCTCACCCGCATCTGCTGTGATATCTATCTCCGCGATTTCTTCCGGCTCACCTGCCTCGAGCGGTGCAGCGGATATTAAGCGATCGCCTTCAGCCAGATTGATGAGGCGGACACCCTGTGTATTCCGGCTGATAACTCTGATTTCCTTTACCGCAATACGTATCATTTGTCCCAGCTCAGAGATCAGCATCAACGCATCATCGTCGGTTACAGCATGGGCCCCGACCACTATTCCGTTGCGTTCTGTTGTCCGGATCGTAATCACACCCTTGCCACCTCTTGACTGCTGACGGTACTCTTCAAAAGATGTGCGCTTGCCGTAACCGTTTTCCGTAACGACCAGCAGAGTCGCCTGGGGTTTTACAATTTCGATACTTTCGACCCTGTCATCTTTTGTCAGACCGATACCTTTGACGCCGCGCGTCGCCCGGCCCTGATCGCGCAACTGCATCTCTTCAAAACGGATACTCAGACCGTTGACCGTAGAGAGCATAATGTGGTCGGCTCCCTTGGTTTTCTGCACCCCGATCAGTCGGTCACCTTCGTCAATATTAATGGCGATAATGCCGCCCGCGCGCACATTACTGTATGCCGAAAGGTTCGTCTTTTTCACAATGCCGCGCTCCGTGGCCATGACCAGGTGCTCCGAGTCGATAAAGTCGCGAACGCGGATCATCGCGGCTAATTTTTCGCTTCGCTCAATCTGTAGAATGTTTACAATCGCTTTTCCTTTGGACGTTCGGGACCCTTCTGGCAGGTCGTAGACCTTGACCCAGAACATTCGTCCACTTTCCGTGAAACAGAGCAGGTAATCGTGCATGGAGGCCATAAACAGATGTTCGACAAAATCCTCATCTTTCATGGTCATGCCGATGACGCCCTTGCCCCCCCGCCTCTGTTGGCGATATGTGTGGAGCGGGACGCGTTTAATATAACCCGTATGGGAGATCGTAATAATGCAGTGCTCGTCGGCAATCAGGTCTTCTATTTTAATTTCCCCTTCGGCGGCGACAATCTCTGTCTTTCGCTCAGTTGAAAACTGCTGCTTGATTTCCAGCAAATCGGTCTTGATCACTTCATAGATTTTGGCGTCGCTACTCAATAAATCCCGGAGGTAGTTGATGAGTTTGATGACTTCGAGATATTCGCTTTCAATTTTGTCCCGCTCCAGTCCCGTAATTTGATAAAGCCTCATATCGAGAATGGCTTTGGCCTGCAGTTCAGACAGGCCGAATTTGGCCATGAGCTGTTCCTGGGCATCGTGGCGGTCTTTCGATTCCCGAATCGTCCTAACCACGGCCTCGAGGTTGTCGATAGCGATTTTGAAACCTTCCAGTATATGGGCCCGCGCTTCGGCCTTCTCCAGATCAAACTTCGTGCGCCTTGTAATGACCTCGAAACGATGATCAAGATAGCACAGCATCAGCTGTTTCAGGTTCATAACCCGCGGCTTCCCTTTGTCGATAGCCAGCATAATGGCGCCAAACGTGTTTTCCAACTGAGTGTGCTTATAGATGTTATTCAGCAGCACCTTGGGCACCACATTCTTCTTGAGGTCGATGACAATCCGAATTCCCTCTTTATCAGATTCGTCGCGGATGTCTGAAATGCCTTCCAGTTTTTTAGCATTGACCAGCGCGGCCATTTTCTGAATGAGTGATGCCTTGTTTACCGTGTAGGGTATTTCCGTAATAACGATGTGTTCGCGGTCCTTGCGGTCTGTTTCAATAGCGGAACGGCCCCGTAGCTTGATCTTTCCGCGCCCCGTCGTATACATTTCCCGAATAGCATTTTTTCCGCAGATGATGCCTGAAGTCGGGAAGTCAGGCCCCTTGACATAATTGCAGAGTTCCTCCACATCTGCATCCGGTTTTTCAATCAGGTGAATAATACCGTCGATGACTTCACCCAAGTTATGCGGCGGTATGTTGGTTGCCATACCGACAGCAATTCCGGTGTTACCGTTGACGAGAAGGTTGGGAATCCGGGCAGGCAAAACGGTGGGTTCCTGCAGGCTTTCATCGAAGTTCGGCCGCATATCCACCGTATTTTTGTCAATGTCTGCCAGCATTTCTTCAGCTATCAGCTGGAGCCGGCACTCGGTATAGCGGTAGGCCGCAGGGCGGTCTCCGTCAATACTGCCGAAATTACCCTGTCCGTCGATGAGCGGCGTCCGCATGGAAAATTCCTGTGCCATACGGACGAGTGTATCGTATACGGCGGTATCACCATGCGGATGGTAATTACCGATCACTTCGCCCACTACTTTGGCGCACTTTACAAAGGCTTTGCTGTGATACCACCCCCGCTCTTTCATGGCGTACAGAATGCGCCGGTTGCCGGGCTTCAGGCCGTCCCTGGCATCCGGCAGGGCGCGCCCCACTATAACGCTCATCGAATAATCGATATAGGCGCGCTGCATTTCATCTTCAATATTAATCAGTTCTATTCGTTCGTTGCGATCGTCCATGTTTATAAACCCTTTTAGATGTCCAGGTTGGTTACGTTGAGTGCGTTCTGTTCAATGAAGGCTCGCCGGGGCTCCACTTCGTCTCCCATCAGAATGGTGAAAATTTCATCAGCCTTGATTGCGTCTTCGATGACGACGCGAATCATTCTCCGCTCTGCGGGATCCATCGTCGTTTCCCAGAGTTGCTGAGGATTCATTTCACCCAATCCCTTGTATCGCTGGATCTGCAGACCTTTGCGCCCGCTTTCCCGGACGCGATCCAACAGCTCCTGCAGTGAAAATAATTCCGTCTTCTGGCCGTCTTTGTCTTTAAGCACATAGAGGGGCTCTTCGACGGGTAGTATTTCGCCCATGGAAAAGCCTTTTGCCTGGAGACTCTTTTCGTATTTCTCCAGTTTCTTTGCCGCATAGATCTCATCCCAGCGTATACCTTGCTGCTGGTCTCCCGCACTGATGTCGCTGCTGTTTGTGAATATCTCCAACTGCAGTCCGAGATCCTCTTCAGCTTTCTCGCGAATGAGCCGCAACTCTTTTTCACCCAGGGCAAAATGGAACTCCTTCTCTCCGTCTTTGCGTATTTCGACGCGGTATTGCGGAAAAGCGCCCGTCTCGGAATTGCGACTCTTGAGGTATTCTTGAAAATCAATCCCCTTGCGCTGGAGCCGGTCGAGGATCTGTTCTGTCTCGACAAGTATTTCGAGCATCTGCAGGATTTCCTTTGTCGAAAGCAGTTCTTTTCCGTCAACCGATTCCAGGGTCATATCCTCGGCGCCCAGGTTGAGCAGCATTCGTGTCAGACTCTCGTCATTATCGATGTACTCCTCGCGCTTTTTACGCTTAATTCTATAGAGGGGGGGTTGCGCTATGTAGATAAAACCGTTTTCGATCAGTTCCGGCATCTGGCGATAGAAAAAGGTCAGCAGTAAGGTGCGGATATGGGCGCCGTCGACATCAGCATCCGTCATAATGACAATTTTATGATAACGCGCTTTGGTAATAGAGAAGTCATCGGTTCCGATACCCGCACCGATGGCCGTGATCATCGTGCGAATTTCTTCATTGCTGAGGACCTTGTCCAGGCGGGCTTTCTGTACGTTGATAACTTTTCCCCGTACAGGTAGGATGGCCTGGAAACGGCGGTCGCGCCCCTGCTTGAACCGCCGGCACTGTCACCTTCGACAATGAAGAGTTCAGTTAAGGCGGGATCTCTCTCCGAGCAGTCTGCCAGTTTACCCGGCAGTGAACCACCTTCCAGAGCACCCTTTCGTCGTGCGAGATCGCGGGCCTTGCGCGCCGCCTGCCTCGCCCGCGCCGCCACGATGGCTTTATCGATGATGCGGCGGGCCACTGACGGATGCTCTTCCAGGTAGGTGCCCAGTTCTTCGTTGACAATCGATTCAACCAGACCCTGCACTTCCCGGTTGCCTAGCTTGGTCTTCGTCTGTCCTTCAAACTGGGGGTCGGGAATCTTGACACTGACCACGGCTGTCAGCCCTTCCCGAATATCATCACCGGACATACTGTCCTTTTCCTCTTTGATGAGCTTGTTCACTCGTCCGTACTGGTTGAGCGTACGCGTCAGCGCGGATCGGAAACCGCTGAGGTGCGTTCCGCCCTCTATCGTATTGATGTTATTGGCAAAAGAAAAAAGATTTTCTGAAAAGGCATCGCTGTACTGGAACGCAATTTCGGTCGTAATACCTTCTTTTTCGCGCTCAAAATAGATGACTTTCGGATGCAGGGGCGTCTTCTTTTCATTTAGATGCTCTACAAACTGCCGGATGCCCCCGTCGTATTTGAAGATTTCAATGCGTTCCGGTTCTTCCTGTTTCAGGATAATTTCAACGCCTTTATTCAGGAAGGCCATTTCCCGCAGGCGGGAGGCCAGGGTGTCCCAGTTGTATTCAGTGGTGGAAAAAATTTCGGCATCCGGGTAGAACGATATTTTGGTTCCCGTTCCGCGGGTTTTACCAATCGTCTCAAGCTGTGTTACCGGATTTCCGCGTTCGAAGCGTTGATGGTACACCTGATCATTGCGTCGCACCTCCACTTCCAGCCACTCGCTCAGCGCGTTGACACAGGATACACCCACGCCATGCAGCCCGCCCGACACCTTGTAAGAGTTGTGATCAAACTTGCCCCCGGCGTGCAAGGTCGTGAGTACGACTTCGACGGCCGGTCGCTTTTCCGTCGCATGCATATCGACGGGAATGCCGCGACCGTCGTCATTGACGGTGACAGAACCATCGGCATTGATGGTTACTTCAACGTGTGTGCAGTAACCCGCTAAAGCTTCATCAATACTGTTGTCGACCACTTCGTAGACGCAGTGATGCAGGCCCCGTACACTGGTGTCGCCGATATACATGGCCGGCCGTTTACGCACCGCTTCTATGCCTTCAAGAACGGTAATGGTGGCGG
>CAYXEW010000083.1:0-531 GCA_964464115.1 uncultured Verrucomicrobiota bacterium
GGCTTTTTAAAAGAACAGCTTGCCCGGGTGGCGGAATGGCAGACGCAACGGACTTTCCGCCAGAGGCGGATCTGCCTATGGCAGAAAAATCACCATATACAGGTATGAGTGTATAAAGCATGGAATGTTTGAACAGACCCGCAGTGTATGTGTTAAAGGGCAGCTCGGGCGACTATTTGTATAAAGGATCAACGAGAAGTCTGTCTGACAGGATAAAAGCCCACCAGCATGGAAAAGTCAGACGCACACGAAACCGGCGGCCATTAACGCTTGTTTATTATGAGTATTGTGAAGATTATACAGTTGCAAGAAGGCGAGAAAACTGGCTGAAATCAGGAGCCGGTAGAGGCTTTTTAAAAGAACAGCTTGCCCGGGTGGCGGAATGGCAGACGCAACGGACTTAAAATCCGTTTTCCGTAAGGAAGTGTGGGTTCGACTCCCACCTCGGGCACCATCAAGGAATACGGTGCCGCCCTGGATCAGGATTTGAAGTGTTGGACTTTCCGCCCCGGCGGATCTGCCTACGGCAGA
>CAYXEW010000083.1:631-11016 GCA_964464115.1 uncultured Verrucomicrobiota bacterium
AAAATCCGTCGGTTTAATAGACCGTGTGGGTTCGACTCCCACCTCGGGCACCATCAAGGAATACGGTACCGCCCTGAACCAGGATTTGAAGTGTTGGACTTTCCGCCCCGGCGGATCTGCCTACGGCAGAAAAATCCGTCGGTTTAATAGACCGTGTGGGTTCGACTCCCACCTCGGGCACCATCGCAACGCCATGATGTGCTGATCTTAAAGACTGAATATTCTGAATCCCAGCTCTCTGGCCTTCTTTTTGTCAAAGAAACCTTTCAGGTCGATAAGCAGTTTGTGTCGCATGCGGCTAGCGAGATGCTCCAGGTCAATACATTTAAAGACATCATGTCCGTTGACTAAAACGACGGCATCAACGGGAATCAAGTGTTCATAATCAAGCGTGTTATAACCGAAACGGTCCATAATTTCATTTGGTTCAACGAGAGGCTCCCAGACAGAAACAGTGACGCCATGTTTTAGAAGTGTATCCACAAGGTCAGATGCCTTCGAATTTCTGAAGTCGGGAACATTTTCCTTGAATGTCAGGCCCAGTACCCATACGTGAGCGTGCTGCGGCAGCACTTCCGTTTCCACTAGTCCATGAATAACTTGTTCTGCGGCAAAGGAACCCATTGAATCATTAATGCGGCGTCCTGCAAGAATAACTTCAGGGTGATAGCCCAGCTCCATAGCCTTGTGGGTCAGGTAGTAGGGGTCGACGCCAATACAGTGTCCGCCCACCAGTCCGGGATGATAGCGGTGGAAATTCCACTTGGTTCCGGCGGCCTCAAGCACTTCTGCTGTATCCAGCCCAATGAGTGAAAATATTTTAGAAAGTTCATTCATCAAAGCAATATTCAAATCTCGTTGAACATTCTCGATGACTTTGGCCGCTTCGGCCGTTTTGATGGAGGGGGCTTTGTGAATGCCGGCCTCGATGACCGATCCGTACAGGGCTGAAATCCTCTGTAATGTTTCGGTGTTGTGTCCACTGACGATTTTTTTTATTTTGGTTACGGTGTGTTCACGGTCTCCCGGATTGATGCGTTCCGGTGAGTAGCCTAAATCAAAATCACCCAGCTTAAGGCCCGAATATCGTTCGAGAATTGGAAGGCAGACATCCTCTGTAACGCCGGGGTACACGGTGCTTTCATAAATCACCACCATCCCTTTGCGCAGTATGCGGCCTACGGTTTCCGAGGCATTTTCAAGACAGCTGAGATCGGGCATGCGGGCTTTGGTGACCGGTGTCGGCACCGTGATAATAATCGCGGTACATTCAGCGAGCTGTTCGGGTTGCGTCGTAAATTGTAGTGACAGTCTTCCTTGCCAGTCTCCCTGCAACTCTCCTGTTCGATCAATACCCTGTTTAAGTTCATGTACCCGCACCGGGTCCGTGTCAAACCCTATGACATCAGTCGTTCCGGCGAAAGCCGCCGCCAGTGGCATACCAACGTATCCCAGCCCCACCAAGCCTATTTTTTCAGCCGTCATTTTTTACTCCCCCCGCCTTATTCAGCATTACGACCATATGGGAGAAGGGTAAAGCCCTGCCTCCACCATTTGTTTAAAGCCTTCCAGCACCGACGGTTTATCGGCCGTATAGGTGACACCGAACCACTGAGCATCCGAGGGCAGGATTTCGACTGTCAGGCTGCCTTTGTCGATCAGGTCTGCCACCACGGAGGGAATCAGAAATTCGGATTTGGGTATTTCGATCGATTGTTCCAGAAAGGTACTGAACGCCTTTTCCAGCATGGGAAAGACAGCGGGAGTAAACCCCCACATATTCATGGAAACCCACTCTTTTCCGGTCAGTTTTATCTGCTGCCCGCTTTCTTCAAACTGTGCGCCCTCTTCGCACTTTTCAATAGCTAGGCGCTCAACGATGTGGGACAGGTGGCGCCCGTCATGGCTCTCACAGATGGCGCGTGCAACCGGGCCGTGATCGGAAAGAGTTTTCTGAAGAGTAAATCCAACCAGGCAACCCCTGGCTTCTTCCGGAGCCAGAGAAGATAATCGATCTGCCAGAACCGTATACGATTGGCGGCCGTAAAAATCATCCGCATTCAATACCGCAAATGGCTCTTTCACGACGTCTTTGCAGGCCAGCATGGCATGCCCTGTTCCCCACGGTTTTTCGCGTCCATCCGGCACGGTGAATCCGTCGGGCAGCTGATGCAGTTCCTGATAGGCGTATTCTACAGGAATAGTCTCATTGAAGCGCCCGCCCACCACTTTTTTGAAAACGTCTTCAATGTCTTTTCGAATGATGAAGACCACCTTGCCAAAACCGGTTTTAATAGCATCGTAAACTGCATAATCAAGCATAATTTCGCTGTTTGGACCCAGTGCATCAATTTGCTTGAGGCCGCCGTATCGGCTGCCCATACCTGCGGCCATAATCACAAGTGTCGGTTTCATGTTTTATCTCCGGCTATGGTTGAAAAATGAACGGTCGAATAGATAACACCGGGTACCGTGGCGCGCAATCCCAATATCGCATTATTCTGTTTCCGGGGCCATGCCGGCATTGACGCGGGCCAGAGCCACGGAAATATTATCCATACCTCCCATATAATTGGCAGCGTGCACCATGGCAATGGCAAGTTGATGAGTGTCAGCCTCTTCGAGTTTAGTCAGGATTTCTGTCATGGCTCCATCGGACAGCATGTTCGACAGTCCGTCTGTGCAGACCAGAAACAGATCACGGTCTTCGATATCGATAATGCGTTCTTCGAGTGCCGAATGGTCAAATGAACCGATGGCTCTGGTAATGACTCCGCGCAGCATGGCGGGCACCTGGTCTCGCAAATTTTCGGCGATTTCCTCAATGAGAGAGTGGTCGCGTGTCAACAGTTCGAGTTGCTTGCCGCGAAAGCGGTAAATACGGCTGTCTCCCGCATGGAGGCAGAGAGCCTTTTTTTCTTCCTTGCCAAATACCATTATCGCCACCGTCGTTCCGGCGCCGGAAACGTTCAGCCGTTCTGCTTCTTCTTTAATTTTCAGGTCTGCGGCCTGGACAGCGGTTCTGATTTTATGGCAGATGTCCTGAAAAGAGGATGGGCTGTTGATGCTGCGCAGCGAACGATGAATCATGCGCTTTACGGTTTGGCTGGCCATGGCGCCCCCTTCCACTCCGCCCATGCCATCGGCAACCCCTATCACTGACGCATGGGCCACGACGAAAACGCTGTCCTCGTTTTCTTCACGCACCAACCCCTGATCGGTGACGGCACTGGTATCTATGGTAATGCTCGTTTTCATAAAAACGACGTGAAACTGTATGGGAAAATTGGCGTTTTGCAAAGAAGGTTTTTAATATAACTGCCCCGGATCAGTAAAAGAATCGCAGCCCCAGACCCACATAGGTCAGCGTATGGTTAGCGCCGTCATCGGTTTGATAGATATCATCCGTTGCGAGCGTCTGATGCAGGCCGAAATCAAGCGCCACATCATTGATCAGTATGATTTTAAATCCGAGGCTGAACCCCAGGGCTGCCCCGTCATTGCCTGCCCGATCCGTATTCAGATACAGCAGGCGCCCACCGAGATATGGGTAGAACGGATAACCCAGATCATAGGTGTATTCTGTGAAAACGCCGGCGCTCCACAGACTGATACTGTCGCTGTCGTGCCATTCCAGCACCGGTCCGGCCTCAAGCCGATCCCTGAAAAAGAAGCCATAGGCGAACATCATGTCCAGCACATCACCATCGGGTTGGTTATACGTATAGGAGCCCCGCAGGGCAATTTCCTGGGTGCCCCGGACAAAGGTGTACTCCCGCCCCTGAATATTGATTCCTGCCATCAACAGTGTCGCTGTGCATATGATCCATTTTTTCATCTTTTACACCTTTCTTTTAGACAAATCTCAATAGCCTCACTGCGCAGCCGGGCATGTACGGTCGCCCGGCGGGGCGGTTATCGTTCTGTTACCAGCACAATTCCCTCGCCGGGTCGCAAATCGTATTCAAATGGTTTATGGACATATTCCAGTGGATTTTCCGGTGAAACGCATTTTAATGCGGCACCTGACTGGACATATTGCTGTAGTGTCTCTGTATAAAAATGCTGATAATTCCAGCAGTCTTTATTCAGGATGAGCAATGCCTCTTCACGGGTCCGGGTGGAACCCTTCCACAATATAAGGATATTGTGGTGGTCGCCGTTCAGCATTTCGGTCGGACATTCCTCCTGAAAGACGGGATGTGCTTTTTTGATACTGTTGACGTCTTTTATAAAATCAGTCAGATCAATCTGTGTGTGTTCCCAGTCTGACGGTCTCGTGTTGACAACGTGGAGTTTTTTGCGAAACCCGTACTCAAATCCGATAGGCATCATGACGCCCGAAGAGAAAAGGGCTGCGAAGAGATACCGCTGTTTAAGCCCAGCAGTGTTATCATTCAATTCATCAGCCAGCCTTTGTGTATCATGACTTTCCGGGAATGAAATAGAGGGTGCCGCTTCTCGAATGAGAGCATATTGAGCCAGCAACCATGGGCTTGAGTAATCCCACCATTTGCTGCTGTTAAACACGTAATCGAAGCCTGCCTCCGCTGTCTCACGGGTTTGATCGGCGGTGCAGCCGAGCGTTTCGGCGGCAAACAGCATGTCCTCCCGGCCTTGTTTCGTGTCGTGTATCAGCCGTGACCACAGTTCTCTCGGGACCTGGTAGGCTGCATCGCAGCGAAACCCGTCAAACCCGAGGTCAATCAGGTACTGAACGACGCCCCGAAAGAATTGATACAAACCCTCCCGGTCATGCGTATGATGGTCGAACTTAGCCAAATCCCCCCATACAACAGTATGGCCGTCTTCGTCACAGGAGGGGTGCGCGATGCTGTCACCATCCCACAGAAACCATTCCGGTTTCTGCCGAATTAACTCTGCGTCAATGGCGCAGTGATTGATGACGAGGTCAATCATAATCTTAAGCCCCATGCGGTGTGCTGTCTCCGTCATCCGGCGAACTTGATCCTCCGGGGTCAAGGTGCTTTGGTCATCTAAAAGGAGAGGGTTGAACTGATGGTAGTCTTTGACGGAATACAGGCTTCCGGACATGCCCGGATATTGAATGGGATTCACAAAGATCCAGTCAAAACCCATTGCTTTAGCTCTTTCGAGATGGGGTTGCCACTGGCTGAATGGCCCTCCCAGTAAGGGAAAAAGATTATAAATAATCACGCAATGTTCCTTTCTTTATAGATTAAGATTTGCCACACATTACATGGACTTGGAACGATATCCAATGCTGAAAAGAATGGATTTAAGTGGGTTTCATGAAGTGGAAGCCGTCATATCAAATGAATTGGAAAGAGAAACGGCTCTGGTCTGCGCGGGCATGGGGGTGGGGTCTGCTGCTTTTTCTCAGTGGTTGCGGCGCGCCGGAGGGTGTGGACCAACTATCCACGGTGCGCATTAAATTCAATCCCGTCGCCGTCATGCACGACTGGACGATTGAACGGGATCCCGCAGCCAAGGCGGTGAAGAGCGTTCACTTTGATCGCCATCGCGCCCTCATAGACGTGCGAGGAAGCTTTGACGGGCGCAACCTTACGAATGCCACCGGCCGTATTTACCTCGATCTGCTGAAGGTGCCGGAATTGGAGCATCAAATGCCGCTGGACTTCAGAAGGCAAAGGGTTAAAATTTTGGTCGATATACCGAAGGGTTTTTCCCATCAGTATAACTTCAGAGAAAATGAAGCGCCCAACGGCGTTCAGTTTTTTGTCAAGGATACGAAAGGTCTTTACAAATACGGGATTCGCGCCGCCACGCCGCGCCGCGTTATTTACCCGGACCGTCAGGAGCTGTGGTGTTATTATCGCCCGACGGCGATGTTGAATGCCCGGCAGGAGAAGGGTTTTCAAGCGGAGCGCGTGGCTGGGATCGGGTTTAACTTTTATGTGTCCCATCCCTCCGAATTGCGATACGACGGTCCTCTCTATATAAAAAAGGTTGAGTTTGATCCCCCGGTCCACATTACACGCTTTCGCCAGGAGTGTAAGGAACCGCGCCTTTTTTCGGAAGAGGATACGATTCGGGTGGAAGAGGGCATTATCACGCTCAACGGCCAGCGCTGGTTCATGGTTGGTGCCAATTGGGATGGCATCGGTTATGCAGCGAATTTTGGTATCGCCCCCTGGGAAGAATCGGCAAACGGGTTTTCGCTGCGAGAGAATTATGTCAAGTATTACCTGGACTATGCGCGCCGCAGCGGCATCAAACTGTTGCGCATCAATCTGCTGGGGGATGGGAGAAATGTACTAACTTTTGAAGGCGGGACGACAGGGTATAACGCGACCTTCAGAAAAGATGTGCAAACCCTGCTGGATTTGGCACTGGAACACGATGTGCGCATCGAGTTTATTCTGATGGATGCCACGATTGCCGGCTCGATGAAATACTTACATGGGGTGCCGATCCGCGGCCACCGCTCCCTCATTGTCGATGAATGGTATCGCAAAGCCTTTTACTACGATTTTCTGAGCGTATTTCTGAAAGATTTTGGTGATCATCCGGCATGGATATCGACAGACATTATCAGTGAGCCGGACTGGTTTATCAGTGTGCGCGAGGGCGGTGGCTGGGCTATAACAGAGGAAGAGGCCGAAACAGGTAAAATCAGCAGTCCCTTTTTAACGTCCATACCGCTGCGTGATTTACAGCGATTTATCAGAGAGACCGCGGCCTTTATTAAATCAGAGCAGCCCGATATGCTGGTGACGGTCGGTGTATCCAGCAAACACTGGGAGCTGTTGTACAAACTCCCCGTCGACTTTTACTCACTTCACCACTACCCCGAAACCGCCGAAAGCATGGTGTCTATCCTGAAGAAGCTGCCCATGGACAAGCCGTGGGTATTATCGGAGTTCCCCACGAAGGATGAGAAGGCGGAGCCGCATGAATATTTAGAGATAGCACGCGAAAACGGTGCCGCGGGTGCCTGTTTATGGAATTTTAAGGCCGGGCTCGATCGCTTTACTTATCACCCCGATGAGCAACTGGAAAAGCACCGGGCTATCCGGCGCTGGGCGGATCGCCACCATCACCTGGTTTTTCCAGGGGTGAAGCGAAAATAGCCTCCCTCCATTTGACAAGCGCTGCCGGTCACCGGATATTATTCCTATGAAGACTAGGTCCTCCAGTATTCTTAGACTGTTCTGTTTAATGCTTGCGTGTGCTGGCTTTGCTGAAAGGGAGTGTGTTGCGATGTCCAATAAGCTGGATAAAACGGATGCCGAATGGAAAAAAGAATTAACTGAAGAAGAGTTCCGCATCCTGCGCGGTAAAGGTACGGAACGGGCTTTTACCGGTAAGTACTGGGATCACAAGGAAGATGGTCGCTATCAATGTGCTGCCTGTGGTGAAGAATTGTTTATATCATCGAACAAGTTCGACTCCTGTACCGGCTGGCCCAGTTTCGTGGCCCCGGCATCGGGCGATGCGGTTGAAACCCGGCGCGACAGCAGCCACGGCATGACCAGGACAGAAGTTGTGTGCGCGCGCTGTGGCGGCCATTTGGGCCACGTGTTCAATGACGGCCCCCAGCCGACGGGACTGCGATATTGCATAAATTCGGCAGCCCTTCAATTTAAAGCTGAAGATGAAGAGGGGGCGAAGGAGAAGCCTTAATGCCCGGCGACCAGCACACCTGATGCGGCCAGCAGTAAAACCCCTATTTCAAGCAGCACAATGATGCCGAAAATCCAATCTTTTTCCCGCCACGAAAAAGGGAGTACACGTGTCAGACATATAATGCTGATTGACGCCAGCAATGCGGGACCCAGTAGTGCCAGATGATCTCCTTGATGCAGGTGATAAATCCAGTCCCAGCCTGTCTGAATGCCCGTTTTATCCATATAGCCGGATGCGGACCGCGTCCAGTAATTTGGCAACTCCTCAAAAGAGACAGCCGGCTCAAAGAGCCCTGTCACATAGAATGTAAAAAACAGTAAAAGAAAGCCTAGGCCCAGCCGCGTGCACCATTCCAGCGTTGCCGCATAGGCCTCATCCCTTGGTGATGAATAGTTTTTCTTTTCAATGTCCATAAACGTTATACCCAGATGCCCGTACCCTTGAGCAGGGATCTGAGCCCGGCCAGAAAGAGAATGGTAATAACAATTTTCCGAATCGAACCCGCCTTCATTTTTTTCAAAAACATGACGCCAATACGCGTGCCCAGCATAATGCCGGCGATAGACGGCACCGTAATGATGGCCAGCACGGCACCGCGGTTTAAATAGATCCATGCGGCAGATGTATCGACAATGGACAGCAGGAAATGGCTGGAAGCAACCGACACTTTGAGTGGCGCGCCCATGACCAGGTTAATCACCGGTACATTGGCCCAGCCCGCACCCAGACCAAACAGCCCGGCCAGCATTCCGATCAGAACAAAAAGCGCCATGCCGAGCGGTGTGCGGTGTACCTTCCATTCATAATCTTTCCCGGTAGAATGCTCATGATAAATGCCGTGCATTTTCAAGGCTTGACCCAGTGCATCCTGTTGCGGAACGTTTGGAAAATCAGATTTTTTAGAGAGCCACATGAGGGCTACAATGCCGAGGATGGTCAAGCCGAGTGCTGTTTGAACGACCGCCTGGGGCAGGGCGAGGCCCATCATCGCGCCGGCAATTGAAGAGATGGAGCCGATAAGGGCAAGCGGCAGAGCCAGTCTCAAGTTGACCATTCCGCTGCGCAAAAGGGTCGGGCCCGCCGTAAGAGACCCGGCTAATGCGATCATCAGGCCGGTCCCTCGCACAAAATCCATATGAAAAGGGAAGAAACCGCTCACAATAGGTACGAAGAGCACGCCACCGCCAACACCCCCCATCACCGCGACGATTCCCAGACAAAACGTGAGGCAAAAAAGGGCGGTCGGCCAAACCCAAAAAGGCGTGTCAGGCGAGCTTGAGATAGGTTCCATGGTCGCTACCTCAGCGGCCGGTGCGGTGACGCAAAAGGCAAACAGGCACAACGCCATACATGCCATAACTGTACCATGATTTTTCATAGGACAGAGATTATTAACTCGAGAAACGGAAAACTGCAAGTGGTTCTGTCCGTTTTATAGCGGCTCTGCATTACGGTAATTCTTTCGGTACTGTCCGGGGCTGATATCCATAGTTTTCTTAAAATCGAGGCAAAAACGTATACTGCTGCCAAAACCGGACTTCAGGGCGACGTCGTTTATGGACAGATCACTTTCTCTGAGCAGTTTCTTTGCGCATTCCATCTGAACGCGGCGGATTTCCATATGAGGTGTGCGCCTGAGCGCTTTATGAAACAGAAGCTCCATAGCTCGCCGTGAAAGACCACTGACTGCGACCACGTCAGGCACGCTTATTCTGTCCGTGGCATGCTCCCGGATAAAACTCAGAGCCTTGGTCAGGTTGGGATTGGCGACAGCGAGAATATCTGTTGATGGGCGAACCACAACGGTCTCGGGTTCCATGTATAAATCCACCGCAGACCCCGCTTCTTTAAGCAGCATTCGCTGTAAAGTTTCAGCGGCCTTTTCGCCGATATTTTCGGAAGGCAGGCGTATGCTGGAGATGGCAGGATAAGAAGCCCGACATATGAGATCATCATCGCCGACACCCAAAATGGCCACCTGTTCAGGGATGGCAATACCCAGGTGTCTGCAGGCGTCAGCCACCCAGCTCGCATGCAGATCGTCACAGGCAAAAATACCGATAGGTCTGGGTAGTTGAAAAAGCCACTGCTGTAATTTCTTTTCCTTGTGGAGAATCACGGGGTAGTCATCGGGAAGCTCACCATAGGCAGCGTCTGGGTCGAAGACTTTATAGCGAAATCCGCGCTCAATCAACGCTTTGGCAAAGCCTTTTGCCCGACCGGTCTGACTGCCGATCCCCGGTTTTCCACAATAGCCAAACACCTCAAACCCGCAATTGATCAAGTGCTCTGCAGCCATCGTTCCAATCAGTCTGTCGTCGACTCCAATCTGGGGCAGACCGTCTACCAGCGGACGCCCTCCGTAAATATTGACGAACGGTATGCTCAGATGAAGGGCAAATTCTGCCGTTTCCTCATCACCGGCAATGCCTATGATGCCGTGTGGTTTCCAGCTTTGTATACCTTGCAGAGCGTGAACGGTGTTGGGTACGATAATAAAGTCCCAATTTTGATTGGCCGGGCGGGCATATTCAAATACACCTGCGGCCATCCGGCGCTCGTTTGAAATCCATCGATTGAGTGCTAAAACAATTCGCTTCTGGTTTGTTTTCATAAAAATAAGGCTCTTCGTACTATTTTGTGGAAAGAGTGTACTATCTCCATAACATCAGCGAATAGTGCGTCCAACCGAATCCCCATATCACGCCGCCTGTCGCACTTTCCGGGTACTCGGGTACACGAGTACACGCTCG
>CAYXEW010000084.1:0-10873 GCA_964464115.1 uncultured Verrucomicrobiota bacterium
TTTCCCCATCCGTGGGACGGCCCTGCCATCCGTGGGACATTTATCACATTGAAATACTGGGCCCCGTCGCTCCGCTCCCCCCAAAGCGGCGATTTAGATCGCCGTACTCCAAACTAACATGGAGTGCGTAGACGAGCCCTTTCCCCATCCGTGGGACGGCCCTGCCATCCGTGGGACATTTATCACATTGAAATGCTTGGCCCCGTCGCTCCGCTCCCCCCAAAGCGGCGATTTAGATCGCCGCACTCCAAACCAATATGGAGTACGGTGACGCTTTCCGCCTCGTTCTTGGTACTACTATCCGTCATTTTCCCGCTTAATCTTAGTCGCTGTTTATTCTTAACATTGGTTACTTTTATGTGCTACATGTGCGTATTAATTAATTAGAGGTGCGCTATCATCATGGATAATAAAGATGATGTAAAACAGGTCAATTCACTGGAACGCCGTAAGTTTATTCGCCACAGCACGGATATTCCACTCAACGTGAAGAAAACGGGCGCGACGCCCGGACAGGGCCATAAGCTGGTCGATATGAGCGTGGGCGGTATCTGTTTTGAATCGACTGAGTCCTATGACGAAGGCGATATCATACGTATTGCATTTCCTTTACTAGGCGAAGGACGAGAAATTGAAGGGGAGATTTGCTGGGTTAAAATTGTTTCCATTAAGTTTCCCCAGCGTTTCCAGTACGGGATTCAGTTCCTGCATGCAGATGACTACAACCATGTGCAGTACATGGAACGGCTTTGTGAGGAATATTCCCAAGGTGAGGCTCCCTGAGTCATTTCACGCTTGTTTCTTTTGAAGCTTCAAAAGCAGTGAGTAGATTTGGCAACCAAGGCAGTAGGAGAAGACGGCTTCCAGTCCCGCCAGGATGATTAACATAAAGGCCAACGAGGAGGCTATTGTCTGTAACCCAAAGAAACCGGTTATCGCAATGACCACCGTCATTAGAAAACCTAGTTTTGCCGCAAATACTTTCGGGGCGGCGTTAGTGAGTTGGGCCGGCTTTGAAATCTGTTTGCGCATCTGCCGGGCAAAATAACTGATCGGGCTGACAGGCCTGTTTGTGAATGCGCGTATAAAGAAGTCGACGGCCAGCGCTACAGCCACCCAGGACAGTAGATCTGAAGCCAGACCTACAGCCAAGATGCCGATGACCAGTGCCGCCGTGAGGCGCACGGTGATTGCTTCAACTCTTCTCTCTGATACTGGACAAACGGTACTCATGGGAGGAGAATACTATGTTTGAGAGAAATTTCAAAATAAGAGCACGTTTTTTCGACTCTTGGTGGAAAGCGTGTACTATCTCTATAACATCAGCGAATGGTGTCTGTTCCCGCGGACGGGAACAGACACTATTCGCTGCTGTGCAGACACTTGCCTTTTCCGGATTTCGGCATCCGGATTTCGGCAAGAAAAACCCTGCGGGGGCCACAAAATTCTACGAGGAACCTATGTACTTGGTGTTTGCTGGTGTATATGAGGCTCGGCACTTGCGGTGAAGTGCAGGCCATTTTCAGGCCATGTGTGTGCAGTGACCGTAATACACTTCTGCCGCTTCCATGATGGTTTCGGACAGCGTGGGGTGGGGGTGGATTGTCAAGGCCAGGTCTTCGGCTGTCGCTCCCATTTCTATGGCCTGGGTGCACTCGGCGATCATATCACCCACCCCGACTCCGACCAAGCCCGCACCAAGCAGGCGATCTGTTTCGGGGTCAATGATTAATTTGGTCAACCCTTCCATCCTCTCGAGGGTCATGGCTCTTCCCGATGCCGACCAGGGAAATTTGGCTACTTTTACGTCGATGCCCCGTTCTTTGGCTTCTATTTCGGTGAGTCCGCACCAGGCGATTTCCGGATCTGTAAACATGACAGCGGGAATAGCGGCCGGTTCAAAGACGGTCTTGCGCCCGGCGATTGCATCGATGGCCACCAAACCTTCATGGGTGCCTTTATGAGCCAGCATCGGTTGACCCGACACATCGCCAATGGCGTATATATTTGATTCTGCGGTTCTGCGCTGTCCGTCCACCTCAATAAATCCGCCTTTGAGAACCTTGATATCTGTATGTTCGAGCCCGATATTTTCGGTGTTGGGCTTTCTTCCAATGGATACCAGCACGCGTCCATACGTTTGAATAAATGACTCTCCTTTGGCATCTTCAAAGGTGACCTCGATGGCTTCTCCCACTTCTTTGAGGCCGGTGACTTTCGTATTTACCATAATGCCGGAAAAGGTTGACTGTAATCGTTTTTCCAGCGGTTTGACGAGGTCCCGGTCTGCTCCGGGGATGATGCCCGGCAGCATTTCGACTACTTCCACCCGGCTCCCCAGAGCTGCGTAAACGGAACCCAGCTCCAGACCGATATAGCCGCCGCCCACGACCAGCAGCGACTCGGGAATGTCAGGCAGTTCGAGCGCACCTGTCGAATCCATCACTCTGGGAGATCCAATATCAAACAGGGGAATACTGATCGGTCGTGATCCAGTGGCAATAATGGCCTTGTCAAACTTGATTGTTTCTTCCTGACCGTCTTCTTTTTCAACGGTTACGGACGATGCGTCAAGGAAGCGTGCACGCCCCCGTATGAAATGAATAGCGCGTGCACTTCGCAATTGTCCCAATCCACTGGTCAGTCGTTTAACGACGCTTTCTTTCCATGACCTGACGCGATCGAGATCAATTTCGGGCTCATTAAATGTGATGCCAATGGCTTTTGCCTCGCGGCTTTCTTCAATGATTTTAGCCACATGCAGCAGGGCTTTGGATGGTATACAGCCCCGGTACAGACAGACCCCTCCCGGGTTCTCCGCCATGTCAATCAGCGTTACATCCATGCCCATATCTGCCGCTCGAAAGGCTGCCGGATAACCTGCCGGTCCACCACCAATAATTACCAGTTTGTTATTCGTCATGAGATTCTCGTCAGTTGTTACATTCATGGTTTACAATCCTCGCTTCTGCGATCCTTTAACCTTCCAGCGAGATCAGCAGCGGTTCTTCTATGGCCTCGACCACCCAGCGGAGAAAGCGCGCGCCATCGGCTCCATCTATCAACCGATGGTCATAGGATAGAGATAGCGGCAGCTTGCTTTCATGCTGGCAGGGCTTGCCGTCTTTCGGGCAAACAGAAATTTGTGAAGATCGTCCGATACCGAGAATAGCCACTTCGGGTGCGTTGACGATTGGTGTGAAGAAGGAACCCCCGATGCCACCCAGATTGGTGATCGTGAAGGTGCCGCCCGCCAGGTCCGCCGGGCTGATTTTACCCTCGCGGGCTTTGGTTGCCAGTTCCGAGAGTTCCATTGATATCTGAATAATGTTTTTCTTGTCCACATTTTTCAATACCGGCACCATCAGGCCTTTTTCGGTGTCGACAGCCACGCCCAGATTATAATAGCGCTTGTAGAGAATATCATGTGTCTGCATATCAATACTTGCGGCAAACTTGGGGTGTACTTTAAGCGCGGCGGCCACAATTTTGATGATGATAGCCGTCAGCGTGAGTTTTCCACCGGCGGCTTCAGCGCGCGGCGCAAAACGTTTTCGCAGGGCTTCCAGCTCGGTTACATCAGCCGTATCATGCTGTGTTACGTGCGGTACAGTGGCCCAGCAGTAGGCCATGTGGTCGGCCGTAGCCTTGCGAATCTGGCTCATAGGTAGCCGCTCAACGTCGCCCCATTGGCTGAAATCAGGGAGCTTGGCTGCCGGGAACCCAGCCGTGGCCGCTACAGGAGCGGATGAGCGGTTCTCGTTGATGGTTTTGGAATATTTTTTGACCGCTTCAATAGTGATGCGTTCACCTGCCTGTGCACCGGGCACTTCTTCTAAAGATATACCTATTTCCCGCGCGAATTTTCGCACGGAAGGCGCCGCCCTGACCGGCACATGATCGGGCAGAGGTCTGCCGGGAACAGTCTGTGGGGAAGCTGGCGTTGTTTCTTTATCGGCGGTTGCCGTCTGCTCTTTTTTCACGTCCTCGCGTTCCGGTGCAAGGTTTGTCTTCTCAGGCTCGGCCGTTTCAGATTTTTCACCTTTTACGACCAGGATGGGATCGCCAATTTTGATATGGTCGCCCACATTCATTTTCAATTCTTCTACTATGCCGGCAGCAGGGGAGGGCACTTCAAGCGTAGCTTTTCCGGTTTCCAGCTCGAGTAAGGGCTGTTCGCGCACGATGCTCTCGCCGACGCGAACCATGACCTGCACCACGTCACCCTCTTCAATATTTTCGCCTAGCTCAGGCAGGACAATGGTGGTCGAGTTACCCTGCAGACGGGCCGGTTTTTCTTCTGTAGCGGGTTTAACGGGAGTTGCCGGAACCTCTTCACTTTTTTTCGTTTCCGTTTGTTCCGGTCCGGGTGCAGCGCTGTCTGCCCCTTGAATTAGCGAGAGTATCGCGTCGCCGATTTTCAAACTGTCACCTTCTTTGACCAGCATGCTTTCCACCGTGCCAGCCGCTGTCGCCGGCACTTCTAACGTCGCTTTACCGGTTTCCAGTTCCAACACCGGCTGATCGGCCGCGATGGTGTCACCCACTTCCACCAGAATTTGTACAATGGTGCCGCCTTCTATATTCTCACCCAGTTCCGGAAGTTTCATTTCAAACGCCATGATCTTTCTCCTCTCTCAAATGTGTAATGATCAGACAGTGCGCGGGTTGGCTTTATGCAGGTCAATGGACCATTTATCAGCCGCTTCAGCCGTCTGAGCCGGTTTCAGCTTTCCCTGTTTGACGAGGGCGGTCACAGCCGCATACGCAATGTAGCGCGCATTGACCTCGAAGAATTCTCTGAGTGCCGGGCGGCCGTCACTGCGTCCGAATCCGTCTGTACCCAGTGGAATAAAAGGGGCGTCAACATAGCCGGCTATGGAAGCCGGCAGCATTTTTACGTAATCGGATGCGGCTATCACCGGCGTACCTGTTTTTTCCAGGCACTCTGAAACATAGGGCTTGCGCTTGGATTCAGGGTTCAGCAATTGCTCCCTTTCCGCATCGAGTGCATCGTTATATAACTCTTTGTAACTGGTTACGGACCAGATTTCTGCCTTCAGGTTGAAGGCCTGGGCGAGCAGTTTTTTTGCCTCGATCGCCTCATTCAGAATGGCACCGCTACCCAACAGGCGCACATCCGCTTTCTTCTCAGGCCGGAGGCAATACAGGCCTTTCAGGATGCCGTCTCTGCATCCCTCGGGCATCGGAAGCTGATCGTAATTCTCATTCATGACCGTAAGGTAGTAAAAAATATTTTCTCCCTCTTCATACATACGGCGCAAACCGTCTTCTACGATGACGGCCAGTTCATAGGCGTAGGCGGGGTCGTAAGCGACGAGGTTGGGTATGGGTATGGCTAGCAGGTGGCTGTGTCCATCCTGGTGCTGGAGACCTTCTCCGGCCAGGGTGGTGCGCCCGGCGGTGCCGCCCACGACAAATCCTTTGCAGCGCTGATCGCCAGCCAGCCAGGCCAGGTCACCGATCCGTTGAAAGCCGAACATGGAATAAAAAATGAAAAAGGGAATGGTATTGATGCCGTGGTTGGCATAGGCCGACCCGGCGGCCACAAACGACGAGAACGACCCGGCTTCGGTAATCCCTTCTTCCAGAATTTGTCCATTTTGCACTTCCTTGTAGAACAGCAGATTGTCGGCATCGACCGGCTCGTAGAGTTGGCCGGGGTGAGAATAGATGCCGCATTGCCTGAAGAGGGCTTCCATACCGAATGTGCGTGCTTCATCCGGTACTATCGGAACAATGAGATTTCCGATCTCCTTATCTTTCAATAGTTTACTCAACATACGCACAAAAACCATCGTAGTTGATACGGGCCGGTCCGTGCCTGCGTAGAATTCTTCAAAGAGTTTTTCAGAAGGTGTTTTCAGCGGGGTGAAGATGGTTCTGCGGCTCGGCACATAACCTCCCAGGGCCTCCCGCCTTTCTTTGATATATTTCATTTCGGGGCTGTCTTCGGGCGGTCGATAAAAGGGTAGTTTGCCCACGTCCTCGTCTGAGATGGGAATATTGAAACGAGAGCGAAATTCACGCAATTCTTCTTCGTTCAGTTTTTTCTGCGAGTGCGTTATATTTTTTCCCTCACCGCTCTCGCCGAGGCCATATCCTTTGACCGTTTTAGCCAGGATGACCGTTGGGCGTCCCTGGTGAGCTGTCGCGGCTTTGTATGCCGCGTAGACTTTGACCGGATCATGGCCACCCCGGCGTATACTGACGAGTTCCTGATCTGACAAATGTTCGACCAGCTTCAGGATTCGCGGATCTGATCCAAAGAAATCTTTGCGGATGTAATCGCCTGAGGAAACGGTGTATTTCTGATACTGTCCGTCGACGGTTTCACCCATGCGTTTGACGAGCAGTCCGTCATTATCGTTAGCGAGAATGGGGTCCCAGTCAGAACCCCAGATCACCTTAATGACATTCCATCCCGCTCCACGGAAGGCAGCTTCGAGCTCCTGAATGACTTTACCATTGCCGCGTACGGGGCCATCGAGGCGTTGCAAGTTGCAGTTGATTACGAATGTCAGATTATCCAGATGTTCTCTGGCAGCCAGTGTAATGGCGCCCAGGGTTTCCGGTTCGTCTGTTTCACCGTCTCCCAGAAAAGCCCATACGCGCTGATGGGCCGGTTCCCGCAGGCCCCGGTCTTCCATGTATTTGATGAAGCGGGCGTGGTAAATCGATGCGATCGGTCCCAGCCCCATGGATACCGTGGGAAACTGCCAGAAATCCGGCATCAGCCAAGGGTGGGGATAAGAAGACAGTCCGGGCGTGTCATGCAACTCATGGCGGAAATTCCCCACACGGTCCGCAGAGATACGGCCTTCGAGAAAAGCGCGGGCGTAAATGCCGGGTGATGCATGCCCCTGAAAGTAGATCAAATCGCCGGGAACATCATCTGTTGAACCCCTGAAGAAATGGTTAAAGCCGACCTCATAAAGCGTGGCGGCCGAGGCAAAAGTGGAGATATGTCCACCGATGCCTTCCTCTTCGCGATTTGCCCTGACCACCATAGCCATGGCATTCCAGCGAACGAGGCTTTTTATCCGGCGTTCCATTTCGCGGTCGCCGGGATAGAGGGGTTGTTCAGTGACAGGTATCGTATTGATATAAGGCGTGTTCGCTGTAAAGGGTACACTGATACCCATTTTATGTGCATGTACCTGCAGATCTCTCAGGAGGTTGACGGTCCTGGATTCCCCCGCATACTTATATACGTCCTGCAGGGCATGCATCCATTCAAGCGTTTCCTGATTTTCCTCCGGGCTATCCGTGTGCTCTAAATCGTAGTGCATTGCTCTTCCTTCCAAGCTTTTCGTATTTAAATGTGTAGTGTAAACGACCCACACCATAATCGTCCAGAATAAGGTTTTGTCAAATAGTATAAGGTGTCATACACTCTTTTCATAAGCCGCATGGTAACGTCAGGCTGGTCAATGCCGTTTTGACAGTGCGAATACATTGGTGTGCTTAGTGGAATGGGGAAAATGATATGAAGAGTGCTTACGAACTTGCCATGGAACGTTTGAATTCGGCCGGGTCCGATATCCGTTCGATCAATGATGATCAGAAGGAGCGGCTGGCGGAGATAGACCGCACAGCGCTGGCCCGGATTGCTGAGATCAAGGTTATGGAGGAACCGAAAGTGAATGCCATCAGGGCCTACGGCAAGGCTCCCGAGGCTGCGCTGATCGAAGAAGAGATGCGCAGGAAGATCGAATCCATAAAGGCCGAAGCGGAAAAGAGCAAAGAAGATGTCAGGAAGGAGGGCCCCTGATCGTATGATTCTGAAGGGAAAGCGGGCCTTGGTGACCGGTGGCGCGGTACGCATCGGCGCGGCGATCTGCCGTGCATTAGCCCGCGCAGGTGTCGACGTGTGTATTCACTATCGTTCCGGTGGGGAAGCGGCAGCAAAACTGGCCGCTCAGCTATGTGAGCTGGGTACAGCAGCGGACACCGTACAGGCGGATCTTGCAGATGCGTCGGCCATCGAAGCCATGCTGGAGTATTGCCGATCCGGTGAGAAGCCGCTGGACATCGTTATTAATAATGCAGCCCTGTTCAATAAACAGCGTACGCATGAATTGACACCCGAAAATATCAGCCGGGAGATGCGCGTTAACTTGATGGCACCGATGCTGATAACAGCCGGTTTTGTGAAACGAGCGGCGCGTGGTAAAATTATTAATCTGCTCGATAAACGCATTGAACAGGTCGACCCCAATGCCATAGCATATGGTGTCAGCAAGAAAGGGTTGGCCGCATTCACGCGGGCGGCCGCACTGGATCTGGCTCCCCATTTTACGGTGAACGGGGTCGCCCCCGGAGCGATTCTCCCCCCGCCGGGAGAGGGTGAAGAGTATTTGAAAGAAAAAGCCGGTCCCGTGCCGCTTGAACGGCAGTGTACACCTGATGATATAGCGGAGGCCATTCTCTATTTGCTGCGCACCGATGCAGTGACCGGTGAGATCATCTGTGTCGATGGAGGACAGCATCTTCTGTAAACAAAAAGGATAAGGGAGTATCAGGTATGGATAAAATTTATATACGGGACCTGGCATTGCGCTGCATCATTGGGATTTATCCTGAAGAGCGCGATAAAAAGCAGGATGTGCTGATCAATATTACGATGGATACGGACTTTACCAGAGCGGCGGAAACAGATGATATAGAGGCCACCGTCGATTACAAAGATATCAAACAACAGGTAGTCTCTTTTGTTGAAAAAAGTTCGTTAAATCTTATTGAAACGATGGCTGAGCGCATCGCGGAAATCTGTCTGAAAGAAGACCGTGTCCAGCAGGTGACCGTCTGTGTGGACAAGCCGTCGGCCCTGCGTTTTTCGCGGAGCGTTGCTGTCGAGGTCACGAGATCACGGGCTTAGCCTGATCTATTCATAAAAATGGATGGGAATGATTGTACCTCTTGGGTATGGGATGGATATGGATTTTTGATCAAGGAATTCATTCTCATCCATTTTTACAAAAGGCGCGACCATTTCGGCGCACCTGCTTCGTTACAAAAGGCTCGCAGCAGGTCACTACAGTTATCGCGTGAATCATGCAGGTTAGCTGTCGTGCAAAAGCATCACCGCTGGCCGGCGCCCACTACTTTCCAATCAAATGCAGAAATTCGTTGCGCGTCGAGTTGCTGTCGTGAAAGCTGCCCAGCATGGCGGATGTTACCATACAGGAATTCTGCTTTTCTACGCCGCGCATCATCATGCAGAGGTGTTTGGCTTCGATCACCACGCCGACACCTTCGGGCTCCACGGTGTCCATAATAAGGCGGGCCAGTTGCTGTGTAATCCGCTCCTGTAACTGCAGGCGCCTCGAGAAGACGTCAGCGAGCCGGGCCAGTTTACTGACACCGAACACTTTTCCCGAGGGTATATAACCGATATGGCATTTCCCAAAAAACGGCAACATGTGGTGTTCGCACAGGCTGTATATTTCGATGTCCCGAACAATGACCATATGGTTGGCATCGCTCTCAAAGTAAGCGTCATTAATCACTTCACTGATATCCTTGCGATACCCCTCGGTGAGAAAACGGTATGCTTCAGCCACTCGTTTCGGCGTATCCTTCAAACCCTCGCGATTCGGGTCTTCACCCAGCTCTATTAGTAGTTTTTTTATCGTATCCTGCATAGTTGTCACCTTGTTAACATTGGTTCAGCCAATCTCAATCATGCGCTGTACAGATGAATAAGCTCTCTGTCTGATATCTTCAGGAACGGTGACTTCATATTGCATCAGCTTCAGGGAATCTCTCGTATCTTCCAACGTAATCTCATTCATGTGGGGGCAGCGGATGCTGCAGATACGGATCATTTCTTTATCGGGGAACGCGGCAGCAATGTTGTCACCCATCGAGCATTCCGTTAAAACCATGTAACGCTTAGCGTCAGACTGTTTCACGAATTGGATCATGGCATTCGTGCCGCCCGAAAAATCGGCTGCTTCGCACACCTCGGGAGGGCATTCGGGATGCGTCAGTACCAGTACGTCAGGAAACTGCCGGCGAGCGCTTTCGATGTCCCGCACCGTGAACCTTTCATGGACTTCGCAATGACCTTTCCAGCCGATCATCTGGTAATCGAGTTCATCGAATTGGGCCCAAGGTGTTTTGGTTGGAAAGATGATGTGTTTGCCGGTTTCTTTTGCCACATTGCGTGCCAGAAATTCATCCGGGATAAAAATGATGGTGTCCGTGTTGAGTGACTCGACCACAGCCTTTGCATTACCCGACGTACAGCAAATATCCGTTTCGGCTTTGACGTCGGCATACGTGTTGACATAGGTCACCACTGGAACCCCGGGAAATTGTTCCCTCAGTTTTCGCACATCTGCAGCGGTAATGCTCTCTGCCAGCGAGCAGCCAGCTTTGTCAGACGGAATCAGAACCGTTTTATCGGGACTCAGTATCTTGGCTGTTTCCGCCATAAACCGAACGCCACAGAAGACCAGAACATCTTCCTTGACCTCCGCTGCCTTCCGGCTCAAATCGAGAGAGTCACCCTGCAAGTCGGGTACTGAATAAAAGAGGGCGGGCTCCATGTAGTTATGCGCCAGAATGACGGCGTGGCGTTCCTTTTTGAGCACCATAATTTCATCGGCGATCGCTGCCTTATAGCGCAACTCCGCATCCGGAACAACGGAAGCGAGCTTTTGTTTCATTTTTTCATACATCAAATCAGCCGACATCATAGCAATCTCATTTAGCTCAAAAATATAATACAGTTGTAGCGAAAAACACATAAAATCGAAAATATTCTTTTCAATGTACCTATTTTTTGGATCTTCGTACTATTTCGTGGAAAGCGTGTACTATCTCTATAACATCAGCGAATAGT
>CAYXEW010000085.1:0-10856 GCA_964464115.1 uncultured Verrucomicrobiota bacterium
CTAGCAATCTCTGCATCAAAACGATCTCAAACCCAGAGCTATGGGATGCTAGTGTATGTGAATATATGTTCATATACGGTTGAAAAATCTTCCTTATTTAGCCGCGAGAGAACGCAAATGAAGAGGTTTGGGTGAACGGAGGCTTGTCATCCGCTTTTTTCAATCCTTTATTTTTTTAGGCTTACATATTTTGCCCTTTGATTTGGCTGCAGCTCCGCATTTTTTACATACGTAATGACCGGGCTTCGGCTTTGTTTTAGATTTTCCCTTTAAACAGCTCATACATATCACATCCTTAAGATACCAATATATTCATATTGCCGGATAATCAACTATCCTGCTTAATATATTTTTTACATATGGGAGACTGAATTCGTAATGAATATGAACAGGACATGGGTCGATATTGATTTAGCGGTGTTGGATCAGAATATAAGACTGTTAAAGCAGGAGGTTCGCAACGGCACCGAAATCATGTTTGTCATAAAAGCAAATGCCTATGGGCATGGAATAAAAGCTGTTGCTGTAAAGGCGCGTGAGTGCGGTATTCAATGGCTGACGGTAGCTTTTCTGGAAGAAGCGCTCGAAGTCAGAGAGGTTGTTCAAGATGGCCGCGTGATGCTTATGGGTGTGGTGAGTGCAGACGATGTGCCGATATTGATTGAAAAGAAAATTACACCCATTGTCGTGAGTGAAGATCATGCAAAAGAGTTGTCGGATGCGGCCGTTGGGCTCGGCAAAACGCTGTCGGTGCATTTTAAGGTTGATACGGGTATGGGGCGGCTGGGCACGTTATGGAGTGACGCCATTGCCGCCGGTCGCGCGATGCTCCAGATGAAAGGGATCGAACTGGAAGGTCTTTGCACACACTTTGCGGCTGTTGAAAAGGATAACCCCAAAGGGGCAAACGAACAGGTTCGGCGTTTTGTTTCCGTCGCAGAGGCCCTGGAAAAGGATAAGGGGGCAAAACTCTTTAAACACATATCAAGCAGCCGGGCTGTCATGTTGTACGATGAGTGGGACCTGGATGGTATCAGGCCGGGTATTATTCTTTACGGTTATGGTGCCATGACACCTGACGGCCGGATTCGCACCAGGCCGGTGCTGCAGTGGAAGAGTCGACTCGTTCAGGTTCGACGCGTTGCAGCCGGTTTTCCGATTGGCTATTACAGCACCTATGTGACCGATGCAGTTACCCACATCGGGGTGGTAGGCCTTGGCTATTCGGATGGTTATTTACGGACGCTGAGTAATAAATGTCATGTGCTGGTGAGGGGCGAACGCTGTCCTGTTATCGGGAGGGTCAGCATGAACTGGATCACGGTTGACTTGGGTCCCGATAGTGAGGCAAAGCGCGGGGATGAAGTGGTCCTGATTGGTGAACAGGAGGGCGAGTCCATCTGGGCCAATGAACTGGCCAAACACTGTCGTACCATTCCATACGAGATACTGACCAATATCAAGACCTGCATTCCCCGATATTACAAAGGGATAAAGGACTGATGGATTGCATGGATTTTTCTGTGAAGACTGAATATGTGACGATCGATAATGTGCGTCTGTTGAAATATGTATTGCCCGATGGGGACGTCATACTGGTGGGCCGAAGTGATGAAGATAATGACCGGTTATCGTTGCATATTGCCCATCCAGAGGATTACTGGTTTCATGTCAAAAGTCTTCCCGGAAGTCATGTCGTCTTACAGCATAGACGGGATGAGCCATCTAAACGTGTGCTGGAGGCGACGGCCTCAATTGCGGCCTTTCACAGCAAGGCAAAAAATGCCGGTCGGGTTCCTGTGCACTATACGATGGCAAAATATGTTTCCAAACCCCGAAGGGCTAAGCCCGGAACCGTAATGATCAAAAATGAGAGGACGCTCAAAGTGAAGCCGTTCACTATGCCGAACAGTTGCTGCTGACAGTTTTTTTTAATGGCGCCCGTTGACACAGCCCGGTGAGACGGGTTAACGCAGTTGAATATCTGTTCCTTTAACGGCCGTTTTGGCTGCATCATATACATGCCTAATCGGTACATTCAGCTTGTCTGCCGCTTTTCTGCAGGCTTCGTATTCGGGGGAGATCGTGACAATTTTTCCGTGTCTGGAACCCACTTTAATATCAATACGTCCGTAGTCTGTCGCCACCTGCTGCCTGTGACGATCCAGCTCAATACGGTCAACCGTGTTGACGCGTATGCCAAAAGTGGTGGTTTCAGCAAATAGCAGGTCCAGTAATGCGTCTTTATCTTCATGCCTGCAGATGACTGTCAGGAGGGTACCCATCCTGCTCTTTTTCATAATACAGGGCTGAATATAGGCGTCCAAGGCTCCAGCTAATACCATGTGCTCAATAACTGATTCATACAATTCAGGGTTCATATCATCAATCTGCGTCTGCAATACGGTGACCTTGGCGGTCGATGCAGGGCAGGACCCCAGGGTTACCCTCAACATATTGGGATAGGGTAAATCTCTCGTTCCTGCTCCCTTGCCTGTACGTTCAGCATGAACCGGATTATGATCTGAAAATGCAGTAACGGTGGTGGCCACAATGGCGGCCCCTGTGGGCGTCGTTAATTCCTTTGGAACGGGTTTTGTAATGAGGGGTGCTCCGGCCAGGAGGTGTCTGACTGCGGGCACGGGAAGATCTGTTGTGCCATGACAAAATTCAATCGTGCCTTTTCCTACTGCAATGGGGCTGCTGATAATTTGATCAGGTGCAATTTCATTTAAAAGAATGGCAGCGGAGACAATATCAATAATGGAATCGACAGCTCCCACTTCATGAAAATGCACCTGGTCAATGCTGATGTTGTGGGCCTTGGATTCAGCTTCACCGAGCTTAAAAAAAATGGCTTTACTCAATGATTTAACATCGCTGCTGAGCCCGCTCCCGTTGATCATGTCCGTGATGTCAGCCAGATGGCGGTGACTGGTTTCTGTATCAGTCAGTACATCGAATTTAAGAGCTTCGACCCCCTGCTTTTCCGTCCGATAGATTTTTATCTCATAATTGGGAATTTTAAGTTTAGTTAATGATTCAATAAGAAACCCGTGTGGAATACCGGTGTCCAGTAATGCCGCAACACACATATCCCCGCTGATACCCGCGGAACAGTCAAAGTACAGTGTTTTCATATGTTTCTATCAGCAGATTGCGCAGATTGGCGCACATTATAAATGATTATTATGAACCTGTATTCGCGGTTCTATACCTGTTTATTTATCATGGATGCGATAAAGCCGCCCCCGAAACCATTGTCAATGTTGACTACTGAAACGGTCGATGCGCAACTGTTTAACATGGTCAACAGTGGTGCAATTCCGCCCAGGTGAGTTCCGTAACCAACTGAAGTGGGCACCGCTATGACGGGGCAGGGCGCCAGGCCACCAATAACAGACGGCAGTGCACCTTCCATACCGGCTACAGCCACAATACAGCGGGCACCCATGATGGTATCGTGATAAGCCAGCAGCCGGTGAAGTCCTGCCACACCCACATCAAACAGTCGGGTCGTTTTAGAGCCTGATATTTCTGAGGTGATAGCGGCCTCCTCGGCGACCGGAATGTCGGCAGTGCCGGCGCAGATAACGACGACGCTTCCAACCGTTTTAAAATCTTCTGCAACGTATGTGATAACTCTGGGTCTTTCATGATACGTCAGTCGGTTGTCCATCTCTTTCAGACGGTCAAACACCTCTGCCGAAGCCCTGGTCAGGAGGATGCGGCTATTTTTTTCTTTCAGCGATGTGAAAATGGTGCAGATTTGCTCAGCGGTTTTTCCTTCGCAGTAGACCACCTCGGGAAAACCTGTCCGAATAGCTCTGTGGTGGTCGACTTTGGCAAAGTCAAAGTCCTCAAAAGGAAGTATTTTCAGTCGATCAAAAGCTTCTTCAACAGAAAGCTGATCTGTTTTCACATCTATCAATATTTTTTCTAAATAACTTTTTTCCATATTTTCTTTCTTTGATAAACAGGCGGTTCCCGTTGTGAGGGAGCACCCCCTGCCACGTGGAGGCGCTGCTTACGCAACGCCATAAAAGCGTACAAGGGACTGTACCCCGACCTATGTTTCTTTTTTTAATACTTCATTTAGCGCGCCCGATCTAAAGCCTTTCAAGTCGAGAGCCACATAGCTGAATCCGAGACTGGTTAACGTGTCGCTCACGTCGCTTTTATTATTCATTATGACAGAAAAAAATTCTTCGGGAACTTCTATTCTCGCCAGTTGGTCATGATGTCTGACGCGTACCTGTGGTATGCCCATTTCTCGTAAAAACTGCTCAGATTTTTCAATTCGTTTAAGCTTTTCCAGTGTGATTTCAGCATGATAAGGAATGCGGGAGGCCAGGCAGGCCAGCGACGGCAGGTCCCATGAGGTGAGACCCAGTTGCCGGGAACAGGCCCTGATTTCCTCTTTGCTGAAGTCGAGGTCCTTCAACGGACTTTCAATGTTCATTTCATCAAGGGCCCGCATACCCGGCCTGTAGTCAGCCACATCATCGGCGTTAGATGCCTCCATAATATGCGAGATACCGGCTTCTTCAGCACACTTTCGAACGCATTCAAATAGTGTCTTTTTACAGTAATAGCAACGGTCCGGGGGGTTCTCTTTAAAGAGCTGAATATCATCCATTGATGTGCTGATGATAGAATGGCGAATTCCCTTGCTACGAGTAAATTGCTCTGCGATGCGGATCTCGGCATCGGCAATAAAGGCCGCCTGTATGGTTACGGCGAGCACCTTGTCGCCAAGTTCCTCATGCGCAATGGAAAGCAGAAAAGTACTATCCACCCCGCCTGAAAACGCCACGGCGGCACTGCCCATCGAACGGATGAAATCTCGGAGTTTTCGCAACTTCTCCATTACGTTACTAGCTTTTTGAGGTAATCCAGCCAGGCGTCCATGCCAGCGCCGGTTTTTGCGCTTAGTTCGATAATGAACATGCCGGGGTTTACCTGCTGGATGAATTGTCTGCAGGCCGACACGTCCCAGTCCAGGTGAGGCGCCAGATCCATTTTGGTGAGCACAACAGCCTTTGACTGTGAAAAAAGAACGGGATACTTAATGGGCTTATCTTCGCCTTCTGCGGTGGAGAGCAATGCCACTTTAAAGTGTTCTCCCAAGTCAAATGCCGCGGGGCAAACGAGGTTGCCGACATTTTCAATGAACAGTAGTTTTGTATCATCCGCAATCAAATCGGGAAGCATAGCGCCCACATGCTCAGCATCGAGATGGCATGAACTGAACGTTTCAAGAGCGTAAACAGGGGCTCCTTTACCCATCAGGCGCTGCGCATCCCGGTCGGTCTGCTGGTCGCCAGCTATGACGGCACACGGTATGATCCCTTTCACGGCTTCCAGCGTTCTTTCCAGCAGCGTCGTTTTTCCGGAGCCGGGTGAAGAAATGATATTGATGGCGATGACCCCCCTGTCACGCAGAAAGGCCCTGTTATTCGCCGCAAACGCATCATTTTTTGCCAGAATATTCTGTTCCAGTGTAATGTTGTGCGTTTCGTGGTGATCATGATGCGCATGCGAATGGTCGTGGTTATGATGGCTGTGCGCATGCGTTGTACCGTCCTCATGCGTATGTACATGGGGGTGGCCATCCATGGCTTTCTCTAATCCTTCTGAGCATCCGCAATGTTCACACATAATAATCGTCCCCGTATATTTCGCTATTAATTCTGGTTAAACGTGAAGGATCATACCTTCCTGTTTACCCAGACAAAGTACATCGTGAACAGAAAAGGTTCAACAAAAGATTATTCTTTCACGAATTCCAGTGATTTGATGAGAAACTCTCTGCCTCCGACAACGGAAAAATCTTTTGAACCGCAGTGCATACATCTCATCAAAAAGATATCTGGATGCGTGTTCATTCCGCACGCCTTGCAATGTACAGTGACGGGCGTTTCCTCGATAATCATCGTCGCACCCTGCAGCATACTGTGCTCTGCGGCGACCGGCATGGCAAACTCAAAAGCATCTCTCTCGACGCCGGAGAGGGCGCCGATCACCACGGTATAACTCATCACCTGTACTGCCTGCTCCTTCTTCAGGATTTCTTCGACCTGTTCAACGAGTGCTTCGGCTAGTGATAATTCGTGCATGGTTCAGAAACGTGTAGGTCAGGTCGAGAGACGTCAGCATATTCTCGGCAACAATTCCCCAAGCGGAACATCAACCAGCCGCCTTGCACCGGTCAGCGTTTCGAGTGTCACGAGCCCTTGATCCTCGGTCACCGTTCCCATAACGGTTGCGTGTTGTCCCTCCGGCAGGCGTTGCCAGTTTTTCAGAATACGGTTACTTGCCTCTTCACTGCAAACGGCTATGACACGCCCTTCACAGGCGACATTGAGCAGATCGATCCCCAGCATTTCAGCGACACCTTTTGTGCCGGATGAACAGGGGATATCCTGTTCGGTGAGCTGGATGCCGAAGTGCTGCCCTTTCACCATCTCGTTGAGAACCGAGGCCACGCCTCCACGAGTGGGGTCGCGCATAAACCGAACGGAGGAGGCATCATCTGTCATGCTGGCAACCAAGCGATGAACGGTCCCCGTATCGCTGACGGGGCCATTCTGAATGTGAAAGTCCTCGCGGGCAGACATGACGGCCATACCATGGTCCCCGATGGGGCCGCTAACGAGGACTTGATCCCCCGGCTGAATGGAGTCAAGAGACAGTTCAAAACCGGGTCGAAGTGTTCCAATCCCGGATGTGTTAATATAGATTCCATCACAGAGGCCTCTCGGGACCACTTTGGTGTCACCGGTGGCAATAACAACCTCACATAAATCCGCCGCATTTTTTATGGCATCCAGCACAATACTGAGCCGGTCACGAGGTAACCCTTCCTCCAGAATCAGAGCCAGAGATATCCAGAGAGGTTTCCCTCCCGCTACGGCAATATCATTGACGGTTCCATGAATGGCGAGATCTCCGATCGTGCCGCCGGGGAATATAAACGGGTTTACCACATAGCTGTCCGTTGAGAAAATAAGAGGAGCATGGAGCTCGGGCAGCAGGGCAGCATCGGGCAGTGCCTTCAGCGGCCCTTCGCCAAAACGTGCCAGAATTTCCTCATCGATAAAATCACCGGTAAGCCTGCCGCCGCCGCCGTGTGCTAATTGTATGATGTCATCATGCATACTGTTGCCATGTGGAAATGTTGCCGGTCGGGCAATTAAATGCGCACCGGGCGCTACCGTACTCAGAAATGATAACGCAGCGCCACCCGATAGGACTGGTTTTCCATCTGCCATGCAGACAATCCAATCGACGTGTTGTAGGACATAAAGAGATCGGCCCCCAAAAACAGTCCGTTTGCAGTATATTCTTCGATATCCTGTTCAAAACCGGTATCATGGGTTCCGTCAATGAGTGAATAGGCTACGCCCACGTACAAGATCAGGCTGTAGGGTACGCTGTATTCACGATCCATATCATCAACAAAATACTCTGCCGTTAATGCCAGAGTGCTCAGTATTTCATTCCATTCGGCCTCTTCCATGGCACTGCCAATGGTGAACATGGAATATTCAGAAGATGCCTGTACGCCGTAACGCCCGGAAAAATAATAGGGTTGTTCAATGTCCATGTGCCAGAGGTTGAGCGTTGCTCCAACAGTATACATCAGGTCATCCGTGTTGAATCCTGACGTCTGGATTTTACCTTCAAGCTCGCCGATTTTTCCATACACATTGAGCCATGTAGCGGCATCCCAGCCCAGGTGCACCAGTTTCTCCCGCGTACTGAGTTCGAGCAACTGGCCGCTGGAGTTGAGCAGATCTCTCGTCTGTGCCTTGTAATCAATGCCGATAATCAGCCGGCTCAGCGACTTTGAGTAGAACAGGCTGTCATTGGGGTGTACGGCTTCGCTGACCAAGTTTAACGACAGGGTGAAAAGAATAATGGATACAATCTGTTTCATGCAATACTCCGTCAAGGTAAAAACGTGGGATCAAGATAAATGCTGATTCATTGGATGTCAATGTTATTGGGGGTGTATGAGGACCTTCTAGTTTATTTATTCAATCATAGCATCGTAGAAGTCCACATAATCATCAGGCCGTTCTCCGGAACGCAATTTAATGGCGTCACGGGGATGCTCATTCAACTGGCCGGTAATGGCATATGGAATGCTGTAACCCCAATCCATTTCCATGGAAAGCGGCTTGAAGACTTCCTGCACGGTCTTTAATATTGGGCGCTGCTGATATTTCGGGTTTTTCAAAAAGCCGAGCAGTAACTCCATCGGACAATTGCCGGCTCCGCGCCCCATACCCATCATGGTTGCGTCAATCATGGTGGCACCTTCGGTGATAGCTGTGATGCTATTGGAAAAGGCCATCTGCTGATTGTTATGGGCGTGAATACCAATGCGTTTATTCGTTCCTTCAATTACCCTGTTAAAGCGGTGCATCAGATCGACGACCTGTTCTGCATAGAGCGAACCGTAACTGTCTACGATGTACATCATATCCGCTTCACTCTGGCCGATCACTTCGAGGGCCTTGTTGAGTTCAAAATCCGGCACTGTCGATACGGCCATCAGGTTCAGCGAAGTGGTATACCCTTTATCGTGTGCATCTTTTAGCATATCCAGGGCTGTAGGGATTTGATGCACGTAGCAGGCCACACGAATAACATCCAGCACGCTCTGATCTTTCGGCAGGATGTCGGTATGATAATCCGTACGATCCGCATCGGCCATGGCGGTTAATTTCAGTTTGGTATCGTTTTCTCCAACTACCCGGCGAATATCTTCCTCACTGCTGAATTTCCATGGGCCGAACTCGCTTCTGCTGAAAATTTTACCGGAAGCCTTGTAGCCCATCTCCATGTAGTCAATGCCAGCTTCGATACAGGTGTCATACACCTTTTTTACAAAATCATCTTCGAAGTGGTGACTGTTGATCAGTCCTCCGTCGCGGACCGTGCAGTCCACCACTTCAATTTCCGGCCTGTAGGTTACCCAGTCATCACTCTTGAATTTTACGTTCATAATCGTATTCAGTATTTGTTGTTTTCTATGTCTATGATGAGCGGCTCAATATGCCCTTTTTCTCGAATATCTCAAGGTTTTTTCAATATGAATAAGGAAACTGTTAATCACGTGCGTACCTGTAGACCCGCATTTATCGAAGGCATAGAGTGAAGCGCGCCCTACGACATCGCTGTCTTTCTGATCGTCTGCATGGCGGACAAGGCCCGCTCTGCATATGACTTTCCCCGTTCACTTTTTCTGATTTTCTTCTTACTGCCAAGGGGCGGAAGTATCCCGAAATTGGCTTTCATGGGCTGGAAATGTTTGACGTCACTGTGGGTGATGTAGTGTGCCAGAGCGCCGAGCATAGAATCCGGGGGACATACTACGGGTTCTTTTCCCTGTAAGAAACGGGCGGCATTGACGCCGGCCAGCAGGCCGGTTGCAATATTCCCCATGTATCCTTCAACGCCTGTTATCTGTCCGCAAAAGAACAGATCAGGGCGCAGTTTAAACTGTAGAGTTGGCTCAAGGCAGGCCGGTGAATTGAGGAATGTATTGCGGTGCATTTGGCCAAAACGTACATATTCCGCATGTTCAAGGCCAGGAATCATGGAAAATACACGTTTTTGCTCAGCATAGGTCAGATTCGTTTGAAAACCGACCAGATTGTACAGTGTGCCAGCGAGATTGTCCTGTCTCAACTGTAAAACGGCATGAGGGCGGTTCCCCGTGCGTGGATCTTTGAGTCCGACCGGTCGCATGGGGCCGTAGGCGAGGGCATCATGGCCGCGCCGCGCCAGAATCTCGATCGGCATACAGCCTTCAAAGACTTTGTGAATGCCAGCCTTAACTCCATCTTCAATAGTGCTCTCAAATTCGCGGAGGGGAATGCGCTCAGCCCCGATCAATTCATTCACAAAGAGATCATACTCCTCTTTATTGAGCGGACAGTTGATGTAGTCACCTTCGCCGGCATTATCAAAGTCATAGCGCTCGGCCCGAAACGCCCTGGTGAAATCAATCGAATCGAGTTCTACAATGGGTGCCAGTGCATCATAAAAGTATAAATGCTCCTGCCCCGACAGATCCTTTAGTGCTTTTGAGAGAGCAGGGGAGGTCAGAGGGCCGGAGGCCACAATGGTTGGATTATCTGACAGCTTTGTTATTTCTTTCCGGACTATTGATATGTGGGGATGTTGTTCGAGTTTCTCTGTAACCAACGCAGAGAATCTGTTTCTGTCAACCGCCAGCGCTCGCCCTGCAGGTACGGAGGTCTTCTCTGCGCAATCCAAAAGCATCGAATCGAGCAGGCGTAGCTCATTTTTGAGCACGCCCGAAGCGCGATCAGGCAGGTTGGAGCCCAAGGAATTGGAGCAGACCAGTTCCGCCAGATTGTCGGTTTGGTGAGCGCCTGTCGTAGATGCGGGCCTCATTTCAAAGAGTTGAACGCGACACCCGCGTTCCGCGGCCTGCCATGCGGCTTCAGAACCCGAAAGACCACCCCCGACTATTATCAATTCTTTCATTACTAACCTGCAAGCTTCATAAAAAACGCCATAACGAATGTAATGTAATAAATAGCAATAAGTAATGAAATATGCACCTAAAAATAGAATTTGAAATCAATATCGAGAACCAGCATATAAGAACCTGGCTTTTTTTATCCACAGGGCGCGTTGAGCCGACTGAAAGGAGACGGGCTCCGAAACTTCGGAGCAACGACCAACGGGAGTGGCAACATTCCGTATTTGGATCGTTGCTAGAGGTTTGCGGTAGGGAACTACAGCAGCACCTCTGTCGCCCCTGAAGTTTGGCACTCAACTAGACAGTAATCAATCTGTTTGTTTTCCGCTTG
>CAYXEW010000086.1:0-10671 GCA_964464115.1 uncultured Verrucomicrobiota bacterium
CTACGGCGGCGATTTCGGTGATGACCCGCAGGGTTGCGGGCACATGGAGAAGGCGGTCCGCAGAAACCGCATACCCATCCATGGCAGATCGGTTGGCAGGGGGCAGGTCGTGGTCGGCGCAAACGGCATCCGCGAGATAAAGCCCGCGCGCATCACCGGCCGACATGGCAACCGGTGGCAGCGGTTGGGTTTGCTCCACTATTATGTCCCAGGCATTTCCCGGTGTTATCATACGGTACTCCTTTCCAAAGGTACACGGAGTGATTGCACGTCCCCGTATACGGGAGGCCTGCGGGTTTCCCCGCAAACCCTATCGTCCGGCCGCCATAGCCATTGCTGGCCGCAGGAACAAACCGGATCGGAGTTTCTTTGTCTTTTGTTCAGTTCAATGATTCATATTTTGTGATGACGGCCTGCCTTACGTCTACTCTTTACAGCAGCTTTCTGACGGCTTCGAGCAGGGCCTCCGGTTTGACGGGTTTATCCAGCCAGCGGTTGTGAGGAAAGTAATCCATTGAGATTTGCGAGCGGTAGTCGTATGACTCGTTGACGCTGGTGAGCATAATCACCGGGAGATCAGCCGTGCCTGGATTTTCCCGCAGCTCCCTCGTCAGGTCCAAGCCATCGCACAGATCATTCATCATCACGTCCAAAATAATGGCATCCGGCCTTTGAGCCTCGAGCGCTTCGCGGCAGGCCTCGACCGATTCGACGGCGCGCACATCGTAGTGCGGCTCCAGCACGACCGTGACAAATTCACGACAATCCGGCTCATCATCCACCACAAGAATGGAATTTCTCTTGTCCATCATTTACTTACCTCCGCCTATTTTTTAAGTACGTTGCTATCACGCTACGAAAATCGCGCATTATTTCACCAAGCTGGGCAGGTCGGCCATTATACTGGCACCAGGCTGACATGTGTGTCATAGAAGCTGACACTGCCACCAACCGGATCAATCATGCAGGTGTTTTTCAACACCGGATCCACCCACATTGCCGCGTTGGCATGAATGCCCTTTGCCCGGCGCTCCTCGCCCTTCACGAAGACCCCGTTGATGACCGAATCCTGTGCGCCCGTGGCCCAGTGGCCGAAACCGAGCGCAAAACTGATCACACCGGGGCGCACCTGGTGCGTGATCTGCACAGTTCCTGTCATAGGCTTGCGGACCCCGTTGCCCAGTGGCCACTCGCCGCTGGGGTTCGTGGCGCTGACGATTTTCACCTGCCGACCCTCTTTCAGCCCCAGTCGCGCTGCGTCGACCGGGCTGACCTGGATCTTGTTCACCGGCATAAGCGCGGAGAGCCAGGGCGACGCGACGGTACGACTCTTGGTCTGGCTGATAACGCGGTTGGTAATCATGGCCAGATCGTGCCCCTTGCGCAGGGCGTCGGGTTCGTTGCCGTGGTAGTCACGGATGGGCATCCAAGTCGCCAGTCCCGGATGATGTTCACCGGTTCCGCTGTGGATCTTCGAGGCCGTCTTTTCCTGGTACAAACAGAGCAGTTTCCCATGCGGATGTGCGAGCTTATCGCCCTTGTAGCCCTTCTCGTAATCCTCGTAGCGGCCACCGCGATTCAGCGCATAGACCACCTTGGGCCACATCGCTTCCCCAACGATGGTTTTCCAGCGCGCGGGATCGAAGATCGTCGCGGGCAGATGCCGACGGGCTTTCAGAAAAATCTCCATCTCCCTCGCGTCTGCGTCGGGCAAGTTCTGAGAGGAGTCTTCTTTCTCGCCGTAGACGATATTACCCACGCAGCGCAGCATATACTCGTCCATATGGCGCAGGTGTTTGCCCGCCCCAAAAGCGTTTTCACCGAAGCCGGGCAACCCCAGATATTCGGCGATGCCCATCAGCATGGTTTCAAAGCAGATCGGCTGTTGCTCGCCGAACACGGTGCAGTCTTCAGGTATGGGCGCAATCACCGGCTGGCGGATGGGGTTGGCCTTCCAGGTCATGTTCGGATGGCTCTTCTGAAACTCCCAGCGCTCGATGTAGGAGGTGTCCGGAAAGATGTAGTCCGCGTAGACGGAAGTCGATCCAATCACGATATCATTGGCCACAAAGAGCGGCACCTTGTCGAGATCGCACAGAATCTCGATGTTGGTATGCCCGGCGGGCAGGGCGTAGGTCGGCGCGCCCATGTACATGAAAAAGGCCTTGATCGGGTACGGGTACCGGTCGCCCATTGACGGTATGATCTCCTCGTAGATGGCGGTCGCCAACGGATACCAGTTTCGTCTGGCCGGGTAGCCGTTGAAAAGGGTGCTCTTTTCATAGTCGGTGTTATAGCGGATGGAGTTGACTCCGAAGTGCGCCGGTTTGCCGGGTTGATCTTTTAAGTGAAACCAGCCGCCTTTTCCTTCGGTATCCCATTTGCTGGCCTTGCACATGCCACCCTTGAAATCAAAATTGCCGAGCAGCATGTTGATGGTCATCCAGGCCAGGACGTTGTAGAACCCATTGGTGTGCTGGGCTGGTCCGCGGTGAATGTCCACGGCGGCCATCTTACCGTGAGAGGTCAGTTCCCGCGCCACGGCGCTGACATCAGCGGCCTTCACATCGGCCATGGCGCACCATTCTTCAACGGTGTGCTGATGACATTCTTCCTTCAGCAACTGGAGCCCGGTTTTAGCGCGAATGCCGTGGGCGAGCGTCGTGTCGACATAGAGGTCGCCGCTGATGGGAGTGGTTTTGTCATTCGGGTTCACCGCAACCGGCTGTCCGTTGACCATCGCCACGAGCTCGTTGCCTTCGCTGAGGCCGATATCTTTTGCGCGGACAAACGCGCCCGGCCGTCCATTTTCGATCGCTACCAGCAGCGTCGAATTGGTCCAACTCGTCTCGCCGATGGCGTGGGCGGCCGCTTTGTTTGCGCAGGCCACGGAGCGCTTATCGAAACGGTCGTTGTCCAGCATCCAGCGCGTGATGGCCATCGCCAGCGCGGTATCGCTTCCCGGTTTAAGCGGGAGCCATTTCCACGATTTACTCGCGAGCTTGCTGAAACGCGGATCCGCGCACGCCACTTTCGTGTAGCCCGAACGCAGGTTCTTGGTGAGCCGCGCCGTTCGATTCGGCGGGCCGTAGTTCGCCTCGAAAAGATTGGCCCCGACAAAGAGGATGAACTTGCTGTACTCGGTATCGGCCTGCCAGTAGAACTTCTTTCCGCCGCCAAACTCGCCCTTTTCCATGTCGTACTGCTCGCTGATGGCCCGGCAGGTAAAGTAGAGCGAACCTTGACAGACGGTGGTGTGGCCGTGCAGATTTTCCGTTCCGGCAGCGGCCGCAAAGCGTTTATAGAACTCGCCCCGCCCGCTTTTGATCCGACCGTAGGCCATGAGCAACTGATTATTTTTGGGTCCGAGATCCGGGTGATCCGGATCGATCAACTTGTTCAGATGCAGCGCGTGCTTCTTTTTGAATGCATCAACCAGTGCCATTTTTTTGTTGCGGTCCGATTCCTCCCAGATAGCTTCCACGTCGGACGCCATGGCCTTGGACGCCTTGGGGTCCCGCAGCGCCAGGATATCTTTCAGACCTTCGACCTCGCGACCCACCTCCCCCGGCACGTCGGCGAATAATTTACCGCCATCACAGATTTCCCTGATTGCCTGATCGAAAGGGATGCTGATCCACTTATTCTCCCCACGCTTTCCGGCCCGCTTGAGCACCTTGCGGATACGGTACGGGTCGTACGCGATCTGTAGACCGGCCTGGCCTTTAGGGCAGATGGCTCCATCCACGACAACGGCATCATCGACGGCAGTCGCATAGGGCAGATGAGGAACAAGTGTCCACGGGTTGTAGGGGTTTCCGTCAATCTTTGTCAGCACGCCATCCTGCAGTTTGCACTTGATGCCGCATCCGGTGTTGCAGTTCAGGCATACCGATTGAATGGTGTTCTCAACATTACCCAGGTCGTATGGCGCATCCGGGCGTTTGCTGTTCAGGATGGCCGACGCCGCTGATGTCGGATTTACGATCGAATCCGCCATCACACCCGTTGCCGCCGCGCCGCCCAGTAGCGCTCCACCCGCCAGGAATTCACGGCGAGATACCGCTTTTGGAGATTTCTTTTTTTCGTTCATCATCAAACTCCTGTGGGTTCTGTATATAGAAAATATTCGAGGGATCGGCGGAAGGCCGAAGCCATCATATCCGACCTTTCCGGGTTTTCATGTCAACGGTGTGGCTGATCTTTTGCCCTATATAAAATATCGCCAGACCAACGGCCAGCAAAAACAGCCCCACCAGATATTCCATGAGTGTGGCATGATAGATGTACTTCAGTCGTTCATGGTGAAAGGCCTCTTGCAAGCCCTGGATTTCTCCAATGGCCTGACCAGGCACCAGCACGTTCAATCGGGCGCTGACAAAAGTGATCGCCACCAGTAGGGCCGCAAAGGCCCAGTAACGCGGACGCGCGGTGCCGAGCAACACCAGCGAGATCAACCCGCCCAGGAATAGATGAACCACCCAGAAAACCCACCAGTAGGGCCCCCACAACACCAGATCGATGGCGGGTGCGTGGCTGTAAGGGTTCCACAGAGCAATAGAGAACTCGGCAAACTCAAAAACAAAATACACACACAGCCCGCACAGCGTGATCAGCCGTATTGTGCGAATGGCTGCTTCATGTTCCTCATCGCTTTCATCGGACCGGTTGAAAATGCGCACCAGGAAGAGCGTTGCTGCGCCGGCTGTGATGGCGGAAGTCAGAAACAGCATCGGCAACAGCGCACTGTGCCAGTACGCCTTGGCATCGACTACGCCGAAAAAGGTGCCGCTCTGACTGGGGAAAAGGACTGAAAACATCAAGGCCAGGCACAATACCGGCTTCAGCCACTTGCTGTCGCGTTGAAAGCTCAGCAGCCAGGCCACCGCCGCACAGATCATAAAGATATTGTACATCCACGCATTATAGGCCATCATACTGGTGAACGATGGCGAGGTGAAAATACGATGGGCGCGTTCCATGTGACCCAGATCGAACCACACCCCCATGAATGCGGGAAGGATCGCAGCGATGCTCAGGACAATGACCGTGCGCAGAACCCGCAGGCTGCGAAACCCGGGCAGATCGAGAATATAGCCCCCGGCCCCGATGACAAACGCTCCGCCGGCGATCCCGACGGCGTGAAAATACAACGCCACCCACAAGCCCCAGGGCACATAAGACCCATATCCCGCCGGCAAGTGGCCCTGCGTGAAGCGCTGATACACGCCAACAGCCCCGGCAAGTAGAAAAACCAGCCAAAGAGCCAGAAAACCTATACGTGCACCGCGTCCTTCCAGCGAGGGGAACAAGGCTGAACTTTGTTTTATTGCCGGTGTTGTCATATCTAAATACTCCTGAAATACTCCTGCAGAAAAGTGCCCGCTGTTATTCAAGCTCCTCAGTCTATATAGTACGTGCGTGGCTGCGTGCCCTTATGCGGCAGCAGTACATGGACATTCTCGCGGGCTATCAGCTCGGACACCAGCGCGTCCGGATCGTTCTGATCACCAAAATATGTTGCGCGGCCAATACACGTCGTCGCGCACATCGGCAACTCACCGACTTCCAGCCGGTGAAGGCAGAAATGGCATTTGCGGGCGTTACCCACCGGCGACTTATGATGCTCGCGGCTCCAGTTTTTGGCGTATTCATGATTGGGCTGATGTTCCCAGGCCGCTGCATCAGGCCCCAGCGTCGCCGGACATTCCGCCTGTCGCCCCTCTTCGGCATCCGTGTAGTGCAGTCCAAAATCGCTGGTCCGCGCTCCATAGGGACAGGCGGTCAGACAATACCTGCAACCAATGCACTTGTCGTAGTCGATAGCCACGACACCATCGGGTCGTTTCCATGTGGCATTAACCGGACAGACGGGCACACAGGGCGGAGCATCACACTGCATACAAGGGCGGGGTGTAAACTTGAGATTGATATTGGGAAATTCTCCGCGTTCCTCATTGACCACCGGGCGATAAACCACGCCCGGCGGCAACTTGTTCTCGGCCACGCATCCGATTGTGCAGGCATGACAGCCCACGCATTTGCGCAGATCTATCAGCATCGTCCACTGCCGCTGCTCCACCGGTTTACGCATGGCACGGGCCAGATCCCGTTGCATCCTCAACAGGATATCCTCCGAATCGGATGCCTTTATATTATCCAGCGTGTTCAGATTCCGAGTGGTCGCCGCCCCCGCCGGGTCGCCATGGTCAGTTTTCCTGCGGCTCCCGACAACCGCCCCGGTCATCGCCGCGCCAGCCGCACCCGTCAGCACCACTGTTCGCACAAATTCTCCACGCGTCATACTCATAATGGACTCCAAACTCTCGTCCCGTTTATCCCGACTCGGTCTTTCTCTCATGCCCTTCCCGCTGGCAGTAACGCGAGATGCCGCCAAAGAAATACGAACTTTACAATGGGAGTCGTATGATGCACAATAGGACAAATCTACGAAATATATCACATTTGCGAGAAAGCATTGCTATCATGAAATGCGGTATGGGCACAAGAAGCAACGTCAAGAGAAATTATGAAATTCAGGACCATCCACTGCTGCAGCATATTGGGCAGTTAGCGGCGGAGACGGTGGGACTGCGACTGCTTGTTGTGCACCCCACCCAGTCCGGGTGGAGCCATTTCTATGGGGATAAACATACGGAACTGCAACCCGCTTTTTGCAAGCTCATTCATAGCTCAAGCGAAGGCTCCAAACATTGCCGCATGTGTCATATGCTCATGTCGGTGGCCGCCTGCAGCGGCGGGAAGCCGACCCTCCAACGCTGTCATGCGGGCGCCCATGTCTTGGTGTGCCCCGCCGCCGATGCTTCGTCCGAAGCTGTGGCCATCATCAGTTCCTGTATTTTTGCCGATCCGCAGAGATGGTGCGAAACCGCCACCAAGGGCGAAGCGCTTGGCATCGACAGAGATCAACTGCGCAAGGCCTTTTCAGATTTACCGAAAATCAGTGATCAGAAACGCAGGCAACTGGAATCGTTTATGCAGGCGATGAGCCTCGCCATTCAGACCATCCAGACTCTTGACATGCAGAAGAAACAGGTAACCCACCTGGAGCAGAGAGACCACGCCCAGGCGGATATCGAATATTTCCTGGAACAAACCGAGTGGACGAAGAATTCGCACGAAGCGAACCGTTCGGTGCCGCTGCTGGTCCGGGTTGTGTGCGAGCTGGTGCGGCAACGGCCCGACCTTCCACTCAACGTCAAGGAACTGGCCGCGGCGGCGGGCATCACACCAAATCACCTCACCAGCCTGTTCAGGCGGTGGACAGGACAAACGTTCACAGCCTGTCTGATAGACCAGCGCATGGCGCGGGCGCAACACCTGCTACAGCGTAACGCCAGGCTTAACATCAGCGAGATCGCACGGCTGGTGGGATATGAGGATTCGGGCTATTTCGCACGCCGTTTTCGACAGCATACCGGGTTTTCTCCCCGTCAATGGCGCGACCGGTTACACACCGTGTAATTTTCTCTTTTCGTCGTTTTGCCAGACCGGGGTTGACGAGGTCAGAATCATACAGGAAATCATAGATTTTTCCTGATGCCGCAGAAGATCGTTTATGGCATCATTCGATATTCAGTAAAATTTCACAGGGGCAGGGGGAAACATGGTGAAAACGATCAGACATATGAATGATGCTCTCGTAAAAACGAGTGGAACAGGGGGCTTAAAAATTCAAGGCTGCGCCATAAAAAAGGTCGAAGGAGCCTGAGATGGCCACGTTTCGTCTTGAATCGCAATCGCCGGACCACTCCGCCCTCCGGGCATCCGAAGGAGCAGAATTCAGCGTGGCCGCACTGCTACAGGATGCGCATTGGTTTACCCATATTCGCTGGTATGCCATCGCCGTGGTTCTTGGTTATGGCTCCGTTTCCGCCCTTTTGCCGGACCTATTACACTCGTTTTTTATCCGACCTGCCTTCATTTGGCCCTGGCTTCTTGCCCTGGTTCTGGTATTGACCAACCTTTTCACGATGGGGTGGCTTAACCGCCTTTCACCGAATGTCAGCCGTCGCGCCATCGAAACTAATATCTTTTTTCAGATTGCTTCGGATTTGGTACTGCTGACGGCGCTGCTTTATCTGACCGGAGCCATCGATACCCTCTTTTCATTTGCCTATTTGTTCCATATCGCGCTGGCCTGCATTTTCTTTGCCCGCCGTAAAAGTTTTTCTGTAAGCCTGTTTGCCAGCCTTCTGTATCTTACAGCCGCCGGTGTAACCCTGCTGAGCCCGGCCCCCCCTCCAAGCATCCTGCTCTATACATGCCGGCACATGCCCCGCACGGCGATTCTTAGCACACAAATCCTGCCGACGATCCTGATCTGGTTGGTGGTCTGGTATCTGGTGTCGACGCTCTCCTCGATGGTGCGCAAAAAGGATGCGGCCCTCGATGCGCTGAATAAACGGCTGTTGCGGGCAGATGAGGAAAAGAACCGGCAGATGCTGCGCGTCACGCACGATCTGAAAGCTCCTTTTGCCGGCATCGAAAACAACATTCAGATACTGAAGCTCAAATACGGGGAGACCCTTCCCGATCCTGTGCAGGGGCTCATCAGTCGCATTGCCGCTAAAGGCGAAATCCTACGAAACCGTATCGGGGATATCCTGCAACTCGGCGGCCTGCGCTCCGGCAAGGACTTCGCAACACAGGAAGTCGTGAATCTCACGGCCTTGCTGGATGACGTGTTGCCGGACATTCAAGCGCTGGCCCGGGAGCGAAGTATTTTGATCTCAGTCACGGGTGATGCCGAGAAAAAGGTACGGAGTGATCGGCGTCAGCTCCGCATGCTCCTGCTGAATCTGATAACCAACGCCGTGACCTATTCGCATGAGAGCGGCCGTGTTGTGATCGACATACCGGATGAGTCCCCTCCCCGTATTCGCGTGATTGACTACGGCATCGGAATCTCAGAAGAGGCCTTGCCGCACATCTTTGAGGACTTCTTCCACGCGGCCGAGGCGACCCGCGTCAATGCCCGCTCGACAGGACTGGGTCTCGCCATCGTGCGACAAGTCGCCCAAAACCTGGGCCTTGCCATCGAGGTCGAAAGTGAAAGCGGCCTCGGCACGGTCTTCGATGTGCGTTTCCCGCTCTCCGGGTAATGGAGGGTCTCCCCCACAGCAACCATTCAACCTCAACCAAGCGTCAGGGAATTCACAGATTTATCAAGCCAAAGGCATGTGCGTCGTTTGCGCGATCCTGTTTTGTAGGGCGCGCCTGTCCGGAGGACGGCGCGCGTTTCTCGTTTCTCGTTTCGCGCGTTGGTCAATCACACGCGCCCCATGACGATCCAACATCCACATAGCTGACATTCAGCCACTGAATCGCCTGACTCAGATTGGCCTCGGGTGTCTGCACAATCAGATGATAATGGTTAGCCATCTCCACATACGCATGTAAAACGAACCGGAACCGATCCACCATCTCCCCGAGCAACCCCTGGACATGCTCATGCTCAACAGTATTGCCGAAAATTACCCTGCGCTCGATCTCTCGCGAGGTAACATGTGATACCAGCCATCCAGCCCGTCGATTCTTAATGGTCTTGTCATAATCATGACAATCTCTGTATACACATCACACGTTAAACGCTAAATGTGAAATGTGAAGACGTGACCCTTTTTTCGTTCATGGACAACGGATATGGATAGTGGCACAACATCCTTTTAATATGTTATAACCATCAGTATACTTTAATTCATGAAATTCTTACAAAAAGCAGTCATCGCCTTAATCATGGTTTTCACGGTGTCCGTTTCCTGGGCGGGAAACTGGCTTATTTGGGAGGGGTGCACGCTGCGCAAATCGGCTTATCATGATGGTGACAGCTTTTACATACGCACCCGGTCAGGCGCCTCTTATATTATACGCCTCTATTTTGTTGACTGTCCGGAAGTCGATGATGAATACGATGACAGGGTTGTACAGCAGGCTCGTCACTTTGGCGTAGACGCTCGTTTAATTTCGCGTTTTGGAAGCCTTTCCACGCAATTTACTGAGCGTGAACTGAGCCATCCTTTCACGGTCTACACCAAGAAAGCGGATGCATTGGGCAACAGCAGTCAGCCTCGCTATTTTGGTTTTGTCAGGTGTTCGGACGGGGTTTTTCTGGGTGAAAAACTGGTCAGGGAGGGGTGGGCCCGGGCATACGGCGCGGCTGAACACCGTCCCGATGGGAAAAGTGACGGTCAGGTCCGTAGTCTGATGGCACAACATCAGCAGGAGGCCCGCCGTCTCCGAAAGGGTATCTGGGGTAAAAACCTGAAACTGCAGCATGCGGCGCCCGTCGTTCCGCCCTCCTCTTTTGAGGTGGTGGAGCAAGACCCTGAACCACCGGTCGAAGAACTGCCGGCGGATTGGGTTGTAGACAGGAAAACGGCTTATTATTCCATTCAGCCGCCTTATAGAGTGGTCGGCAATATTCCTAAAGGGACGCTGATTAGAATCAGGGGCCGCCGCCCCAGTAACATGATATACGTTATTTTTGAGCAGGGCGGCCTCGACGTGCGGGGTCTCGTCCGCCGCTGGGACTTAAACCTGTAAAGGATCAGTAGAGAATGGCCTTAATTTAGGCTCTTCGTACTATTTCGTGGAAAGCGTGTACTATCTCTATAACATCAGCGAATAGTGCGTCCAACCGGAGCGCTC
>CAYXEW010000087.1:0-10473 GCA_964464115.1 uncultured Verrucomicrobiota bacterium
GTGCCCTTCCCGAGCCTCCATGGCGGCCAGGTACATGCCGTACCCTGCTGTTGCGCCAATCAGCCCGGCTCCCCTGACGTACATTTCCTTTATGGCAACGGCGGCATCTTCAACTGTTTTTAAATCAATAACTTCAAAAACATGTGGCAATTTACACTGATCGATAATCTGAATGATCTTCCGGTCGTCCGGGTGTACCCAGATGGTTCTGTACTGCTTTGTTCCAACTTTCATCGTTACCTCTCAAAGATTCTTGTTGCCGACATCCCGCGATAACCCCTGCATCTGCGGGTCCCGCGCGAGCCCTCGTTGCAGGACACGACGGCGCTTTTTTATCCTTTCAAATCCACGGAGAAGGAAAACGCCTTTCACAGAAGCGTACGCCACTCCGCTGACCGCATTCTGATTCTGTGTATACTAAATTAGCTGTAATCTTGTTTGGCATAGCCTGTTTTGACCAGTATATTTTAATCTTGATTTCCGGAGACATAAGATGTGTTTAGGCGTACCCATGCAACTGACAGAGATGAATACCGAGAGCTCAGGTGTAGCTGAGCTCGACAGCACTCAATACCAGATCGATTTATCGCTGATTGATGATCCGGCTCTGGGCGATTATGTGATCGTACATGCGGGCTATGCCATCGAAAAGCTCGATCCCGCGGAAGCAGATGAACGGCTCCAGCTCTTTGATCAACTTGCCAAGAGTTGGGCCAATGCTCAATAGGCCATCAAAGCCAGAGACATTTTCATATCAACATGGCTGCTTAATGACACGTAACCGATGACCAATTATCTGAATGGTTTTAGAAATATTGAGGCCTCAAAAGAGCTGGGGCTGGAAATCATGCAACTTGCAGAGCAATTGGATCGCCCCCACTGCATCATGGAGGTGTGCGGCAGTCACACCATGAGCATTGCCCGCTTCGGCATCAAGCAGTTGCTACCCAAATCTATTCGCCTCGTCAGCGGACCCGGCTGTCCTGTTTGCGTAACCGATCCGGGCACTGTGGATGCGGCAGTCAAGCTCGCCGAAGAGGGCAAGCTTATTGCCACGTTCGGCGATATGCTGCATGTGCCCGGCTCAGAGACAACCCTTGAAGCATGCCGGGCTAAAGGAGCCCGAATCCACGTCTGCTATTCCCCGATAAACGCCATTGAACTGGCACAGCATCACCCGGATCAAGAAGTGGTCTTTCTCGCTATTGGCTTTGAAACCACCATGGGGCCGGTGGTCAGCATCATCGACAAAGCTATCGGACAAGGACTGAACAACATATCCCTGCTCACAGCTTTTAAACTGGTACCCCCCGCTCTCGATGCCCTCATAGCCGATCCGGACCTGTCCGTGGATGCCTTTTTATGTCCGGCACATGTGAGTGCCGTCATCGGCTCCAGGGCCTACCTTCCCTATGTCGAAAAGTATGCAATACCATGTGTTGTAGCCGGCTTTGAACCCCTCGATATTCTGTACGGCATTAAGGGTATCACCGAACAACTGGTCGCTCATAAAGCCGAGGTGGTGAATCAATACAGCCGGGTTGTAAAACCGGACGGCAACAGGAAAGCACAGGACTTTATCAATCAGTATCTCGTCGCTACAGACGCTTCCTGGCGCGGTATGGGTATTATCAAGCAAAGCGGCATGCGCATTCGTGATGCCTATCAACAGTATGACGCAGCGAACAAATTCAACCTGGATGTGAAACCCGGGAAGATTCCCACGGGGTGCAAGTGCGGTGAAGTCATTAAAGGAAAACTGAGCCCCGAAGACTGCCCTCTTTTCGGTGCCGGCTGCACACCGGACAATGCTATCGGCCCCTGTATGGTGAGTTCAGAAGGCAGTTGTGCTGCGGCCTATAAGTATGCGCGCCTCATCTGAGCCGGCCGCACAGGCGGCCGGTGTCACCCGGTTTTGAAACCCAGCGCTTCTGCCACCGATCTCAAAGAACCGGGGGATGCGGGTGCTGCTACGCAGTAAGAACTGAATTCGTGACGCTCTGGATAGTTTTTTCTATACCGCGTGAAGGCGGCCGGTGTTTCAGCTTCATGCTGCAGGTTTTTCAGTATTCGGCTGTCCGCCTCGATGTCATATGCATACCGGACAAGCGTATGCAGCTTTTCGTCCCGGTTCAGCCCGACGGTCTCCTCTAACGGGAGTACTCGATTCCGGGGCTGTTGTTCCAGCTCAATACGGTGCGGAGAAATCTCAACGTACTCACACAGTGCCCGATAGATCATCTGCGTACCTTTAAACTTCCCCTCTATGGAATAACCCGCAATGTGAGGGGTGGCAACCGCGGCGCGTGAGAGCAGTGCAGCATTGCAGTTGGGTTCATGATCCCACACATCGAGCATCATATGACTTACCACGCCGGACTCAACAGCAAGCAGCAGGCTTTCCTCATTGACCACCTCACCTCTGGCGGCATTGATAAAGACGGCGCCAGGCTTTACGCGCTCAAAAAACGAAGTGTCGGCCATCCGGCGGGTGGCGTATGAGCCGGCATCTGTAAGCGGCACGTGCAGCGTCACAACATCGGCTTCCGCCAGAGCATCCTGCATTGTTTTAAAATGGGGAAGATGCTCCAGTTGCTGGCGCGGCGGATCAACCGGCAGAACCCGCATTCCCAGCGCCTTCGCCTTGGTCACCACCGCCGATCCAACATGGCCAACCCCGATAACCGCTATCGACTTGCCCGTCAATTCCGTTCCGGAGCGGGCGGCATACCAGAGTAACGCCGCCGTAATATATTCAGCCACACTGTTGGCATTACAGCCAGCGGCTGAACACCACTCGACGCCGAGTGCTTCGACTGCAGCGACATCCACATGGTCATATCCCGCCGTCGCCGTCCCCACAAACTGCAGGGCCGTATCCGCAATCAGCTCGGATGTAACCGGCGTTTTAGAACGTATGATCAGGGCGGCGGCATCCTTTACGTGATCGCGGGTGATCGCTTCATCCTGAACGATCTCGACATCGCCGATGGTCTGAAAAAAGGGACGGCTCATGAACACACTGGAAGCACACACAATTTTCACAGTTCGGAACCCCCTCGATCCGTCAGTTCGGGCAACGCTCCTTCTGTCCTGTGAACAGCCAGTTGGCGGTCGCAAACGGCCTGGAAGTGTTGCAGTAGCGAATCGCACACATCGCGCATGGAAGGTGTTTGCTCACCCAACACCGTTTGGAGAGAGGCCACCGGATCGCCTTCCAACCCGCAGGGCACAATTGTCTGAAACCCTGACAAGTCAAGGTTGACGTTAAAACTCATACCGTGCAGGGTGACCCATCGTTTGATGTGAAAACCAATAGCGGCAATTTTGCCCGCATCCGTCCAGGCTCCGGACTTTCCTTTGACGCGACGGGCGCTGACATTGAAATCGGCGGCGGTGCGAATGGCAATCTCTTCGAGGTTTTCCAGGTAGCCGTGGGCGTCGGCTTCATTCACACCCAGTTTCAAAATGGGATAGAGGACCCACTGTCCGGGCGCATGAAAGGTCACGTCGCCGCCGCGGGAGGCCGTATGCAAAGCAATACCACGGCGCTCGTATTCCTCCTTTGAAAGCAGTAGGTAGTTATCCCGTCCCCGACGACCCAGCGTCACAACGGGTTCATGCTGTAAAACAAGCAGTACGTCATCTACTCGGTCTTCCAGACGGGCGGCATGAAAATGGTGCTGCAGGTCGAGGCCCTCTTCATAGGAAAGGGGGCGGGTGAATACAATGGCGTGGGCGTGCATGAGAAAAAAAGTTCGCCCCTCTGTTTATTCAGACGGAATCATCGCGGCATAGGCTTCTGCTGAAAGAAGCGCATCTACTTCGTCCTGATTGCCAAGCGTCATCTTGAAGAGCCAGCCTTCGCCATAGGGATCTCTATTGACCAGTTCGGGCTCATCTGCCAGACGTTCGTTCACTTCGATAATAGTGCCGGATACGGGTGTGAAAACATCGGAAGCGGCTTTGACCGATTCAACGACAGCGGCTTCCTCTTCAGCCATCACTTCACGATCGACCTCCGGCAGTTCGACAAACGTTAAATCCGATAATTGGTGCTGGGCAAAATCAGAAACACCAACGGTGAGTATTTCGGCATCCTGTTTAACCCACTCGTGCGTCTTCGTATATTTTAACTGCTGCGGTACGTTCATGTATATTTCTCCCATTTAACAGGCATAAGCATAACAAAAAGCCGTAAACCTGTACAATCATTATTTAATGGGTATACCGTTTACAGCCGCTTTCGATAATCGAGGTCTTCTGCAAAGCATCCGAATGTATGCCCTGCGGTGACCAAAAAAAAGCCGCAGCTTCTTCTCTATGCCGGCGCTCATCCTGAACGGCGGGTGCCCCGATAACGTCCAATGCCCAGGCATTGAGCCAGATTGGCTGTATCTGATATGACCGGCCGCAACTGGGAGGCCTTGCCCGACATGACGACCCGCACACCCGGACCGTGGCCGGACAGACGCGAATCGCCGTGAACGACAATACCGATGCTCATCGAGCCCTTCCTGTACCCGACGCCATAGCGGCAATCCTGGTCTTTTAATGCCACAAAGTCACCCAGTCTGAGTTGATCCAGCCCGACCTTCCGGATGGTTTTTTCATCCTGTGTCTGCACGTCGAAGTCACCTTTGTAATTTTCAAACTCCCCGACGCCGGCCCCCATCAGTTCGGGCGGAATTTCAGCGGTAACGGGTATTTGAAGACTGTTCTTCTGCGCCGGCTTCACACCCCACTTTTTAAACAAGGAGGGGTCCAGAGCAAAGATCATCACATCGGGCACTTCCTCTACAACGAGACCTGTTCCAAAGCATTCGATGAGAATCTTGTCATCCTCGGTCATCTTCTTCAGCACATCATCAGAAAAATCCACCATCACATGCTCAACGCCGCCGTGATGGCCTGTCACCACACCCGTTTTTCCCGCTGCGGAACCGCTTATCAGGCGCACCCTGTTTCCAATGCAGGAAAAGGCATTGAAGGCCTTGTTGGGATTATCTTTCAAACGATCTCTGGACGCCGTAAAGCTTACGCCGGGCTCCGGATGATCCGCAACCCATCCGAAAGCGGGGTCACCCACCTTGATATTATAGGTGATGCCGCCAACGGCGGGAAGGAATGCCGCAGACCCATCATGGGTCACTTCCCACCCGTAACACCTGGGATGAATCACCTGCCCCTGAACAGCCATTCTGACTAATCTGTTCTCATTGGTTTTCATACTCATTTTCAATGACACCTGTCTTTCAGTTAAGAGTCGTTTGCACACAGAGAGATGTTGACACCATGCATCCTGACACGCTGCGGCGTGGTAAACGCTGCGCCCGTGCCACTTCATGGCGGTAACTCTGGCATGGTGCACGAGGCGGGAGTCGAACCCGCACGGCCTAAATCGGCCACCAGGCCCTCAACCTGGCGTGTCTGCCATTCCACCACCCGTGCGTAGAATTACCGGACTGCAAAAGATACAGACACGGCTCGGTCAACGCAAGTGATTTCTATTGTCATTGGAATAATGAAACGTTAATACTTACCGCATGGAGAAATCGGGCATATCAGAACACATCGAAGGATCGGTCGAGATTGTCACCTTTCACAGCGAAGATTCCGGTTTTGCCGTCCTCAAAATCAATGCCAAAGGTCATCGCGAACGGGTTACACTGATCGGCAAAGTTCCCCAGATTGTGCCGGGCGAGTGGGTCGTCGCCGAGGGGGAATGGATACTAGACAAAAAGCATGGAAAGCAGTTCAAGGCGCGCGAACTGAAATCCAACCCTCCCGACTCACCTACCGGTATGAAAAAATTTCTGGGCTCCGGACTGATCAAAGGAGTCGGGCCCGTCTATGCATCCAAAATTGTCGACCATTTCGGCAAAGACACATACGACATTATCGACAAAGAGTCGGCGCGGCTCGAACAGGTGGACGGGATCGGCAGAAAGCGGCGGCTGCTTATAAAAGAGAGCTGGAATGAGACCCAATCCATTCGGTCAATTATGGCTTTTCTGCTCGTACACAATGTGAGCACAACACGCGCATTCCGGATTTATAAAACCTATGGCGAACAGGCCATTCGAAAAGTGGAGGAAGATCCCTACCGGCTGGCGCGCGACATCAAAGGGATCGGTTTCAAAATGGCCGACCAGGTGGCGGCCTCACTGGGCATTGCGCGAAACAGTGAATTGCGTGCCCGGGCGGGTATCGAACACGTCCTCTTTGAGTTGACCCAGGATGGGCATTGTGCCTATCCCCGGGATGATCTCATCGAACTCGCCCGTGAAATACTGGAAATTGAGGGCGGCATTATTGAAAAGGCCCTGCAACACGGGCTGGAACAGGGTCGGCTAATTGAAAGAAAACCGCTCATCTACTTGAGTAGTCTGTTCCGGGCGGAAGAGAGAGTGGCCTACGATCTCATCAGACTCACGGAGGCCCCCCACCCCTGCCCGGCCATCCATTTTGACAAAGCCATTGAATGGGTGCAGAAACAAACGGGTCTGCAACTGGCATCGGCGCAGGTGGAGGCCATACGGCATGCCGTCACAGAAAAGTTTCTCATCATCACCGGCGGTCCCGGAGTCGGCAAGACGACGGTCATCAATGCCATTATCAAAATACTGGAAGCCAAAAAGCTGAAAGTGGTCCTGTGCGCGCCGACGGGAAGGGCCGCTAAACGAATGACGGAGACGTCCGGCAAAGAAGCCAAGACCATTCATCGAACCCTCGCCTTTGATCCGGGCAAAGGAGCTTTCCGTTTTAATGCCGAGACGCCGCTGAGCGGTGATATTTTTATCGTGGATGAGTGCAGCATGATAGATCTCCCCCTGGCCGCACATCTGATCAGCGCGATTCCCCGGCATGCGGCACTCATCATGGTGGGAGATGCCGATCAGCTTCCGTCTGTTGGCCCCGGCACCGTTTTAAAGGACTTGATCGCCAGCGGCCGTTTTAGCGTCAGCATTCTTTCCCATATATTTCGCCAGGCGGCCGAGAGCCATATTATCATCAATGCTCACCGCATCCATGAAGGCTCCATGCCGATCACCCCGGAAAAAGAGGATCGCTCGGACTTTTACTTTGCACAAATCGAAGATCCTGAAGCGGCCGCACAGCGCATCGTGGAAATGGCATCCCGAACGATTCCTAAAAAATATCATTTAAACCCTATGCGCGATATCCAGATTCTGTCTCCGATGAGAAAAGGGCAACTGGGTTCCATGAACTTGAACCTCATGTTGCAGGATCGGATAAATCCTTCCGGAGAAGAAGTGCAGCGTTTTGGCATTACCTATCGAATGGGTGACAAAGTAATGCAATTGGAAAACGACTACGACAAAGATGTGTTCAATGGTGATATGGGTGTGATTGATCACATCGATTTCAGCGAACAGGATATCGTGGTCAACTTTGACGGACGGCGCGTCTACTACAGTTTTCAGGAACTGGACGAATTGACACCCTGTTATGCGATAACCATACATAAAAGCCAAGGCAGTGAATTCCCCTGTGTTATTATTCCAGTCCACACGCAGCATTTTATCATGTTGCAGCGCAACCTGATCTATACGGCCCTGACCCGGGGAAAGAAGCTGGTCGTTCTAGTGGGCACCCGGAAAGCGCTGGCTATGGCTGTTAAGCGCGAAGATGCCAAACAGCGCATTACAACGCTGAGCGAAAAACTGGCTCTTTAATACGCTCTGCCACACTTTGTAAACATAAGGAAGGACGGCAGTTCCGGTGAGGGACGGTCAGACCTGTATATCCAGCCTCGGGATGCCGATGCGCCTGCGTTCACCCTCCCCCTTCAAAAGGGCTTCTTTTCGCCAGGGAAGGTCATCGCGCTCAGTAATACGATGCCCCGGAAGATACAGTGAAGGCCCCAGACTCAGGGCATGTTTTCCATATACCGAATTCACCCTGTCCATAACCTTTGCGGCCTCATTCAGTCGCTCAACGGCTATGTGATCTTCAAATAAATCAAGCTGGCTGGCTCCCTCGGTTTTCAATCCCCGCAACACGACCATCGTCGCCCGGTAGGTTTTTCCGGGACAGAACAGATTTTCAAATATATGCCGGATCGCCGGCAACAGCTCGCCCGTGGCCGAAGTACAGCGGTTGAGGCGGCAGGCTCCGGCCTCTTTTTCATAATCCTGTTGACGCAACACAGCGACGACATCCCGGGTGCACAGGTGGTGGCGGCGCATTTTAATACAAGCCGATTCCAGGTTGCGCACCAGTTTGGCGTAGACAAAATCCCGATCGGCGGAAGGGGTGCTAAAGGTTTTGCATTTACTGATAGAGGCAAAAGAAGACTTTTCCTCCACTTCGACAGGATAGACGGACTCCCCGCGCAGCTCTCGCCACAATTCCACCCCCGTCTTCCCCATTTTTTCCTGAGCCCATGCCCGGGGTTGTTGCACGTAATCCAACGCCGTATGCAGGCCGCTTTTTCTGAGTAATTCAACCGTATTAGGACCAAAGCCCCAGACCTGTTCTAGGGGCGTCCGCTCCAGCAATAGGTGTATGTAACGGCCTGACACAGCTGTGAACCCCTTGGGTTTTCGGTATTTGGAAGCCCGTTTGGCCAGGCTTTTAGAGAGTGAAAGGCCGACGGATACGGTCAGGCCAAGCTCCCTCTGTATAGCCTGCTGAAATTGCTGTGCGATGCCGGCATACGACATATGGAAAACCCGTCTGAGCCCCGCAAGGTCGGCAAAACCCTCATCAATAGAGTATTCCTCGACCATCGGCGTATAACGGCGGGCGATTTCAAACATGCGTTTTGAAAAGAGGCTGTATGTTTCATAATCACTGGGCAGCACCACAAGGCCCGGACAACGCTTGCGGGCCTCGTGGAGAGAAACGCCTCTTCTGATACCGAGCGCTTTGGCCTCATAGCTGGCGCAGGCAATAATGCCGCGCTCTTTACCGGTTACCAGCGGACGATTCCTCAGGGAGGGGTGAACGGCCTGCTCGACGGATGTAAAGAAGGCGTCTCCATCAAAATGCATCACCGCCATCGGAAAAGTTGCAAGTGTAAAAGGCTTCACAAGACCGCAACACGCCTCAGAAACGGCATTCTGAAGATAGAGGTCCCCGCCCTGTCCCGCTGCACCCGACGGCGCAACGGCTGACGTTGCACCAACTGCTGAACGCGGTCAATTTTTTTGCTGACTTCAATAAACTCGGCACGGCTGATATAGTCTTGGTCAAGGGCCGTATATAGTTTTGATTTCAGTTCGCCGCAAATGCCCGGGACATTACTGTATTGCCGACGCGACTCGCGCCGGGACGGGGCTTCAAAGGCTTTGGCCAGACAACTCATAACAGACCAGGACACTGTGCGCAACTGATCGCATAATCCGGCATCCCGCGAAAAGGTAACCGTTCCACTGTAACGGTACACATCGTTCATAACCTCCCGAGCGGCACGCCAGGACGGCAACTGTTCAAATTGAAGTATGGCACTATTCATATCCAGCATCTCCTTCTCTATCTGTATTTTCTTATAACGGCTGTAACGACTCCGCCTATCGAAAGGCTGCGCCGCGGACGTATTGTCTGATAATTACGGTTGGCCGGCTCCAAACAAACCTCCTGACCGTTTTTTACAAAATATTTCAGTGTCCACTCCCCATCAACCTGGGCCACCACTACGTCATTTGTTTTTGGCACCCGGCCCCGCTCCACTAAAACCATGTCATCCGGCTGGATTCCGGCATCGATCATAGAATCCCCGCTGACCGTCAGCATAAATGTGGCCTCGGGGCGCTTTACAAGCAGTTCATCGAGGCTGAGTGTATCGACGAGTTCCTCTTCCGCAGGAGAGGGAAAACCCGCCTGCACCGAACCCAGCAACTTAATGGTCCCAATGAGTTTGTCGGTTACAGCGAGCTTCCCATGCGAATTTTTTTCCAGATAACCGTATTCCTGTAAACGCTGCAGCAGACCGAATACCGCATTTTTCGACCGGTAGCCAAACAGCGCCATCATTTCAGTATATCCCGGCAGGCGGCGCTCGTGTTTATAAAAACCCCGCAGCAATTCCAGTTTCTGTCCTAAGTTAATTGATCTAGGCATAACGTACTCCTGACACTGCCACCAATATTACTGAACGATCGTTCAGTTTCAATAAAAATATTCATTTTTTCTGATTCTTCACTCGCGGTGAAACGCGACCCTCCACATAACAGCCGTGGCCCTCTCCTGGTCAAAAAAATGATTTTGCTATCCATGATTTTGTCACCCCTCTTCCATTCCCCCCTCATATATGTTCATATACGTTCATATACGGTTCAATATCTTCCAATTCCTTATTTTCTATTTTGAGGGCTGACCCCTCAGAGTGACCCCTCAGAGTATTTTCGGTTGACGAGAGCGGCGACGAGATGGGTGAACGATTTGGTGAATCTCTCCTCGTTATCCGCTCTCGTCGCCGCTCTCGTCAACCGATCGCCCCGTGCC
>CAYXEW010000088.1:0-10317 GCA_964464115.1 uncultured Verrucomicrobiota bacterium
GAATGTCAGCTTCCCAAGCTGAACGTCGCCGGTTCGATCCCGGTCTCCCGCTCCACACAAATTCGCTGAAAAGCATGTCACCAGGTCAGACCCGCATAAATAAACGGACCCGAAAAATTCATATCGACTGATATGTCAGATGAATCATCGTTTCCGTCAATATAGATATATCGATATCCTAATCCGGCATGAATGAGGGGTGTCGGTTCCCATTGAATCCGCGCATTCATGTCATAAAATAGTGCCTTTGTCCCCTCGTATTCCCAGTCAGAAATGACAATGTCGCCGTTGCATTCCAGCATGGGGATGATGTCAATGGCGCCGTATGCACCGAATAAAGGAAGAATGAACCATGTATCAGCACTTGTTGCTCCCACTGTTTTGGCTTCCGCCTCTGCATAAAAATCGATATATTGTATTCCTGTGATAAGACCCGCTCTCAGGAGCGGTAACCGGGCTTCATACCGATATAACAGTTTCAGGAATGTTGCATCCATGGATGAGGTAACATCGGTTTGTACGGGGAACGTAATACCGTTGAATACAATATTGCGTTCCATCGTATTGCCGGCGCTGACCCTCATTTCAACATACTCCATGCCGAGCTGGTGCGTTCCGCCCAGAAAAAGCTGGACGCCACGAATCATTTCATCGCCGTAACCCAGGTCATCATTGATGTCAACCAAGCTTCCTTCAGAAGATCCCAGGCTGATTTTTGCAGAGCCCTCGGGTCTCATGCCCCAAAGGTAGGTATGGCCGTCTATGACGCCATAGGCCACGGTACTAAAAAGTAGACCGATGACTACATGAAGAGCAAGTGACCTTGCACATGTAGCGGCCCTTTTTTGGTATATATACATTATTGAACCCCTCTCTTTTGCCGATATATCCATCGACTATCTTCTTGATTTACTTTGTATGCAACGATAGCGTATCACGCTTAGCAGGCCGCTTGCATGAAAAAAATGAAGGCATATGTCACGTGTGTCGGCCGTATGTGTGCAGCCTCGAACAGGTAGATGTGTGTATGTTTAAAGAAGTATCCAACAAGATCAGTTTCCCTGAAATGGAGCAGCAAATCCTCCAGTTTTGGCAAGAGGAGGATGTTTTCGAAAAATCATTGGCTCTTCGGAAAGACGCCGAGCATTATGTCTTCTATGATGGCCCCCCTTTTGCGACGGGTTTGCCTCATTATGGACACTTGCTGGCTGGCACCATTAAGGATATTATTCCTCGTTACCAGACGATGCGCGGACATTGTGTCGAGAGGCGTTTTGGCTGGGACTGTCACGGCCTGCCCATTGAGGCCCTGGCACAGGAGGCCCTCGGTTTGGCCGGTTCAGCAGCCATCAAGGAGCGAGGTGTCGATGTCTTTAATGAGCAGTGCCGGTCCATGGTGCTCCAATATGTGGAAGAATGGCGTAAGACCGTCACCAGGATGGGGCGGTGGGTCGATTTCGACAATGGTTATAAGACCATGGATACGTCTTTTATGGAGACCATCTGGTGGGTGTTTCGCCAGTTGTGGGATCAGGGGCGTATTTATCGCTCTTATCGCATTATGCCTTACAGCTGGAAGCTGACTACACCGTTGTCTAATTTTGAGGCCGGCAGCAATTATAAACAGGTGCAAGACCCCGCTATTACCGTCAGGGTTAAACTGCAAGGGATGGATATAGAAGGGCCGTATGGCGATGTTTACGCCCTGTTGTGGACGACAACGCCTTGGACGCTTCCCGGCAATCTGGCCATCTGTGCGGGTCCGGATATTGATTACAGGGCACTCTATGATAAGTGCGATAAATCGGTTTACATAATGGCTTCCGCAAGAGTCGAGGCCTATTATAAAGACCCTGATCAATATGATGTGGTCAGATGTTTCAAGGGGCGGGACCTGGAAGGCTGTACCTACGAACCACTCTTTTCATATTATCGTGATACGGTAAAGGCCTTTACCGTTTTGACGGATGCCTTTGTAAGCACGGAAGATGGAACCGGAATTGTTCATCTGGCTCCTGCTTACGGTGAGGACGATTTCAGAGTGTGTTCAAGCCACGGAATAATGCTGGTGGATCCATTGGATGATAACTGCCAGTTTACACCCCCGGTCGTCGAGTATGAAGGACAGTTCTGCAAGGATGCTGATAAAGCCATTATCCGACGTCTGAAGGATGAGGGTAAGCTGGTGCATCACGCGACCGTAGAGCACAGCTATCCGTTCTGTGAACGAACGGATACACCGATTATATACCGCGCTATTGATGCCTGGTATGTGCGCGTCGAGGACTTGCGGCAGGAGCTGAGCGAAAATAATGCCACCGTACACTGGATGCCCGATTATGTGGGTGAAAAGCGCTTTGGCAACTGGTTGAAAGATGCCAAGGACTGGAATATCAGCCGCAACCGCTATTGGGGTTCCTGTATACCGGTCTGGATTAATGAACAGGATCCGGATGACATGATTTGTGTCGGTTCGATTGATGAGCTTGAGAAGCTCTCCGGTCACCGAGTCGATGACCTTCATAAGCATATATTGGATGATATTGTAATTGAAAAAGGGACCGCCCGATATCGCCGCACCCCCGAAGTACTCGATTGCTGGTTCGAATCCGGTTCAATGCCCTATGCTCAGCAGCATTATCCGTTTGAAAATAGTAAACATGTCGAATCTTTCTTTCCCGCTGACTTTATAGCAGAAGGCTTGGATCAGACGCGCGGCTGGTTCTATACACTGCTCATTTTGTCGACAGCTCTTTTCAAAAAGAGCTGTTACCGGAATGTAATTGTCAATGGACTCGTGCTGGCAGAAGACGGTCGGAAAATGAGTAAGCGTCTGAAAAACTATCCGGATCCCACCTATATGCTGGATGCCTATGGCGCTGATGCCCTTCGGCTCTATCTTATCCATTCACCCGTTGTGAAAGCAGAAGATTTATGTTTTACCGAGGATGGTGTCAAACACGCTCTGCGCCATCTGATGATTCCCTGGTGGAATGCCTACAGCTTCTTTATCACCTATGCACGCGTTGACGGATGGCGCCCCTCTGCCGCTGAATGCGACAGTGATCATGTGCTTGATCAATGGATTATGAGTTCATTAGACCGCTTGTTTGAAGAAGTGGTTGAGGCGATGGACAGCTATAATCTTCAAAAAGCCATTCGCCCGTTTGTGCGCTTTATTGAGGATTTGACAAACTGGTATATTCGCAGGAGTCGCCGCCGGTTTTGGAAGTCTTCAGATGATGTCGATAAGAAACAGGCATACAAAACCCTGTATACAGTGCTTTTAGAACTTTCAAAGGTTGCTGCGCCATTTGTGCCGTTTATCAGTGAGTCCATTTATCGCAATTTAAGAACAGAGGACATGCCGTTGTCCGTTCATTTATGTGATTTTCCTCATTCGCAAAAACAATATCGCAACCAACAGCTTGAAGAGCAGATGGGCGATGTGATGAAGGTCGTCGGCATGGGGCGACAGCTCCGGTCTGAATATACGATTAAAGTTCGTCAGCCACTGCAGGGCCTGCACGTCGTGTGCCGCGATTCCGAAAGGTTAAGTTTAATAGAATCCATGGCTGATATTATTTCAGATGAACTGAATGTAAGGCACGTATGGATCAGTGAAGATGAATCCGGTCTGGCCGTGCTGAAGGCCAAGGCCAATTTTCGACATCTGGGTCCCCGGTGGGGCGGAAAAGTGAAGGACGTGGCCACTATTATTGGACGGCTGCCTGCGGCTGATATGGAGCAACTTCTCAATGGAAATAAAATTCAGATTGAAGTGGGCGGACAGCCGACGGAACTGTTTCCCGAAGATGTGGTTATTGAACGTATTCCAAAGGAGGGAGTCGCGGTGCTCTCAGAGGGGTCACTGGTTGTGGCCATTGAAACAAACCTGACCAGGGAGCTGGTGAGGGAGGGTCTTGCACGTGAGTTTATTAATAAAGTTCAGAATATGCGTAAAGATGAATCGTATGATGTGACACAGCGCATTACGGTTCATTATGGTGCTGATGACGAACTGAGCGAGGCTATTGAAGAGCACGCGGACTACATTCAAAATGAGGTCTTGGCTCTCGGTTTAAAAAGGGTGTCTGACGTGACGGTCCATGATGCAGAAGAGAAGGATATAAATGGTATGGTCTGCCGTATCGCGATTTTTCCGATAAAGAAATAGCGCATTGGCAGGTTGACATGAGTGATTGCATGTGGTAACTACCCTCGCTTCTTTAGCTAGAAAGACTATGAAACGGGACAATAGAATTGGGGATTTGTGATGGCAGCAAAAAAGAAAGCGGTGAAGAAAAAGGCTGTGACTAAAAAGAACGTGACAGTCAGAGCCAAATCGGCGGCTAAGGCTGTCAAGAAGAAAGCCTCTGCAGTAAAAAATAAAGTTGCCGCTAAGAAAAAGTCTGCAGGTACTGTGAAGCCTGTCGCCGGCAAAAAGACGCCAGCTAAAAAGAAGGCTGTAGCTAAAAGGAAGACCTCTGTGCAAAAGAAGGCGTCAGCAAAAAAAGCAGTGCCGGTTAAAAAAGCACCCCCCAAAAAGAAGGCTGCAAAAAAATCGACTGCAAAGAAAAGTGCCGCCGTAAAGAAATCGCCAGGTGTCAATAAGGCTGTAAGAAAAGCCTCCCCAAAAAGCGTCCATGGGAAGTCTTCAAAGAAGGTCGTTAAGAACGTGCCTGTGAAGAAGCCGGTAAATAGGAAAACATCTGATAAAGATGCTTCGGCTCCAAAGACTAAGCGAAGGAAAACTATTCTTTCGGCTAAGGAATTGAGAGACTTCAAAGACCGTCTGCTGGAGCTTAGAGAAAGAATCATGGGGGAAATCAACTTTCTTTCCGGTGGTAATTTGAAGGATGTTCAGCGGGATGTGCCGGACTCCGGTGATGAGGGTAACGAGAATTTTGACCGTGAATTTGCCTTAAACCTGCTCAGTAGTGAACAGGATATTCTGTATGAAATTGATGAGGCGTTGAGGCGCATTGAAAACAAAACATACGGCATATGTGAAATGACGGGCGATCCGATTGAAATGGAGCGCCTGAAGGTGCTGCCCCATGCGCGCCTGAGTGTCGAGGCGCAATCCGAGATCGAACGCGGCCGGGTTCGCTATAAGCCTTTTGGCGGGAGCTTCCGCGCGCCGGTGTCATCGTTTGTATCCGACGAATAGCCCGCTGTTGTAGTGCGGTGGGTTTATCAATAGAGGTTTCATGCTCAGCTTTGTCATATGTGTCGCAGTAACTGTTCTTGATCAGTCTACCAAACAGTGGATACTGCGGCATTTTATTTTAGATGAACAAGTGAGCGTGATTCCCGGTTTTTTTAATTTGACCTATCTCCGGAATACAGGCGCTGCCTGGGGCATGCTGAGTGGCCAGAATAAATGGCTTATTGTATTGTCGATTGTCGTCATTCTGGCATTGCTCATTTTCAGGAAATCGTTTATCGCCGAGACTCGGCTTCATGCCGTATCTTACGGACTGATGCTGGGCGGGATCATAGGAAATGTGCTGGATCGCATTCGTTATGAATGGGTTATTGATTTTCTAGATTTCTACGTGGGTCACTATCACTGGCCTTCCTTTAATGTGGCGGACAGCGCCATTTGCACCGGTGTCGGTTTGTATATGCTGTCCACTTTTTTGATGACCGATAAAAAAGACCACATCGCCGGTAACCACTAGCCTGCATTATTCATAAAAAACGCCATAACGAATGTAATGTAATTAATAGCAATGAGTAATGAATAGTATACCTGAAAATAGGATTTGAAATCAATATCGCAACCCTGCACATGAGGCAACGGCATTTTTCACCCACAGGGCGCGTTGAAAATGCCGCATCTGCTTCGTTTCCAGAGGCTTGCGGTAGAAAATTACAGCAGCACCTCTGGCGTCTCGCAGCTACAATATTTTGAACGCGTGCATAATGCAGGCTAGTTGCCGGTTTTCTCTACCTGTAAAAACGTCAGACACTCGAAGAAGATGGATCGTGATGGATTGCTCCGCCTATATTATAGCCGGCCCTACAGCAACAGGAAAGACGGATGTGGCGCATGCTGTTGCCGCATCCCGGGAGTGGGGTGTTTTATCTGCCGATTCCATGCTGGTTTACAGGGGTATGGATATCGGGACTGCAAAGCCTTCACAGGAAATGATGCGGGAGATCCCTTACGGAGGTGTTGACCTGGTTGAGCCCGGCGAGGAGTTTAATGCTGGCCTCTATGTGCAGCATGTTTCGAACTTTATCAAATCGCACAGGCATTTGATGATTGCCGGGGGGACGGGGCTCTATATCCGGAGTCTGACAAATGGCCTCGATCTCATGCCGTCTGCACATAGCGTGTTACGCAAAGAGGCCGAAGCCTACGTGAAAGAACTGGGTGTGGAAGCCCTGTCCGCATATTTGCGTGAACACTATCCCACCGTTTTTCAAACGGTTCAGGATCCTCATAATCCGAGGCGGTTAATCAGAGCTTATGAGCTTGCAAAGCAGGGATATACCGGACATCGGGTTCAGGAGAGATGCCTCAAAGCCAGGATGATAGGCCTGGATATGGAGCGCGCCATGCATCATAAAAAAATCGAAATGCGCGTTCATTATATGTATGAAAGCGGTTTGCTGGAAGAAACAGAAACGCTACTGAAAAAAAACGAGGTTCTTTCATCGACCGCACTGCAGGCTATCGGATATCGGGAAGCTGCTGCGGTGCTGAAGGGGTCGATATCTCGGCATGAAGCGATCGACAAGACCGTGCTCAGAACCAGGCAGCTCGCTAAACGGCAGCGAACATGGTTTCGCAACCAGGCCTCCGTGCATTGGATTTTTATTGAAATGGGGCAACCTCTCGAGCATATTGTCTTGGCCGTGGAGGCCATCATGAAAAAATATGGACCCACAAAACTCAGAATATAAAGATGCGGTGGACAGCGTGTTGCTGGTCGGTACACAGCTCTCAGGCATGCGGGAATGGGAAGTTAATGATTACCTCGATGAACTTTCGCATTTAACACAGACAGCAGGCGGTCATGTAAAAGGTCGCTTCATTTGCAAACGTGAAAAACCTCATCCGGGCTTATATATAGGTTCAGGCAAGGCTGAGGAAATAGCTCAGCGCGTACAGGAAGAGCGCGTTACCACCGTCATTTTTGATGATGATCTGTCTGCTGTTCAGGGCCGAAATCTGGAGCGCATTATCAAAGTCAAGGTGTTGGATCGAACACAGCTGATATTGGATATTTTCGCTCAGCATGCCCGTACGCGCGAGGGTTGTCTGCAAATCGAATTAGCCCAGATGCAGTATATACTGCCGCGCTTGCGCCGAATGTGGACACATTTGGAACGCCAGCGGGGAGGTATAGGCCTGCGGGGTCCCGGCGAACAGCAGATTGAAGTGGACCGCCGCCGGGTTGAAGAACGTATTGTCAGACTAAAAAAAGAATTGGAACATGTCAGGAGAAGAAGAGCTGAGCAGCGGCGGGGCCGAAAGCGGCACGGATGGGCCGTCCTCTCCCTTATTGGTTACACCAATGCCGGCAAATCCACCCTTTTGAACAGGCTGACCGAGGCTGATGTACTGGCTTATGATAAACTGTTTGCGACGTTGGATCCGACCACCCGCCAACTCGACCTGCCGAATCACCCCCCCATACTGATAACGGACACCGTAGGCTTTATACGTAAATTACCGCATGGAGTGGTGGAATCATTCAAAGCCACGCTGGAAGAAATAGTTGAATCCGATGTGCTCGTGCATGTTATCGACGCTTCTCATCCACATGTGGAAAACCAGATAGAGGCCGTTTTCAATGTCCTCCATGAGATCGGTGCGGCAGATAAGCAAATGCTGGCAGTCTTTAACAAAATGGATGTGCCGAAGGCGCGTCAGCATATTAAACGTTTGGCGAAACGCTTTGATCACTACGCCTGTGTCTCCGCCCTTAACGGGACGGGATTGGATGAATGTAAGGCCCTGATCGCGGACAGTCTGCGCGATCGTATGCAGGTTGTACATTTGAGAGTGCCGCTCAGGGAGGCCAAAGTGCTGGCCCTGTTAAAAAGTACAGCCACTCTGCTGGAAGAAAAGTATGATCATGAAACTGCTTTTTTAGTTGCGGCAATTCCTGTAAATCTAACGGGCGTCATCAAACCTTATAGAGTAAATAATGAAGAGGATAAAGCAGTACCCGGAGCATCATGAGCGGTTGCGTATAAAAGATATGCCGCTCAGAATGCAGCCGAGAGCGATTGTGGACCGGGAAGGTGTTGAACACGCGTCGGACGATGTATTGCTGGCGATTCTGCTGCGCACCGGAATCAGGGGGTGTAATGTTGTTGAATTGGCACGCTACCTGCACCGTGAGTACGGCTCGCTGACCGGACTTGCCCGCGCATCGATTGAAGAGCTCTCACGTGTAAACGGGGTGGGGCGGGTCAAGGCGCAAACATTGAAAGTGGCTCTCGAACTGGCGCGCCGCCTGAATGAAGAAAAGCTCGGTGATCAGCCGGTTATAAAAACACCGGATGATGTTGCGGCGCTTCTCATGCCGCGCAGCCGATCCCTGGAGAGAGAAGTCTTTTGGACCCTGCATCTTGATACGAGAAACCGTGTAAAAAATACGGGTAAATTTGAGATAAGCGAGGGCACCTTAAATGCCAGTCTGGTGGATCCAAAAGATGTGTTCAGGGCGGCTGTCAGTGCGCGAAGTGCGTCCATTATTGTAGCTCATAATCATCCATCCGGGGATCCTTCTCCCTCCAGTGAAGATATCCGCGTGACCAGGAAATTACTGGAGGCCGGCAGGATGATGGAGATTCCCGTGCTGGATCACATTATCATTGGTACGGCCACACAGGAGCATGGAGGGTATATCAGCCTGCGCGAATCAGGCATGCTGGAGTTTGAGTAAAGACCTGTTGCAGTTTTCGAATAGACAGGAGAGCGGGGATATCTATGGCAATACATGAGAGAGCATATATAGAAGAGGGTGTCACCCTGGGCGAGGATGTTGAAGTGGGGCCTTATGCCTGCATTTACAGCGGGGCCGTTATAGGCAGAGAAACCTGTGTCGGGCCGCATGCCGTCCTGTATGGAGGCGCACGTTTGGGGAATGCATGTAGTGTTCATGCAGGAGCCGTCATTGCCGATATACCGCAGGATCTGAAATTTGAAGACATACAAAGCTACGTCGAGGTGGGAGACCGGGTTACGATAAGAGAAGGAGTGACTATTCACAGGGGAACCGTTGCGGAGTCAAAGACCGTGATTGGAGACGACTGCTACCTGATGGCCTTTTCACACGTCGCCCACAATTGTATCGTGGGGTCCGGCGTCATTATGGCTAACGCGGCCCTGCTCGGAGGGCATGCTGTTATCGGCGATCATGTTTTTCTGAGCGGCAATGTGGGGGTGCATCAATTTGTTGAGATTGGACGCTATGCCATGATTGCGGGAAACTGTTCGTTGACGAAAGATGTCCCGCCCTATTGTATAACGCGCTCTTCAACACTCAACACGGTGACCGGCTTGAATGTGATCGGCCTGAAAAGGGCGGGTTTCAGTGCGACGCAATTGCGGGCATTAAAAAACGCTTTTCGTATTTTTTATCGCGAGCAGTTAACCGTGAAGGAAGCGACAGAACGCGCCCGGGAGATCGCCGATGACGAACCCGCAGTGCGCGAGTTCATCGAATTTATCCACCGCTCAAAGCGCGGCGTTTGCCGGCCCAAAGGTTCCGCAGAGGGCCTCCTGTGAGTGTAGACTTCTGCCGTCTGACAGCAGGTTCGTTCGGCTTGAAAAGACGCCCCGAATATTTTTTAAAAAAAGATAATAAATAAGTTGACGTGGATAAAACAAAATAATACATTGGCCAGCCTTGTTCGCGATATAGGGTAGGACATGCAGCAGGCATGTAACGGGGATCGCGGCGGTTCTTTGATGAAGACAGCAGTAAAAAGTTTTTTGAAAAAAAGGTTGATTAAAATTTTTGCTGTGGCAGAATCAATAATCGCCCTTGATAAACAAGGAAGATTGCAGTCGACATAGAGTCGATGTAAATCAAGCGCCACTATTGCACGCAGTACTTTAGCATAAAAGCTGCAGAGTGATAAGGCGCTATTTTTATGTTCTTTGAAAGTTGAATAGGATCTCACCCTTCGAACTAGAAGTGGTGAGGTTTGCCAGATGTACTTGTGCGGATCAAAGTTTTAAATGTGCTCGCTTAGAGCAAGCGAGCGATCTGTTTGAATAAATATAAATAGATATTCAACGGAGAGTTTGATCCTGGCTCAGAACGAACGCTGGCGGCGTGGATT
>CAYXEW010000089.1:0-10282 GCA_964464115.1 uncultured Verrucomicrobiota bacterium
TTCTTATGAATAAGGAGTTAGTTGATTGTATAGCTTTCACCTGCTGGGTGAAAGAGAGCTTGCTGCATTTTGAACCATAAGGGGTTGCCAATTTTGCCGCACCTGCTTTGTTACAAGGGCTTTGGCATAGTTACGCCCTCAAGTCTTGCAGTTACAGCAAACTTAGCAACTGCCGAATTTAGGCTAAATAGAGGTTGTCAGATTACAGGATAGTAACGGTTGAATCTTCAGACCTTTGCCGGACAGAAAACTGCACACATCACAGGCTGATCCTATTTCCCCCTCAAAAATAGTCGTTTTTGGTGGTGAATAGCGAAAGACGGGTTAATCAACGGTTAACGGCCTCAGTAGGGATCGAACAGCGTATTATCCGGCCCACCGAACCAGCCGAGTTTGTACTCTGTGAATTCGTCATTGTACTCTGTTTCCATAGCCTCTGATGTCACACGGCCGTCACACCAAACAACATTGGCGCGACCCAGGTGACGGAAATGAATCGAAGGCCAGGCCTTGCCCCCTTCACTGGGAGGATTACCCCAGACAAAGTGATACGCCTCGGCAAATGAATATTCGATAAGGAAGTCCAGCTTCCTGCCACTCTCGCGATTAAAGGCGGTATCACAGAACATCACCGTGAGTGACGGGTTTTCAATGTCGGCTGGATCCATACCTCGCGTATCATCTTTACCGACATAGACTCTGGATCCAACCCCCCGGTCGTTGTAGCCGTAGCCCCCGCAGGACCGCTCAAAACCTTCCTCGTTTTTGTGCAGAAAAGACGGGCACACCCGAACGGTCCCGGCGCCGCCCAAATAGGGGGCCAGCGGGCCGGAATAGCCGTCAAAGGGTTCGCCCTGCCCGCCCGTCCGAGTTCCGTGCCAGCGGTTTTTGTTCGCTCGGAAGTTTTTATGTGCCGGAACATAATAGCCGTGATCGTCGGCAAACATTTCGTTGGCAATATACAGCGCTTTGAGGTTGGTCATGCACTTGGCACTCTTTGCCTTTTCAAGGGCTCGGGATATACTGGGAAGCACCAGCGAAACCAATAATCCCAGTATGGCCAGAACGACGAGCAGCTCAACCAGCGTAAACCCGTTTGGCCGCTTGCCACAATTGAGTTGGTCGCGTCTTGAAAAGCGCATGCTTCATGCCTCATTTTTGAAAGGGTATTCCAATCCTTGGAAAAAGGTGACGAACCTTTTTCCAAAGATTGGAACGGCCGCATGTTACGGCAACTGAATGCCGATGCGGTAGAGCAGCGTGGAAGCGTCTCCATACGAGTTAGTCTGCACCCACATATTGGTGCCCGAAGAATTGCGGCTGACGTCACCCGGCACGCTTGTCCAGCCCGACATTAAATTGGTCGATACATATACCGTAAACGGGAGCGCAGAACCGTTGGTGCCGCCCACCCATATGACGTAGTTCGTCCCGCTTAGCACACCGGCATCAACAATGGAAAATTGAGACGTACTGTTATGGGGGTCGGTGCCCGCATAGAATTCCTGCCACGCATCATATCCGTCTTCATCTGTGTCCGTCATGACATCTGCTTCATAGTTTGTATAACCATAATATGACAGCCAGCCCAGGGGAATGTTATTACTGGTGGTGTCGGCGCCAAAGAGCACTTCCAGTTGTCGATCATTGGTCACCGACAGGACGGTCATACCTCCGTTTGTAAAGGCGGCCGGCTGTCCATCTATACGAACAGTATCGGTTGTATACCATGGGTCGGGGCTGAATGTGAAATATCCGTTTTCACCATAGTTGACGATGGCAACGCCCGGCGTGACAGACCCATAGGTATTATTGGAAACCGAGATCGTGAACTGATCAATCGTAAACCATACCTCAAAGGTTTGACTGCTTTGGACGTTTACAAAGTCATATGCATTGGTAGCGCCGATGGAAACACTGTTGATTAGCACATCATCAATATGGTGATGAGCGGAAGGCGTCATCGTAAAACTGATATTGCTGCCCGTTCCGACATGGATATAACCCGCAGACCCGCCATCCGGGGTTACGACGCCGTTCGTGTCGGCAGTGATGGTAATCCTGTGAAAAGACGGCGAATTTATGACGCCGATCGCATCCAGGTCAAAACCAGCGGAACCCGAAGTGGGGTACGGATCATAGATGACAGAGCCAAACGTATCGGTAGCCGAACCATCGCCGACAATATCAACCAGCTTTACATACCTGACATCGCTTATATCCAGATTGGACGATACACCGGCCAGCTCAGCCAAATCAAACGGGCTGCCATAGCCCTGTTTATACTTACCGGCAAAACCGGTGATATTGGTTGTGCTCAGACTTCCAAAGCCGCCCACGGGTGCCGGCACCTCGGAGTGGTTGTCAAAGCGGAAAAAATGGGAGCCGTCGCTCGACACTTCCACCCAGCCCAGTTCAAGAAATGTATCGGAAAAGCTATTCTCAAAAACGGCGAAATCTGCGCCAGGCCCGTCCTGGATACCCCCATCAAAAGAAAGCGTGATTTCGCCTCCGCGACCCAGAGATACAATATCATAGGAATTGCCCTGTGCTTTTCCAAGAGCATTGGTAGGCACCTGCCATTCAGCAGCGCAATCAGTCCCTACGAAATAATTGGTGTATCCTGAAGCCCACCCGACAAAGGCGGGAGAATCCATATGAATCGCCGTGGAATTACTCTGTCCGGCGGCGGGGGCATAGCTTGGATGGATCAACAGTTCATCCATGGCAAAATAGGCTGGTGTATTCATGCCCCATTCGCCGGTATCAGAAGAAAAGAGTGTAAAATGAAGACTCTTGACCTGGTTGCCGAGATTGGTCAGGGCCAGCCATGTCCATTCACTCACAATATAGTCGTTGGCGTTATTGGTAAAGCGGTAGTCCGCAAGGTAAAACTCTTTCGTGCCGGTTTCATTACCGTCACGATCCACTCCCGAGACCGTCAGCAGGAACCAATCGGGATAGTCACCCGTTGCCCTTCCGAAATTGGTGGAAAAACCGCTACCATAGAGCATGTCGAGCGCCGCATAGGTCGTGTTATTGATATAAAAACCCTTCACTAGGGAGGGCCCTGGAAGATCAATCCTGTCCGCATCCCAACTGTCATATACAATGACATAGGCACCGGTCCCCCCGACTCCGGTTCCCGGGCTGAACACCGCGTATTGGTTGCCCCAGCCGACGGTGTTCGTATCATTTACGCTGGAATAGGCCGCACCACTCCACGAGAACCAAGTTGTATTATAGTGGTTATGAAAGAATATACTCTGGCTGTAAAATCCGCCGGACAGGTCAGAACCATTCCAATACGAATTATAAGGAAGGGACAGATCTTCAACATCTGCCATAAGGTCGGCCTGTACGATCAACCCGGACACCGCCAGAAAGACGGCCACACACATCACCCATGTTTTCATTTGCTATCTCCATCGCCCGAACGCGGGACATTGTTATTCCGCCATGGAGAGACAAAAAATGCCTTCCCAAAAGAGAAGGCCTGCGTAGACGCCCTCTATCGCGGAGGTTTTAAACGAAAAACAACGTCTTCTGGCTTACGGCTTCAGACCTACTGACCCGCCTTCCCCTTGCAGAGTGGCCTATTGGGTGTTCGTAGCCGATTACAGCGGCGCGACCGCGTCCGATTTTCACGGACTTCCGTTCGTATTTCAATTTGCGACGTTATCGTGACACGGGTCTATTAAGGGGTCAAGCAGAAATCGCACTCGACGTAAAAATGGACCAAGGGTCTGAAAAGGGGTCACCCAGAAAAGGGGGCAGCCAAAGATTCTTGCAGTCAGGGCTTGTAAAGCAGTCACGGAAGCGGCGGTACAATCGGTGATTCGGGCGGGCTGTAAACACATAAAGCTCAAGCGCATGAAGAAAAGCGCACCGCAAAAGATGCTGCCGGCAACATTCATCAAGGAAAACTACAGTACTGAAAATCGGCAAATCAGTCGAATGCTGTACATGGGGGATCGGAGCCTGGTGGAAAGGAGCCGCAGTACCGTCGAAAGCGATCGTGGTCTTTTAAAAAATACAACACATTAAGTAGCGTCCTCCACAAGATCACAACTGCGCACATCACAGGCTGACCTTTTTTCCCACTCCGGCCCTACAAATTCTTAAGGGTCGTGTTCCACCGCGACCGAGGATCGCAATCACGGAGAACGTGTCAGTGCGCACATCCGTACATTACTGAGCGAACAGAAAACTGCACACATCACAGGCTGACCTTATTTTCTATTTCCTGACCTTATTTCTATTTCAAGCGGAAGTCCTTTTCTATTCACCGCCCCGACGGACATTCACCTTATAATAAAGACTGTCATGCAGCGAATGAATGCTATCGGTATAGCTGTTTCTCGGATACGCCAGATTGCTTCCATCGACAAATTCGACAAAGGGGGATATCAGGTTGGTATTCCACATGACGGTATAGAGTGACGATGTCGCTGATCCCACGGTCCAGGTTATAACAATGTTGGAGGCAACGGCATCGGGCAGCACCTCTGACACCATCAGGCAACTCGAAGCATTCGTCGGCTGGGTGCCGGCAATATATTCTTCAAAGGCGGTCATGCCGTCGCCATCGCTGTCACCGTCAGCGACGAGCCCGGTTATACTGCCTCCGTGCACAAATTCCCAGTGGTCGGGAATTCCATCCTCATCCGTGTCCGGATAACTGAGCTCTGTTTTCGTCCAAAGGTTGCCCTCATCATATACAGCGTCAAGCGCCACACCGACGGCCAGGCTGTTGTCGTCAAGTCGACCATCTGCTATATAGCCGTCAAGCGCAACCTCCTGATCGCCATCTGTATATAAAATGAATCCATTTACATCGAGTTCGGCGGATGCCCCGATGGAAAGCGATTCGACAAACAGACATTCTTCGCCATAAGCACCGCGGTTGTTATTATTCCGGTTGTCCACCAGTTGTACACGCGAATCGGATAGTAGTGTCAGACCATCAAATGCGAAGTTGTTGTTGAAACCTCCGTCCCGCGCTGAAGCGACCTCCAGCGCATCAACCAAGCTACCGTCCGCGTCATATTCAAAGGTGATGTTATCCAGATCGGCAAGGTACGATTCATTAGAGTTGATGATATCCAGATCCGAACCTGTCATACGAAAAACGGCTCCTGCAGGCGCAACCAGACGCGAGGCAACGCCCAGGGTCAGTTTATTTGTAACGGTTATGTCAACACCTGCGCTGTGCACCCTCAGGTAACAGTCCGGCATAACACCCCAATCGCAGTGTCCGACTGTCATGTCGCCGACCTGTATCTGACCCGAGTAAGCTTCATAATAAGCGGGCATGAACTGCATATACTGATCCCCCAGTGTAAAGGTATCGGCCTTGTGCAGGCGACCGCGATTGGTGAAGACGCCGCTGATCATTGTAGTTGATGTTTTCAGCACCGTATTGGTTTTCATTTCGTAAAGTGCATTGACCGTCACGGTATTGACCAATGCCGTTACACTGTCGTGCTGAACAAATGCCCCATCCGATGTAATATCGGACTGATATACATTTCCAAAACAATCCATTCTGGAACCCGGATAGAGCCCTCCCACCCCTTCAATCACATCCATAAACGCAACATGCTTGCCCATCCCGATGGCGTGAAGAGATCCATCGTTTGTAATCGGGCCGGCAAAGATCCCGTGATCCCACATCTGCAGCGTGGAAAATTCATCAATAGCCACTTCCGCTCCGGCATGACTTTGAATATTGGAATAAAAGGTCATCATAGCGCCGGGCACATGGATGGATCCGGCATTGGTCACATTCATCCTGATACCGCCATAGCCATTCAAAGCACTGGACTCACTGATTATCATTTCACCAGAACTGAAGATATCACCGCCATCCATCTGCATGATACCCTTACCCATACCACCCACATTGATATTGCTTTCGGCATTGAGTATGCCGGAATAAATGCCGCCGCCGCTGACTACATACTTGCCCAACGTATTCGATTGAGAGCCGAGAACCAGGGTGTTGCTGACCGTATGCCGCGGATGCATAACCGTTGCGCCACCGAGCACATACGTGCCGGTCGAACCTGGCTGACTGCCAATCACACAGAAGGTCGATATATTGGTACCGCCCGATTGATAATAAAACCCCTCATCGCCAGCATATTTACCAAGGTACAGAAACTCTGCATTATTGGCGCCCGCGGCCTGAGTAAAAACACCCACTCCGTCATAACCGATAAATTGGAGGGTGGATGACAACTCGGCATTTTGTGACAATGCATACATGCCTCCGCCGCCGCCAATCCACAGGGCCGCGTTTTCATGCACGCCACCCGTATGATAAAAAGCCGACCGGTCACCATTCGTCATAATCAGATCATCCGTGACCAGTCGACCGCCCCAGAAATTATACTCTCCGTCTGAAGATGGTCGTTGACCTATACGTAAATCTTCCAGGACTACATGCGTACCCATGAGATGATCAAACACGCCTTCGCCGGAATAGCCTACGATGGCGCTTCTCGAGGTTAACACTGTGCTCAGATCGTCCCCATCCAAGAAGAAATAACCGCGATCGACTGGGCCATCTGTAATTTTCAGAGTCCCGGTAATGGTGCAGCTACCGCCCCGCTGCCAGTAACGACTTCCGGGGTCATCGGACAACCCGATTTGAAGATTATTCAGCAATGCCTTCGTGCCCGGATACTGCTGAATAGCACCGTCTGCAGAAGTCCCCACATAGGCCGTACCCTCCACCTCAAGTGTGCCGCTCCTAAGACGATATTTGCTTGCATCTGAATCCGATGTCTCCGCGATAACCAGGGTGTCGATTTTTACATAGGCTCCGTTCGTTTGTTCAAAGCGGCCGTAATCCATATACCCCACCCGAACGGTGCTGGCGGTGAGCGCCCCGCCCATCAGCTCAAAAATGCCACGGCCACCACGGCCAATATTCAATGTATCAATATTCAGTTTTCGATTGGCCACGGGCAGCGTTACTTCAGAGCCGTTTGAATAGGCTAGATAAAATTCACTAAAATCATAATAACTCCCGGTGAAAACAATGTTGGTATGGTTGACTTTGAAAGCGCCCGCATTGGGGTCAGATTGCGCACCATCGAATCTGAGAGTCCCGCCATTAAACTCATAACTGCTGACAGAACCGTTGCCCATAAATTTTAAATCCCCGTAGACCCTTACCGAACCTCCGTTCTGCCGAAAGGTCGCCCGGTCGCTTCTGCCCACGATGAGATCGGTCAGATTCATCACGCCGTCCTCAATCGTATAAGAGCTCTCAACCGAGGAATTGTAGGACATCGTCATGGATGGATAATTGGTTTCTCCCGCCGCACACCAAACGTAGCCGCTCTTCTGTGTAAAAACACAATCCCCAAGATAACCTACATAAATATGAGGCGCGTCCCCCTTCATGGCGAGCTCAGCATTTACCAGATCATCTTCCATATGTACCGCCACGTCCGACGATCCGTGGGATGAAAGATAGAGTCGCTCCGCTTCAATCCTCGACCCGAGCAGATTGATATCTGTGTGCACAGCCTCCATGGGGATATACAAACGGTCATCAGCCCGTATATGTGAATTATCCATATCAATTAGAGGTGAATTGATCACCGAGGCATCGCCTACTTTCAAATCAGCATCTTCCATCGTGGTGGTGGTGGCCGTGCATATTTCGAGTCTGTCCGAGACGGTCAGATATCCTCCCACAATGCTCAGATTGCCGGTCAGCAGCATATTCCCGTCATGAATCCATTTTGTTGTACTTCCATCAATGAACACATCGGCTTCAATCCATGATTGCGTTGATCCATCCGTCTGCAGGCTGTCCTCCGTAAGCAGAAAACCATTGTCTTCGACCGTCACCGTGCTGCCCTCTATGGCATTAAACATCCCCAGCTCTGCATCGCCTGAAACCAGAATATGACCCTCGCGCAAATCAGCCCGACCGGCATACAACTCACCACTCACACAAAGTTCCGCATCGTTATATAGATACATGCTGTGAGAGGTCAGACGGCCTCCAGACGCCACATCCAGATAACTGTTCCAGCCGCGCATAATGACCTTAACCGCTCGGGCACTGAGATTGGTAACAGCTACCCGTCCGCTGTTCTCAAACCACAGCTTTGGAAGACGGGAGTCATTCTCCGAACAGGGAATGTGGCCCGTATCCCAGTTGGCCGGATTATCCCACGCGCAGCTGTCTCCGCTCATGGCCATATCGCCGCCTGTGCCGGAGCCCTGCCAGTTATTTAAAATGAACCCCCGCACTCCGTTTACGTGACACTTTCCCATGCTGTAATCATTCGTGAAGAAAAATACATTGGTATACAGAATGCCCGTATCGCGTGATCGATAGTTTTCAAAGCCATAAGCGCCGGAATAAAAACCCTGGCGATAACCTGCACCGGTTGTATCACCGTCAGAGCAGACGATCATGATATTCTCTGAAAAAAGATCAATGCCATAGCAGGTGATAAAGTGTGATTGATCGTTAAACGTATTTGTTTCCTGCCCCCACGTCACACCCAGCGAAACCGGTAACCCGTCTTCAATATAATCCCTGATTCTGAACGCCGGATTCACATCCCACTGCCCCCATACGTTGGCGCCCGTATTGGTATTCTCCGTATCATAACCCTCCGAAAGAAGCGGGTCGCCGGTACCGTGTCCGTACTGCCACGTATGCGACCAGCCGTTTGAGTAGTCATCCTCGTACACCCAAGCATAATACCGCGATGTGTTCATCAGGTAGGTATACATATTGTCAGCGGTCGACGCCCAACAGGTCCGGTCATATTCAGCCCTCCAGACGCGACCGGATGCATCGGTCCAGGAAATATCATTGGTATACCAGTGCTCCGGATGAGGGTCAGTAGGGTAGCCGTATTCATTAATATGTTTAGTCAGCAAATCGCCGACATCCCACTTATAGTAGACCTTATCATTCTCATTCGTTACGGGTGACGGATCAGAATCATGAAAAAACCACCAAGCCAGCCTGTTGCCGCTCGTGTCGGTGTATTTATCTCGATCATATAGCTGACCCATTAATTCAGTGCCGGCGGCATTAAGGCCATACCCCACCCATAACAGCATCAAAACAAAAAGAAGAGCTTTTCTATTTTTCACGGATATCCTCCAAGATATATCACTGGTATACGAGGTAGATGCTAGCAATTATCCCGCAGAATTAAAAGTAAAACCTTTGCCGAGCTACCGGTAGGGCGCAAGGCAGCTCTGTCGCTTTCCCTTTCGCGATCTGGGCGCGCAAGCTATGAGCGGGACTTGTGACCGAGTGGTATTGGGGTCACTTCTCGATAATCGATTGTGCTGAAAAACCCTATTGCCTGACGCGCCCGTTTGGTTTGGGCGTCTTGGTGCGCACGAGATGAAGTTCTCCGCGACTGAGTAACTCCCACTCGACCTCTTCACCTGCTTCCAAGCCGATGGCGGCGGCCAGCGGAATCGGAAAATTTACATAGAGGCGCTCTTTGACGCCTTTGGAGCGAATCGCCTGCACTTTTAATGAATAAGTTGTTGTCATGGCTATACGCTAGCTTCTAAACTAGCTAATAGCAAGCACGAGCAGGAATTTATTATGAGCCTTCCACCTATTCAGAAACAACGAAGCCTTTTTGAACCCGATATTCAATTTACCGGGCTGTTTACATCCACCCCGGCGGATCGCTTCCGCTTTTTCAGCGATACGATCATGCCGCAATTGCATGAATTGCGACCTCAATTGGAAGCGATGTATTGTTCGGATAATGGCCGCCCCGCCGAAGAACCGGCGCGGATGCTTGCGGCATTGATCCTTCAGTTCATGGAAGGGCTGCCTGACCGCAAGGCGGCGGAAGCTTGCACATATGACCTGCGCTGGAAGATGGCGTTATGGATGGAAGCGGGTCAACCGGCTTTTCATCCGACCAGTCTGGTGAAGTTCCGCAATCGCTTGCTGAAGCATAACCTCGTCGAAGTCGGTTTTGACGCGGTGCTGCAGGCGATGCGTAAGGCCGGTTATCTAAAAGCGCATAAAACGCAGCGCCTGGACTCTACGCATGTCGTGGGCCTGGTCAGTCATATGAGTCGACTGGAATGCATGCGCGAAACCATCCGTCTGGCGCTGGAGGTTCTGGCCGAGCTGCCGGAAAGTGACCGGCCGGCCTCTTGGCCGATCTGGTGGGAACGGTATGTCGAAAGTACGCCGGAGTTCAAAAAGGTAACAGTTTAGCTGGTATTATGAGCGTATCTCTGGTCAAAAACGGCGCCGCGA
>CAYXEW010000090.1:0-10275 GCA_964464115.1 uncultured Verrucomicrobiota bacterium
TGAAAGAAAGCTTGCTGCATTTTGAACCACAAGGGGTTGCCGATTTTGCCGCATCTGCTGTGTTACAAGGGCTTTGGCATAGTTACTATAGCCAAAGCCCTCAAGTCTTTCAGCTACAGCAAACTCAGAAACTGCCGAATTTAGGTTTCGTTGCTGTTTCAATGGAGCTGTCCTGAATGGCACTAACTTAAGGTCATTTTGCACAAGGTTGCTCATCATGATGTTTAGGTCTGATATTGCCTTTTTATCAAGTAAAGCCGGGGGGCTATGTTAACGGCTTAATAATCCACCTTCCCGCAGCTGCGGGATAAACGTAGCGGTGGATATACCCGAAGCAAGGGCTTAAGTTAGTGCCATTCTGAGCTGTCCTTTAACCGTCAATATTTTTTATCTACCAAAAAATATTACGGAGAGTCAAATCATTTGATTTTTCAGCGCGGGCGGCTATACTTTCAACAACTCGTAATGAAAGGATATCATATGGCCCAGATAACATTTAAAGGAACACCCTGCAACACGGTCGGTGCGCTACCGGCCAAAGGAATTGCAGCGCCTGACTTTCTCCTGACAGATGGAGAGCTCAATGACGTCTCCCTGAAAACCTATGCGGGGAAAAAGAAAATCATCAGCATAGTCCCAAGTCTGGACACGTCGGTATGTGCCACCTCAACAAAGCGCTTCAACACAGAAGCCGCTTCGCTGGAAAACACTGTAATTCTGGTTATCTCCGTTGACACCCCGTTCGCGCAGGGCCGTTTTTGCGGCGCAGAATGCATTAGTACTATTATTCCTCTGTCGGCATTTCGCTCGCCATTCGGACAGGACTTCGGGGTGAAAATAGCAGATGGCCCATTAAAGGGTCTCTTGGCCAGGTCTATCATGGTATTGGATGAACATGACACCGTGCAGTATACCGAACTGGTACCCGAGATAGCCCAGGAGCCGGATTATGATGCGGTACTGTCGGCTGTAAAAGCATTGTAATCACACAACAATACGCTATTAAGAAGCAGTGACGGGATGTGTTCTGTTGCTGCTTTTTTATATGATGAGTAAAAAAGAACAAAACGATCGATATACCTTCAGGCCATTCAACGTAATGGCTAAACCTTCCGGTCCCACCTGTAACCTGAACTGCGATTACTGTTATTATCTGGAAAAAAAAAGCATGTTCAGAGAGAAGGGATCATGCCGCATGAGTGATGCGGTACTGGAGATCTTCACCCGACAGTATATCGAAGCGCAACATACCAACGAAATTGTGTTCGCATGGCAGGGCGGCGAACCGATACTGGCGGGTCGGGACTTTTTTGAGAAGGCTCTTTACTATCAAAGGGTTTACGGCGAAGGCCGGCACATCACCAACAGCATCCAGACCAATGGTACCCTGCTCTCGGATGACTGGGCCGCCTTTTTTGCCGAGCACCAATTCCTAGTGGGCGTCAGCATTGACGGGCCAGCCGTCTATCATGACCGCCATCGGAAAGATAGAAGCGGGCATCCCACACATAAACAAGTTATCCAGGGACTGCGGCTCCTGCAAAAACATCATGTCGAGTTCAACATTCTCTGTGTTGTGAGTGATGCCAATGCTGCCCACCCTCTCGAAGTCTATCGGTATTTTAAAGAAATCGGCGCAACTTTCATACAATTCATCCCGCTCGTTGAACGAAAGCCCAGTCCGAGCGACTGCGACTGCGGGAGGGCCTTATCGTCGCCGCCCGATCTTGCCAAAAAAGAGGAGCATGAGGAGGTCATGTCCTGGACCGTCGACCCCGAGGCTTACGGGCTTTTTCTGTGCCGACTATTTGATGAATGGGTGCGGAAGGATGTCGGAACCATTTTCATCCAACTCTTTGATGTCACACTGGGTGCATGGATGGGTTTGGAGCCCGCTCTCTGTACTTTTGCAAGAACCTGCGGCAATGGGCTGTTACTGGAACACAACGGTCATCTCTATGCCTGTGATCATTATGTGTACCCCGAGTACCGGCTGGGTACTGTCACAACAACACCGTTGGCTACCCTAGCCCATTCAGCACGACAGGTGCAATTCGGGATGGATAAGGCCGAAAAACTTCCACGCTACTGCCGGCAATGCCCCTATCTGTTTGCCTGTAACGGAGGGTGTCCAAAGCACCGATTCAAAAAGACACCGACTGGAGAGCCCGGACTCAGCTACCTCTGTGAAGGATACCGCATGTACTTTGAGCACACGAAGCCGTACATGGAGATGATGGCGAGATTGCTCAAAAGCGGCCAGCCGGCGACGGGGATTATGGAATTGCTGAATTCAAATGTAAGCAGAGAACCTCAAATAGGCGCAGCAAACGCAGACTCACGGTAGCTGTGGTTGAAATGATCATTACCGCAAACACTTTCCGCACCCCCTTCACATTCCATTAAACCTAACTTCGGCCGTTGGGACGTTTGCCGTAAATAAGCGGTCGAGACCCGCTGGTGTAGCCATCTACTCCAAAAGTCTTTAAACAAAGCAGGTGCGGTAAAATGGCCAACCCGCATTCGGGTTGATACATGGCTGTCTCTGAATCCATGCGACGGCGTCATGACATTCGTATATTTCCATTCCGCGCTTTACACCATCGCATATATTTACGTATCTTAGACATGGAGTTTTTGGAGACATCATATGGCGACCATACCAATTTGCAGAAACATACGAAAAAATGGATTCACATTGATTGAGTTGCTGGTTGTCATTGCCATTATCGGTATCTTGATCAGCCTCAGTTTACCAACATTTGGCCGCTTTAAACGAATGGCTGAGACCCGCAAGTGTGCCAGCAATCTCAAACAGATTGGTATAGCCGTGCAGCAGTACATTGCTGATCACAACGGGATGGGGCCACCTCTGAACGCCCTTCACTATCGTCTCAGAGACTATATACCCGAAGGCGATGTTGGAGGAGCAGCCGTTGGTTCATCGGTTTGGCTGTGCCCTAGTGAATTCAAACAGACCACAACAGTATGGAGCGTAACAGGGCCAGTAAACTACAGTTATTCATTCAACCCGGAACCCCTGGGAATACGTTATCATCTGAACAAGCAAGCACAATGGAATCCTACTTTTATTCGCTGGCCATCGAAAACAGTTTTTGCTGGAGATACTGGACAGAGCGGGATCGAGGAACCGAATACAGACTTTCGTTACGATGGTTTTGTAAACCAGAATAGTGAAGCATTCCAAGACTACAGGTTCAGCTTTCGACATAATGTCAAGCTGAGCGATGAAATAAAAACAAAGGTTTTCAGTCAGTTGGACTATCTCAACTTTGATGGTAAATGCAATTTTCTTTTTCATGATGGGCATGTTGAGGCATTAAAACCTGCCCAATCTGTACGCTACGGAAATGCGGCTCCCGGCGGATTTACGCCTGAAGGCCTTGTAGCCTGGCAATCTGATGACTGGATAGAATTGGACAAGGATGATTAATAATGAAGTACCGTGTTGACAGTAAAACTGACAGAGAAGGGGCCTTTACCCTAATCGAGCTGCTGGTCGTTATGATGATCATCGGCATATTAATGGCGGTCACGTTACGGGCGTATAACACCGTCATGACCGGTGCAGCCATCAGTAAAGCTGAAGCTCAACTTGAGCGGCTCAAAACAGCTATAGAAGAATATCGGGCAGATCGAGGCTCTTATCCGCCGCTGGAAATCGAAGAGGTACTGGAGCAACTCAACAGCAGCGTTATTTTAACCAATCAAATTTACGTTGGCACGATGTTGGCGCAGCACATTGAGCCCTATGCTCGCGAGCTTATTTCGGCACATGTGCTGGAATATTATCCCCCGCCAAGTTATACGAAAACGATTCTGACAAACAAAACTATTATCGATCCTTGGGATATGCCTTATATTTATGGCAAACATCCAACCAATCCAAACAAATATTATCTGTTCTCCCTAGGCAATCAAAAACAGCTTTTTGAGAGCAGTAGCGGGAATGCGGCAGATGCCGATGGCTGGTCATTTTTAGATGGAAATGCAGATATTCTGCCCAATGCCACCGATTATTTCAACCCGGATGCTATTATTGGAACATATCCAAAATAATGATCCAGATGACCGTTGCTAACCTGCATTATGCAACCCTGCTATTTCTTATAAAAGAGTGGCAGATACGATGGTGCCATTCAGAACGACATGATTTTGTCAGCCCTTCAAAGCCCCTGCCGTTAGGCCCTTGACAAAGAGCTTCATCGTAAAAAGAAAAAGAATCAACAGCGGCAGGGCAGCTATGGAGTAGCCCGCCATCAGCTCGCCCCACTCCTTGACATACTCCGCATCCATGCGCATCAGGCCCACCGGGATGGTCAGCGATTGCTCATCACGGATAACGACCAGCGTCAGCATCAGTTCGTTCCAGTTGCCCAGAAATTTCAAAATGGTGAGGACTCCGATGATCGATCCACTCATGGGCAGTAAAATGTGCCGAATTTGAGCGAAATGTCCGGCACCGTCAATCGTAGCCGAGTCAAACAGGTCTTTCGGGATATCCTCGACAAATTGCCTTAAAATAAAAATAGCTGACATCTGTCCTCCGATGGACGTAACGATGATGACGGCCCAGAGATTATTCATAAGATTCATATTGCGCAGTAAATTGAAAAGGGTCACCAGCGAGGCGGCCGTCCCCGGCAAAAACATGGTCGCCATAATGGCGTAATAGACAAACGATCTTCCTGGAAAACGGTAACGGGCGATAACGTAACTCGTCACAATTGCCATAGCCATGCCGAAGGCTGTGGCGGTAACCGCCACAAAAAAGGAATTTGCAATGTAAGGACTTACAGTACCCCACGCATTGACCCAGTTTTGCAGATTCCATTCACTGACAGCATCAAAGCCCCACGGATTGCGCACAAACTGTTCATTTGATTTAAAGCTGATCGCGACCATCACATAGAGCGGATAAAATGCGGACGACAGGATCAGCGTGAGCAGTGATACCTTGATTGTTTCCCGGACTATACTGTGTGCTTTGATAGACATGATATACGTGCCTTTTTCTGTCGCTGTTTACTCCATAAGCCTTTTAGAAAAATGCATGGGTCTTTCTCATTTCTCCACTTTTACAAATTTCTGATAGATGAGAGTCAATGTTAATATCAGGATAAACATGATAAGACCCAGAGCGCAGCCGTATCCAAACCTCCGCTCCACAAACGCCTGCTGATACATGTAGAGACCGGGGACCATCGCCCTTCCTCCCGGACCGCCGCTGGGACCGAGCAAAATCAGAAAAAAGTGGTAACCGTTAAGGGTTCCGATTGTTACAAATATGAGATTGATGCGAATTTGAGTCATAATCAGGGGCAGTTCAATTCTAAATATTTTCCCCCACGGCCCCACACCATCGAGTTCGGCGGCCTCATACACTTCTTCGTCAATCTGCTGTAAGCCGGCGAGATAAATCAACACACCGATGATATTGACCCACGGAAAACCCCAGAAAATAACGGCGGGAATGACGAGATCCTTGTGACCCAGCCATACGGGAGAGCCATATTCAAAGGCCCCAGTCTGATGGTCCCACACTTTTGTAAGCAGCACTAGTAACGCTCCAACCGTTATAATCGACCATCCAATCCAGCGAATACGTTCATCTCCCGCATGTCCTTCACAGCCATCATTGCGCAACATCAGAACGCCGCCCAAAACCAGGGGCAAAAGCAGCAGGACATGTGTATTCCAAATGAACAGGGCCGGTAACAGCAAGGCTACAAAGAGCACAGCCTTTCCTTTCCATATAGAACGAAGGCCCCCGTATCCGAGCAAGAGTATGGCACCAAAGACGATAAAACCCCATACCCCCATTCCGGTAGCACGAGCCTGGACCGCGACATCTGAAGCCGATGTAAAAGAACCTCCGGCAGCGGTAAATATTCTGTCTAACGTCCAGTTCAGCGGGTAAAAAAAGTCCGCGATTTTCGGCATCAACACATCCATTTGCTGCAACACCTTCATCAGACCGCTGGCATTAAGGGCCTTATTGATAAGCCCGACATTGGGGTCGTAAAAGCCCTTCCACAGGAGGAGCCAGATCAGTCCCGGTATAACCATCGGAACGACAAACAGCACCTGAAAAAAATAGCGCAGTCGCGAACTTTTCAGGCGGTGCAGGGTGATGGCAGAAAAGATACTAGGCCACATTTTAAGGAGGTTGGCTGCCAACAGGATGAGAATGAGTGAAAAGGCACTGATAAAACGGGCATCATTCAGTGCTGTAATCAGGTTTTTCAGACCGGTAAATTCTTCAATGGCATTTGGTTCCCAACGGTAAAATGCAAAACGAAATGCATCGATCTTGGGCCAGTATCCAAAGAGAAACAGACCGGCCACTGTCGGCAGCATCAGGAGATACAGTACCGAAATGAACCGGCACCGCTGCAGCAACTTCGTCGTATGATGCATGTTGGTCATATCAATACCTTGGAAACGGTCTGTTCGTTCCCGCATCGGCGGCATACTGACTGAATTTCCATACCGTAGCAGATCCATTCAGTCGCGTCAGGTCCGCCATTAGCAAACGGCGCATTTGATCGGTGTGCATGGGGTTTGCGCCGTCTTTTTGAACCAGGCCCTGCAATGCCGCCATACTTCTCGAGCGGTTGAAATCAAGGGCCCTTCGCCAATCACTCTCCCATATTTTATACCACAGCCGGTCAATACCATAATAGGCATCCTCCCAGGCCTGATCGACCTTTTGCCTGAAGTTTTCATAATCCAGTTCCCCAGTGTAGTACATCCAGCTGTATCCTTTGTAGTCCAGCACCAAGTGTGAAGCCAACCCCTCGCTCATGTAATGATTACCCCGAACGCCGACACTGGTGCTCTCAAACGGTTTTAGTTTTTCCAGGGTACTGGCCCCTATCACCACAGGCAACTGATCGCTGTAGATATTAAACCGTTCATTCCAGATGTATGATGTAATGAACTGAGCAAACAGGATGGCCAGATCTTTGTTCTCACTACTCTTCGCGATATGAAATACGCTGCCTGCTGACATCGTCTCTTTTACGGGCATTTTCATATAGTCGTAATAGCGCTCCCCCTCCGCCGGCATTGGAAAGGCCATCACCCCCACTTCAAACGGCAGATTAAACATGGTGCTGGCATCATACGTTCCCGTTACATACATGCCTGCACGGCCCTGTGTAAATGAAAAAATGGCCTGGTCACGGCTGCGGGCCAGGTATCCTTTTTCGCAATAGTCACTCATTTGCTTTACACATGCAAAGTAGGCGCGATAGACCTCCTGATCGAGGCTCCAGTCGCCCGCCTGGTAGCCGCCGTAAATTTCTTCCAATTCCAAGACGCCGTTGTAATTGCGGTCCAGTTTATCAGCATACGTCTCATGCATAAAAGCCGAGCGGTAACGGGCTTCGAACATAGAGTCTGGAACGCCCTTGGTTGCAGAAATGGGGCTTATCGTGACACCGTTTTTATCTTTCAGTGCAGCCAGCGCCTCGCAGGCGTCAAAAAATGTCTGTAATGTTTCCGGGGCTTCTCTCGAACCTGTCGCCTTTTCCATTAAATCTTTGTTATAGAAAATACGATAGCCGTGAAAGGAGCCGTAGTAACTGAAGTTTTTCTGAGCGAGGTAACTGTAGCCTTTTTGCATGCCGTCTTTATAGGTGTCTTTCCAGGCGGAAGACTCCAACAATAATCGCAGAGATGGCTCTATCGACCGGATGACCTCCCGCAGCAGCAGCGGTTCCTTTAAACGGCTCTTTTTTTTGCCAATGGATGGAGAGATTCCGCGATGTAAGTTCAAATCACCAGCCAGCCGTTCCAGTTCATCAAAGCGGTTAAAAGGATTCGGACGGCTGATATATTCTTCCAGTGGAAGAAAATACCGCTCCAGCATGTCGGGGGCGTCCTGTCCACCGCGTCCTGACTGAACGATATCGGGCGCATTCCCGGCTATGAGCTGCGTATTGATCCATGGCTCGTACATACTGGCATTAACCGACAGTTGTCGAACCCGTACTTTTCGCCCCTGCCTCTCCATGATTTCCTCAAAATCGCGGGCGATCAGGTCCAGCGCATCCCGGTACCCCGGCTCCAGCTGAAAGTGCGCTATGCGAATAATATCATAACCGGCCGGCAATTGCTCGGCCTTCATGACGGCACGCTTGTACAGACTGAATCCGTATATGGCCGCAAGCAAGAGGACAGCCCACACCGACGAGTTCCATGGCGATCTCATTTTCAAAACGCACCCTGCCTATTCAATTCAATATCAGGCGGGGGCACCAGATGACGCATGTGGCGCTCAATTTCCAGAGCCGATTTTCCGAGCTGCTCCCATTGCTTTCGCACGCGAGCCCGGACGGCCTCATCATGAAACCCCATCGAACGCAGACGAATCCATGCTTCGGATCCCTTCTCGTAAGACTGAGCCTCTGTCAGCATGCGACAATAGTACTCCAAGGCCACCTGCTGCTTTTTAAATTCCTGAGCCAATTTGCCAATTTTCCAGTAAAGATAACCCGTATTGATACGGTCGACACTTTTTTTCAAAGCCAGCGGCGGCAACCCCTCAAGCATCCCTTCGTCACCCATCGCTCTCAAATAGTACGTGAGCGCACGGCGACGGTCGTCCTCAGATGTCCATATCAATGTCAGCACATCGCCAATAAATTCAGCGACGATGGGTTTCCATACGGCATCTTCCGACGTCTGAAACCAGGTCTCGAGCATATTTAAACCCTTTTCCACATGCACTCGACGCTCCTGCAGAGGGAGCATATAGTCATCGGGATTCAGGCCTTGCTGTATATAGAGTCCCGCATCGGCAATGAGGGCCTCTACTGCAATGGAGGCTTGAGGCCACTGCTCACGGATCCGCCTGTAGTACGCATGGGCTTTCGACACTTCTCTCTGGTCATTGGCCACATCGCGCAATTCGGCCAGGCGTCCTAAATTGAACAGGGCCCGCGCAGCATAATCACTGCCGGGGTCATGATCGATTAACTCGTTGTAGTATGCTTCCGCCGACTCCATCTGCGCCACGCTGACAGGCTGCATATGATGCATACACATGGCCAGTCCCATGACGGCTTCCGGCCATAATGATTCGGCGGGAGACAAACATTCCTCGGCACGCTGATACCAGACAAATGCGTCTTCAAAGCTTCTTTTCTCAAACACAAAATACCGTGCAGCCTTCAATGCAGCGAGGGATCGAACGGCCGGGTCGGAAGAATTCCCGTAGGCCTCGAGTGCCTCTCTAAGAGGACCCGCTCGTTCACTGACTGCGCTGCGACCGGCCGCTTCAACGTTATCGACGCTGCAGTACAACATCAACGCCAACAAGAGACCGAACAAGAAAGCCTGTATGGATTTACACATACAGGCTTTCTTCCGAGTTTGCTCAAGAGACACTATTACGCCTTCCATAAGCCGTGAAGATTGCAGTATTCTCGCGCCGACAACTGGTCCCCACTTACTTGAAATACGGCAACGGGTTGCTGGCCGGGCTGGAGTTCCTCGCGGTACACTTTACCATCGGCCATCAGTTCGATAAACTGAATATAATGAGCCTCTTCCATCGGGTGAAGAACTGAGCCCACGCTCACTTTAACGCCATCATCTGTTTTTTCTATCACCGGAACGTGTTTTTCCTGGGCGGCATCTGTTGTATTTTCAACGAGCTGATTCATGGGCTGACCACAGCAGACGAGCTGACCGCCCCCCACCTTCACCACCTCAACAATATTTCCGCACAGATCACATTTATAAATATCTGCATTTTTCATATGGTACCTTCTCCTATTCATAGTTTACTTGTGAGGCTGAATCATACGCTGTATATTGGGTTCATCGCAATTGTTAATGTGTAAAATTCTAAATCTCTTCCTTTTTTGCAGAACAGCAGTGAGTATTTTATAACGGAAGTAAATTGTTCACACCCTCAAAGCGCTCCGGCTTTAAACACGCCTGAGACACCCTGCGAAACAGCCTTGAATGCCTCGCAAGTACCGGATATTAGACTGAACGAGGACAAAAAACAAAAGGGAGGGACGCAGAATCTGTGGGTCAAGAGATGCGCCTGTGCCCTTGATCGTGCAAGGGAGATAGGTGTGTAAGAGTACGTTAGTTGCGATCCTGACCTGTTATCGAGATAGGTGTGTACGAGTAGGTGTAAGAGTACGTTATTTGCGATCCTGACCTGTTATCGATTCTCCAAACTTCGTTCCTACGCCACGAGCATTCGCACGACATCGGCGAGGACACCCTTGT
>CAYXEW010000091.1:0-10264 GCA_964464115.1 uncultured Verrucomicrobiota bacterium
CGCTGTCAGAACCGATTTATATATGTGCATATACGTTCATATACGGTTGGAAACTCTTTCCTGTTTAACCGCAAATAAAGAGGGGATGGGAAAAAGATGACAGAATCATGGATAGCAGAATCATTTCAAATGGGGTTCCTCGTAGAATTTCGTGGAAGCTGAAAAATAGTGACGGTTAATGGAAAGGTCCATTGAAGCAGCAACCAAACAAACCTAAACCCGAGTACCCGGAAAGTGCGACAGGCGGCGTGATATGGGGATTCGGTTGGACGCACTATTCGCTGATGTTATAGAGACAATACACGCTTCCCACGAAATATTACGATGAGCCTCAAATGTAGCCAAGCGTGTCCCGGCGCGTTTTCATTAATTTAACAAAACGCCTCAGAGAGGCTCCTGGTTCATACATCAGTGCCGCAGGCGCTGCCGTCTTGAACAGGCGGCAGTAATCAGCTCGCAATTTACATGATATCGATACGTATCATGCTCAATCAGATGCCAGCATCCAACACGTTTATCCAATTTTTTCTTTCAATGTTTTGAGCAGGATATCGGGATTGATGGGTTTTTGGAATACGCCGTCAAGTCCGAGGTCTGAATAGCTGGTGGTCTGGTTCAACTGGTCGCCGGCAGAGCTCAGCAGATAAACAGGGGCTTTGTTGTCGAGCAGCTTCAATTCTTTTACGAAGCTGGTTCCGGAGTCCACCTCTTCCATCATCAGGTCAACAATGATAAGGTCGGGGTTTTCTTTTTTGTATACTTTGAGCCCTTCTTCAGCCGAAGGCGCTTCAACCATAATGTAATCATTGGCTTCCAGCACCATGCGCACGGAATCCAAATAATCCTGATCATCATCTATGTACAGAACGACGAATTTATTATCTTTCATATCTATTTCCTCGCTTTAGTTCTTTTTTCACATTTCAAAATTGGATCAGAGCGACTCCCGCCCCTTCTTTTATATAGCCCGGGAGTGGGACGTCTCCACTACTGGCCTGTCAAATAGTCTTCCAGAGAACCGCTTTCCAGTGCGGGCCGCATGTGCGCAAGTGCCTCCGCCAGGTTCTTCAGGGCAGCTCCCGAGATCGCTTCGCCGAATTCATTGAACTCGTATCCGCGAATCCCCAGCGCGTAGCCGATCGTTTTGGCCCCGAACATTTGGTGAGCCATAGCCAGTACCGCATCCGGTTCCACGCTGTGCGAACTGAAGCCTATCGTGGCTTCGGTCGGCTCTAGTCTCCTGAAAAAGAACGGCTCTCGCCCCTTCAATGCCGCATCCGCAAAGATCACGGCAGCGTGCTCTGCTATCACGGACGCATCTTCCACATTCAACTGGTAATCCGCATCCGTGGTAACACCGGGCAACTTCATTTTTTCGATGGCTTCGGCAAAGGCCGGGCCAAGTCCATCATCAAGCCGGCCTGGATTGCCGTAACCGATTAGCAGTATGCGCTTGTCAGGCATCGGCCAGCTTCACGCCTTTTGCTTTGCGGTCAAGTACGTTGCCTTCGGCGTCCACCAGTTTTACTTCCAGCGGCATCTGGCCCATGGCATGTGTTGCACAGGACAGACAGGGATCGTATGCGCGGATGGCCACTTCTACATGATTTAATAAACCTTCGGTGATTTCGGTTCCGCTCAGGTATTTTTTAGCCACACCTTCAACCGCCAGGTTCATGGGCGTATTGTTATGGGTGGTGGAGACAATCAGATTACACATAGTCACCTGGTCATTTTCATCTACCTTGTAATGGTGGAACAGTGTTCCGCGCGGCGCTTCAATGAGTCCGACCGATTCTTCGCGACGATCGCCCTTGACGACTAGATCATCGCCCTGCAGATCCGGATCGTTCAGCAGTTCTTTTATTTTTTCGATCGAGTGCAGCGTTTCAATCATGCGCGCCCAGTGGTAACCGAGCGTGATGTTGTTGGGTTTGCCTTCCGTCACGGCCATGAACTCTTTACGCGCCGCTTCGGCTTCCGGCGTATCGATGAAGTCGGCCGTATTGATGCGGGCCAGCGGGCCAACGCGATACCAACCGTTTTCCGGGCCGATCGATTTGATGAAGGGAAACTTCATGTACGACCAAGGCTTCACTTCTTCGGCGATGTATTCGAGATAGTTCTGGTAGTCTACCTGATCGAAGATCTTGTTGCCCTGCGCATCAATGGCGCGAAGGTTTCCATGATACAAATCCATCGCCCCGTCTTCGCGGATCAAGGACAGATGATTGGAATCGAAAGACCCGAAACCGGCTGCCATTTCCAGGTTATCCACCGTATAGTCTTTGGCAATTTTCAGAGCGGCGCGCGACCATTCAATCATCTGCTCCAGTCCGGGCATCGGATCACTGCCCTTCAGAAAGTAGTCGCGCTCTTCAATACTGAGGTTTTTGTTGATGCCGCCGGGAATAGCACCCGTGCCGTGAATCTTCTTGCCGGCCGTGGCCTTGATGATTTCCTGTCCGTATTTGCGCATCATGACGCCCTGTACGGCCAATTCAGGGAATTCCCTGGCAACACCGATCACATTGCGCTTGGCCACATCGGCATCAAAACCGAAGAGCAGGTCCGGCGAGCACAGGTGAAAGAAATGTAGTGCGTGGGACTGAAACATCTGTCCGTAATGCATCAGGCGGCGCATTTTTTCAGCCGTCGGCGTCAACTGGTCGACACCGGCAATGCCGTCCATGGCTTTAGCGGCGGCCAAGTGGTGGCTCACGGGGCAGATCCCGCAGAGGCGCTGTACGAGCACCGGCACTTCCCAGTAGGGCCGGCCCTGAATGAAACGTTCGAAGCCGCGAAATTCAACGATGTGCAGGCGGGCTTGCTTGACCTGATTTTCTTCGTCGAGTTCAATCGTCACTTTGCCGTGACCTTCCACCCTAGTTACGGGTTCAATCACTATTTTTTTCGGGGATGATGCTGTAGACATAATAAATCTCCTGCTTAATCGTATTTAATCAGTTCGTAAGGTAATGCGACGGGTTTATCCGTCAGCAGACCGACCAGCGTCTGCCAGATGGTGTCGGCGGAGGGCGGGCAACCCTGCAGGTGGTAATCGATTTTGACGACTTCGTGGCAGGGATACACCTTGTTGAGCAGGAGTGGAATTTCCTTGTCATTCGGGTACTGCCCGGTCGGGTTGTAAACAGAGGGTCCATGGATGTAGGCTTCGTCGAAGCATTCGTGAAGCGGTACGTTATTGCGCATGGCCGGGATGCCACCACAAATCGCGCACTCGCCCAACGAAATCAGAACATCGCAATGTTTGCGAAAATCCTGCAGAACGCGGACATTTTCTTCATTACAGCATCCGCCTTCAACAAGGCCGACGGCGCAGCGTCCCGTGAATTCTTTGATGTCATTCACGGGAGATTTATCAAAGTCGATTAGATCGATCAGTTCCAAGATGCGTTCGTCAATGTCGAGAATAGACATGTGACAGCCAAAACATCCGGCCAGTGAAGTTGTTGCTACTTTTGGTTTAGACATGACGTTCCCTTTCCTAAATTAACCTTGTACGGCTTCTTCAATTTCAGAACCAATGGGCTTGTGATCATACTGGCGCTTGCCAATGGGCTGGGCATAGCCCGTGCGTTTTTTCAGAATCGCTCCCACCGGACACATATCGACCGCCCTGTCGGCGAGAGCCAGGTTACTCTTGCCGAGGTTGGCCTCGGCATTGACACCCACTTTTTTATCCTTCCCACGACCGATAAACTGGAAGACGTTTTTGCCGTCCAGATCGCGGGATGCCCGGACACAGCGCGCACAGAGAATGCATCGGTTGTGGTCAACCATGATGTCAGGATGGGTCGCATCGACCTCGCGGTTTGGGAACTGGTAGGGGTATTTCGGTGCCAGCATACCCATGCGGTATCCCAGCGCCTGCAGTTCACAGTTACCGCTCTTCTCGCAGTACATGCAGTAGTGATTGCCTTCCACAAACAGCATTTCCACCAAATTTTTGCGGTGTTTGTTCAGTTCTTCCGTTTCCGAATCAATCACCATGTTCGGGGCAATGGGTGTCGTACACGCCGCCTGCGGCCTGCCGTTGACCCGTACAGTGCAGATGCGGCAGGCCCCAAAGGGTTTCAGCTCTTGGTGTGCACACAGGCGGGGAATATAGATCCCGGCTTCGTCAGCCGCCTGCATGATCGTCTGTCCCTTCGCGCCTTCAATTTCTTTACCGTCAATGATTACCTTGATTGTATCACTCATTGTCGTGTCCTCGCTTATGATTTAAAAATTTCAGATTGCCGGCCCTGCAAATCATTCGCAGTGGCCAGAGCTTCGTTGATGTTAAACGTCGGTATGAACTCGCCATCATCTTCCTTGAGGAGCCCGTCGTAGACTTCCGCAAAGTTCTTGATGGTGCTCAAAACAGGATTAGGGGACGTTTGTCCCAGCCCGCAACGGCTGGTGACTTTGACCGTTTCACCCAATTCCTGCAGGTAGGCAATATCGGATTTTTCACCCTTGCCTTCCAGGATTTCCTCCAGTTTCTGTTTCATCAGCGAGTTCCCAACGCGACAGGGCGTGCAGTAACCGCAACTCTCTTCGACAAAGAATTCCATAAAGCGCTGGGCAATTTCCACTACGTTGCGCGTAGCATCAAAGACCATGACAGAGCCGCCGGTAGCCAGATCGTCGTAGCAGATGGTACGACCGAAGTCGGCCTGTCCCACCATCTGGCCGGAAGGCCCGCCGACCTGTACGGCGTACGGATCTTCCGCACCGCACATTTCCAGCACGTCCTGCAGTTTTATTCCAAAGGGCACTTCATAAACGCCGGGACTGCTGCAGTCACCCGAAATGCTCAGCAACTTGGTGCCCGCGCTGCCCTTGGATCCCATTTCGGCGAACCAGCCCGGTCCCTTTTCCAGGATACGGGCTACACAGCAGAAGGTTTCTACGTTGTTGACGCTCGTCGGCGTTTCGAGGTAACCCTTTTGGGCCGGGAACGGCGGGCGGTTTTTGGGATCGCCCCGCAGCCCTTCACAGGAGCTGATCAGCGCAGTTTCCTCACCGCAAATATAGGCGCCAGCGCCCATCTGGATGCGGATATCAAAGTTAAACCCATCCTTGCCTAGAATAGTCTTGCCGAGCAGGTTTTTGTCGCGCCGGATCTTGAGTGCGTGTTCGAGGTAGGCCCTCAGGTAGGCATATTCACCGCGCAGGTAAAGGATACCCTCATCCGCACCGATGGCATAACCCGCAATAGTCATGCCTTCAAAAAGCAGGTCTGCCTTTTCCGTCAGGATGACGCGATCTTTAAACGTGCCGGGTTCACCTTCGTCAGCGTTACAGATAATGGTCTTCTTTTCGCCGTCTGCGCTGCGCGTGAATTCCCATTTCATACCGGTCGGAAAGCCCGCGCCGCCGCGTCCGCGAAGGCGTGATGTCTTGATATCCTTAATGACTTCCACCGGGCTCATCGCTATCGCCCTGTGTATCGCGGAGCCGGGCTCAAGGTCTTCAAATACGACCGGCCCCTTTTTGCGGACACTGTTGTGTACCATGGCGTGTACGAGGGGATGAGCGTTGTGGCCGTCACCGACGCGATGCACCAGCTTTTTAACATCGCCCGATTCCCTGAGCGTTCGGACGATTTCAGCCACCTTGTCCGAAGAGAGATAGTTAATGACGGTGTCGTTGATGAGCGCGGCGGGAGCCTGGTCGCACATACCAATGCAGGGTGTGTATTCGAGCGTGATCGCCCCGTCCTTGGATGTTTCGCCGAACTTGATGCCCAGTTCCTTTTCAAAAGCTTCAGCTACGCGGTCCACACCGTTAATTTCGTCAATGATGTCATTGCAGAGCCGAATAATGAAGCGGCCTTTTTTCTTTTCGGAGAGAAATGCATAGAACGATACAACGCTTTCCACTTCGACCCGGTGGGAATCGACGGCCTCGGCAATCATATCGAGGGCCTCGCTGGGAACGCATCCGTATTTCTTCTGAACATCGCGTACGATATCCATCATGCGGCCGCGGTCATTTTGGTGGGACTTGCAAATATCCTTGATGACGCTGTCAATAGTACTCATACTCACCTCGATTTTACTCATTTAGGACTAATTTGGATAAAGGCCTTTACAGGAGCCATTTTGCTCTCGCAATTCCATTAGTCAAATATTTAACGAATAGGGTTCGCAGTCTATTCACAACTATTCACTATGTCAAGCGGCAAGCTTCAATAGCATAAATAAAATAATCGTGTTACAGGTTTGCCGGGTTCTACCCCCATCGGGTCGCCTGAGGGCCTGCCGTCGTGCCGTAACCGCACAGGCAAAACAGGTGCTCTGTTCCGACCTGTGAATAATACCGGCTAAAGAGTTGAAAAAGATGCGCGGGGCCTCTATTTTAGTGGCGCATGAAATTTGATAATAAAGTTTATATAGTACTCTCTGTATGTCTGATGCTGGTCATGAGCGCTTGCCAGCAGGAAAAAAACGATGTTCAAACGCTGGCCTTCATCACTAGCGAGGCTTCCGATTTCTGGGATAAAGCCAGCCGGGGGGTTCGTTCCGCTGACGGGGAACTGGAACAGTTTGAAGTGGAATTCCGAATTCCCGGCGGCGGTAGCGCCCTCGAGCAACGCCGCATTTTTGAAGACTTGTTGGCTCGCGGTGTGGCGGGCATTGCCATTTGTCCGATCGACCCCGACAATGCAAAGAAATGGTTAAATAAGGGTGCCGGCAAGACGCTCCTGATAACAGTGGGAAGTGATGCGCCGGACTCCAACCGTATGATGTATATCGGTACCGACAACAAAAAAGCTGGCATCACGGCCGGCGTCAAAATGCGCGAACTCCTGGCCGCCTCGCCGGATCAGAAAAATGCGGACATCACGGGCAAGGTCGTGCTGTTTGCGGGGTCTAAGGATAATGCCGATGTGAAAGAAAGGCTGGAGGGGATACGAATAGCGTTTGAGCCCACGCAGATTGAAATTGTCAACATATTGACGGATGGCGGTGACCGCCTGCGCGCAATTGGTAATGTTGAGGACGCGCTGGTCAAGCACAAGGATGTCACGGGTGTCATGGGGCTTTCGAGTTATAATGGTCCGGCCATCTACCAGGCCTTGCGCAATGTCGCTGTCGAGAAACGGGTCAAAGTGGTCTGTTTTGATTCAGAGCCCGGCACACTGAATGGTCTCAAACGCGATGTTATTGATGCTACTATTGTGCAGCAGCCCTGGCAATTCGGCAACGAGGCCATCAAGGTCATGGCAGAGTATATTGGTGGCAACACGCGGGTGATTCCTACCAAGGGCGCAAAAACCTTTAAGACGGATATCATCACAAAAGCGGAAGTCTGGGATTACGAAGTGTACGGTCAGTAAGAGAAAAGGTCGATCCATGAGAGAGCATATAATAGAGTTACGCGGCGTCACCAAGACCTATGCGGGCAACCGGGTGCTTGATCGCTTGGATCTGTCTATTGAGCGGGGTGTCATTACCGGCCTGGCCGGTCGAAGCGGCGAGGGATGCAGCACACTGGTCAAACTGCTCGGCGGTCACATTGCTCCCGACGCGGGTACAATTGCGATTGATGAATATGAATATGAGGCCCTCACGATCAGTCAGGCGATGGAGTTGGGAATCTGCCTGATATCCCAGGATCTCGAATACGTGGCCAATATGAACGTGGCGAGCAATATTTTCCTTGGCCGCGAGCCGCTTACGCACAACACCTGGGGCGTTATCGACGGACCGGAAATCGAGCGGAGAGCGGTTTCCATTCTCGAAAAAGTCGGCCTGCATATCAGCCCGTCGACACCCTTGCACAGGTTGTCCGTTCCGGAACAGTACCTGGTAAAAATTGCCCAGGCCTTGAGTATGAAGGTGGAAATTCTTATTCTGGATAATATTACCGCTAGTCTTCACCCCTCCAAGACCGCCGAGTTGTTGGATATGATTCGGCAAATGAAAGAGGATCATGTCACGGTTCTCTTTATCAGCGACCGGGTCGAAGAGGTATGCCGTTGCGCCGATCGCGTTGTCGTGCTCCAGCAGGGGGCTGTCGAAAAAGAATTTGTGGGTGAGCAGATTGATGTGGCCGCCGTCGAGGCCCTTCTTTACCGTGAACTCTCGGCGCCGCCGGAGGCACTGTTGCCCTCATCGGAGACCGTGATGAAAGTGGATCGGTTTGTGTCACGATCCTATCCCGACGAGGCAGTTTCATTTCATTTACTGAAGGGGGAGATGCTGGGCTTTACAGGCCTGCTGGGTGCTGGCCGCTCTGAAATCATGCAAGCCCTTTGCGGCATTGACGGCAATCTCGGCGGTTCGCTTTTTCTGGAAGGCAAGCCCGTCAGTAATCGAAGTCCGCGCGACGCGATTCGCAACGGTATTTTTTATATTCCCGAGGATCGCCTCCATCAGGGGCTGGTTGCCGAAATGACTGCTCGCGAAAATATGATGCTGGCTTTTTCGGGATCTGTCAGCAGTTGTGCCCTGTACTGCGAACGCAAAGAAGCCCATCTGGCTAAAGAATTGTGTGAAAAAGTGGGACTCAAAGAGAAGTTGCTGGAGCGTCCGGTGGGGACCCTGGCGGCGGCCGACCAGCAGCGTGTGCAACTGGCCAAAGGGTTGGCCACTTCGCCCAGAGTGATGATAGTGGATGAGCCAACCCGGGGCGTTCACATTTCACGCAAGGAAAGCATTTATGCCATCATTCGCGGCATGGCCCGTGAAGGGGTCAGCGTGATTCTGATCACCAGTGATATTCGGGAAGCTGTGGCGCATTGCCATCGCGTTGCCGTTATGCATGAAGGACGCCTGCAGGGAATCCTGGCTGGCGAGCACGTGAAAGAAGAAAAAATCTGGGAAATGATGACGAAACAGGAAGCCGTCACCGATACCGTTTGATAACCATGAAAAAGAGGATTGCCCCATGAAGATGAAAAATACAGGCGTCATAATGCTACTGATAGGGATTTGTGTTGTAGCCTCTGTGCTCAACCCGTTTTTCCTGTCTGTGAGTAATATACAGAATACGGCCAACATGATTGGACTTTACGGTATTTTCACGCTGGGCGTGGGTATGGTGATTCTCGTCGGCGGCATTGATTTATCGGTGGGCTCCATGTTTGCACTGCTCGGGGTGGTGCTGGTACACGCACTGTCTTACTGGCAGTGGCCCTGGTTTCTGACCGCATTGGTCATTGTGGCACTGGGTACCGTTCTCGGAAGTCTGCACGGGCATTTAATAAACCGATTCAAACTGCCCTCTTTTATGGTTACGCTTTGCGGTCTACTGATTTACAGGGGGCTGGCTCGTTTTCTGGATGAGACACAGCGCATGTCTATCTATAACAAGCTCGAACAGGCCCTGATCAAAGAGGACATGGACCGGGTGAATTACTATCGCCGCATCCTTTCAGGTTTGACCGAAAATGAGGGCTTTGAAGCCCTGAGCCAGCTTCTGACGGGGACCATTGGAGGCGTTCCAAAAACCTTCGTTCTGCTTGTTTTCATTGCCGCCGTGCTCTGGGTCATACTGCATCGGTCTCGATACGGTCGTCACCTTCTCGCCGTTGGTCGCAATGAGCAGGCCGCCCGCCTGTCCGGTATTAACGTGAATCGCGTGCGCGCTATTGCCTTTATGATTTCCGGCGGCCTGGCTGGTCTCGCCAGTATTGCACTGGCCTTTTATACGGAGACGGTGGCACCTTCACAACACGGCATTTTTTATGAGTTTTACGCCATTGCAGCAGTCGTTATCGGCGGCTGCAGTTTGCGCGGCGGCGAGGGAACCGTGCTGGGCATGCTCGCTGGGGTGGCCATTATTCAGGTGTTGCAGAATGTAGTCAATCTAGTTGGCATTCCCAGTAGCTTGAATTTTGCGGTTCTCGGCACCGTAATCCTGCTGGCCATCCTGATGGATCAGATTGCTAAACTAGGTCGCGCCCGCAAGCCCGGCCCCGCGTCAAGAGCTTCCTGACCAAATCAGCCAACTTATAGTCCGGCAGTTGCCAGGTTTACTTTAGATCAGCGGCCTCGCGGGCTGGTTCTGTGTGCGGACGCGGTGGACGGTGTGCCAATGAATAAAAGAGTGCAAGATTCTTTGGCTGACCTCTTTTTCAGGTAATTGGTGGTGTCAAAGCGCTGGGTGAAAAGCGGTGATTTTAATCACCGCACTCCATATTTGTTTGGAGTGCGGCAATCTGAATTGCCGCTTTGGGAGGAGCGGAGCGATGGGGCCCAGTATTTCAATGTGATAAATGACCCACGGATGGCAGGGCCGTCCCACG
>CAYXEW010000092.1:0-10214 GCA_964464115.1 uncultured Verrucomicrobiota bacterium
TATGGACATATATTAATCGGTTCTGCGCTGATAAATATTGAAATCCCCAGGCCGTGAAAATAGGGCTTCATCTATAGCCAAGAATAAAAAATGATTTTGATATCCATGATTCTGTGATCCTCTTTTTCCCCCTCTTCATTTGCGTCTATTGGCGTTCATTTGCGGTTCACTTTAAAATATGAAACCGCATTCAAAAAGGTCGCGGTGGAACGCGACCCTCCACTCCTTTACATTTGTGTATACCTCATGATTCATTTAGTTGCTTCTTCAACCTAAATTCGGCAGTTGGCAATACGATTCAGCCAAGAGTCGGGATTTTGTTTTTCCTGCGTTGCCGTAATAATGAAAAGGCCCAGCCTGTATTATTCACGCGTTCAAAATGCCATTGATTCCTAGCTATGCTTGCTGACTTTTTGTGCTTCATATTCAATTTTGGGCTGCATTTTTCATACACGCATGTTATTCAATACGTACTATTTGTTATGGCGTTTTTATGAAGTATGCAGGCTCGCAAATCATCGACACAAGTGAAAAATACGGTTGGTAATCTGGTATGATTTTGTTTTCGTTTATCCGTGTTAATCTGTCTTATCCGTGGTTTCCTATATGCCATTGAACGGTTGTTAATCATGAGTAAGTGGTATGCCATTTTTGACTGGGACGGTGTCATTGTCGACTCATCCAAACAGCATGAGCGCAGTTGGGAGATGCTCTCGAATGAGACCGGTTATCCCCTGCCGCCTGATCACTTTGCCCGCAGTTTCGGCATGCGTAACGAAGTGATTATACCTGAGCTGTACAACTGGACGCAGGATCGGGAAGAAATTCGAAGACTTTCATTGCGAAAAGAGGAGCTGTATCGCGAGTGTGTGCAGCACGATGGTATGGCAACGCTGCCCGGTGTTCGAGAGTGGCTCGGCCAACTCCGGGCTGCTTCTATACCCAGTGTTATCGGTTCTTCGACACACAGGTTGAATATTGAGTGTGCCCTCGATGTCCTGGGGTTGTCCGCCTCTTTCAGCGGTATTATTTCCAGTGAGGACGTGGAAAGAGGCAAACCGGATCCCGATGTATTTCTCAAGGCAGCCGCTTTAATGCGGGTGCCGCCCTCTGCATGTGTTGTATTTGAGGATACGGCGGTAGGCATTGAGGCCGCACTGGCGGCTGGCATGGTTGCCGTGGGTGTTGCCACGACCCATGAGGCCCAGGTGTTGAAAAAGGCTCACCGCATAGTTGACCGGATGGATCAATTGCAGGTCGAAGAGCTTCTCAAACTTAATCAATTAATAACTTAACAAACCCGCCCTCCTCATTTATAAAAAGGTATCACATTACAGATAGAGGTATAGTATGTCGCAGATAAATTTTGATTGTGTGTTTTGTGGCCAGAATATGGACGCCCCCGAAGAGATGGCCGGTCAGGAGATTGAGTGCCCTCAATGCGGGAAGCTTATTCGGGTGGCACAGGCAGAAGAAACTTCTTCTGCCATTCCGGCTTCTGATGCCCATATCGATTCCCCGGAACCGAGTATGGAAGATCAGAAAAGCGCGACCGTGCGCATTGATTTACCTAAAGGCGTGAGACAGGCGCCCCATTCCAGTCGCGTCGTGACGATTAAGCGGAGCGGTGCTGGCACATCCAATCGCGACGGATTTTCCTCGAAGGGGAAAAAACAGGGCGGTTTCTTCAAGAAGCTGTTTGGTGGGTAATCATCCGTCAAGCCCTCTCATCCGTGAGACTTTTGCGAAACGTATTCATGCATATTCGTCGTCATAGTTTGTTCCTATTACTGCTTCTATGGCCGTCGGTCCTTTTGGCTCAGACGGTGAATCCCTTTTCAGGTACGGCCAACCCTTCCGCCGCTGCCGAGCCCGTTGAAATCGCCGCCGACCGTATCGAATATGATAACGATCTGAAAGTGCTTGAGGGTTTCGGCAGTGCTGTGATCGATTGGGGCGGCGACCGGTTGAGTGCCGATTATTTGAAAATACAGACGGATACGATGGACGTCTATGCCCGCGGGAATGTCTTGCTGGTAAGAACCAACATGGAGTGGGCTGGCGAGGAAATGTCTTATAACATGCGGGATGCAACCGGAAGCTTTGACGCATTCCGCGCACAAATCGACGTGTTTTACCTTTATGGCGACCAAATTGATTCCGTTTCCAGCAACCTCTATGAAATTGATCAAGCCGTCATGACCACCTGTGATCCCGGTGACCATGAATACAAAGTGACCGCCAGGCGCGCGACCATTAAAGACGGACGCTATTTGAAAGGGTACCACCTCATTTTTTACCTCTTTGATAAACCCTTTTTTTATGTGCCCGTGAGCTGGCGTGATCTTAGTGATGACAAGCCGGATCTCGATATTACACCCGGATACAGCTCCAGTTGGGGACCCTACCTGCTTACGAGCTATACCATGTACCCGGAGAAGGGTGTCGATAAATTCACAACCCGTTTGGATTTGAGAGCCAAGCGCGGTGTCGGCTTCGGTGAAGAAGTTTTCTGGAGCGGCCGTGAGACCAATCGCGTCGGCAAAATCAAAGTCTACTATACCGAAGATAAAGAGCCTCTTCAGTCGGACCGCGATCGCGAGCTGTATGCAGATACCGTGGAGGAAGAGCGTTATCGAATTCGTTTGATTCATCAGGAGGCGCTTTCCGACAGAGATGCGGCCCTGATCGATATGCACTATGTGAGCGACCCCAAAGTGCTGGATGATTTTTTCAAGGGAGAGACGGATGCCGGCTCCGAACCGGAGAACCGGATCGTGTATACCCATCGCGGCGATCAGTATGTGGCCGGCGTTAATGTGAATAAACGCCTCAATGATTTTTATGACAATATAGATCGGGTGCCGGAGGTCTATTTTGATTTGTCGAGCAGGGAGCTGCGGGATTCCGGCTTCTATTACAGAAGTCAAAACAGCGCCGCCCGGCTCAAACGGCTGTATCAGGAGGGTTCAGAACAGGAGGATTACGAGAGCTTCAGATTCGATTCCCATCACGCAGTGAACCGGCCTCTTAAATGGTTTGGATTTCTCAATGTCATACCGGGCTTTTCTTATCGCGGCACGTATTACTCGGATACGCGCCCGGATGAAATCTTTATTACCAATCTCGTTACGACTGTCTCCACTTCGGGTGTGGTCAGCACCGTCAGCGAGGTGAGAACAAACGAGATGCCGAACGGCTCCACCTACCGGTCTGTTATAGAAATGAATCTCGACCTTTCCTATAAAGCCTTTAAGGTGTTGAACGAAAAACCGAACAGGTTCGGACTCGGCCTGCGCCATGTTGCAGAACCCTATGCGGCCTACCTTTACCGGCCGGAGCCGAGTGCCACTCCCGATGAACTTTATGAATTCGATGCAATCGATACCATCTCCAAGACAAATGTCATTTTCATAGGCATGCGCAACAAGTTGCAGACTAAAAAAAGCAGTTCGCTGATTTCCGATTTAATTAACCTGGATCTGTATACAACCTATCGCGTCGAAAAAGAGTCGGGGGAAGATTCAATTGGACCGTTTGTTGCAGATCTGAAACTCAATCCGGCAACATGGGCCGGCATTAATGTCCGGACGACTTATGAGCACAGCCAGTCTGAATTCCGCACGATTGATGCGGCCGTCAGTGTGGGGAATGACCTGACGAGTAATTTCAAACTCAATTATATTTACCGCAATGAAAGTCGGGATTACCTGACGGCTGAGATCAACCTCTATCCGATGGAAAAATGGTCCTATCAGGCGTATTGGAAGTATGATTTTGAAGCGGGCAACCTGGAAGAACACGCCTACCGGGTCTTGCGGCGTCTGGACTGTATTGGCATGAGCTTTGGTTTCCGTCATGAGCCCGGCTATGACGGCGAAGAAGATGAATATGATTTCGAGTTCATGTTCTGGGTGCTGGCCCTTGCCGATACACCGGAAAGCTGGTGAGGTGGGGCACGCCAAAGGCTCCCGAGTGTTGCTCTTGCCGGGTGGGGGCGGACACCATGACCACAGGAATGATTTATGGATACTGAACTTCTTTTTGGCCGGGCGGATCCCTCGATTACCGCCGTAGAGGTAACACAGGAAAACCCATCACGCGCCATTTGTTACCGCCGGCGGGAGGGTGCACTTTACACGGAAGAGGATGCTTTTCGCCCCTTTCTGTGGTTGGCCTCAAAAGAGTTGCTCAAAGGTTTTGAGGGAGATATCGATGTCCACACCCTGTCGGGTAAGCATCCGCTGAAGCACCTCGTGAGTTGCTCGTGCTGGAAGGAGTTGCAACAGCTCCTCAAACATATCAAAAAAAACAGCCGGGTCTCGACCGCCGACCCCGGCGCGCCCTTCTTTTGTCTGCGGGATGAGGTGCAGCAGTATCTCATCCAATCGGGGCGCACCCTTTTCAAGGAGATGAATTTTGCCGATCTCCACCGGATGCAACTGGATATTGAAACCCGTACGTCCGAAGGGTACGAGTTTCCCAATGCTGAGAGACCCGAAGATGAAATCATCATGATTGCCCTCTCCGACAACCGCGGCTGGTCACGCCTGTTGTCGCGCAGCACCCTGTCGGAAAAAGAACTGCTCATATCACTGGTCGAATGGGTGAAGGAGCGGGACCCCGATTGTATCGAAGGGCATAATATCTTCAATTTTGATCTGTCCTATATTCAGACCCGCGCCCGGCAACATAAGGTAAAATTAAGCCTGGGGCGCGATGGCAGCGAAGTAAAGAGGAGGGCAAGCCGCTTTTCAGTCGCTGAGCGGTCGCAGAGCTATACGCGTTATGATATCCACGGCCGGCATATTATCGACACCTACTTCCTCGCTCAGCTCTATGATGTGTCGACCCGTGACCTGCCGGGTTACGGGTTGAAAGAGGTGGCGCGCTATTTTGGCGTTTCCAGTGATGACCGCGTATATATAGATGGCGCATCTGTTACGGCAACCTTTGATAAAGACCCGCAGCGGGTGGAGCGCTATGCTCGCCACGATGTCGAGGAAACGGCCGCCATCAGCGAGATCCTTTCACCCGTCTACTTTACCCAGAGCCAGATGCTGCCGTACTCCTATCAGAATACCTGCCTCCGCGGTAATGCCGCCAAAATTGATGCCCTCATGATCCGGGAATATTACAGGCGCGATGCGTCACTGCCACTGCCGTCCGCCGGTCGCTCTTTTGCCGGTGGATATACGGACCTTTTCGAGACCGGTGTCGAAGAAAATGTGCACCACTGTGATATTCAGTCACTGTATCCCTCGCTCATGCTCAACCATGCCCTCGCTCCGGAAAGCGATGAACTGAACGTTTTTCTCGAAATGCTGCGCTATCTGAGAAACTTCAGGCTCGAGGCCAAAAACAAGATGAAACAGGCGCGCCATGAAGCGGAACGCATTCATCAGCACGCCCTCCAGAGCACCTATAAAATACTCATTAACTCCTTTTACGGTTACCTCGGCTTCGGCCAGGCCCGCTTTAATGATTTCGATGCGGCTGACCGCATTGCCGCTGAAGGACGCAAACTGCTCGCCGCCATGATCGAATGGATCAGAGAAGAGGGCGGACGCCCGATTGAAATTGATACCGACGGAGTTTACTTCGTGCCTCCGCCCGGTCCTGAAGCCGGCCTTGAACCGTTTCGGGAGCGTATAAAAAAACGGTTGCCTGAGGGTATTGATGTTGATTTTGACGGTCAGTTCAAAGCGATGTTCAGCTACAAGATGAAAAACTATGCGCTGCTCGACCATGATGGCCGCGTGCTGATCAAGGGCGCCTCGTTGAAGTCACGGGGCCTTGAACCGTTCCAGCGCGATTTCATGGAACAACTGATGCGCCTGCTGCTGGAACAGAAGCGCGACGACATTCAGGCGCTCTATCAACAGTATAAAAAGGCCATCATGGAACGGGAGTGGCCTGTTCAGCGCCTGGCTAAAACAGAGACGCTGCAGGATTCGCCAGCGACCTATGCATCCAGAATTAAAGAAAAAAAAAGGGGGCGCAATGCCGCTTATGAACTGGCCCTGAAATCCGCTCGTGAGTACAGGGCGGGCGATCAGATTACCTATTATGTGACGGGTACTGATAAAAGCGTTTCCGTTTATGCGAGCGCAAAGATGATCCATGAATGGGATCCGCAGAACCGCGATGAAAATAGAGTCTACTATGCCGCTAAACTGGAAACCCTTTATAATAAATTCAAAGAGTGGATTGCACCTAGGGATGAATTAGAATTATTCTGATGAATAGGCCAAACGGTCTTACACAGTGCTGCAGGATGGAGCGGCAGTACCCCATGGAGTTGGTTGATATGAAAAAGAAAATAAAGGGTTTCACCCTGATTGAAGTGTTGATTGTCATGGCCATTTTAATGAGCCTGGTCGGCATCGTCGGCGTTAACGTCATTTCCGCTCAAAAAAAGGCAAAAGTGAAAACGGCCCGTATTCAGTTGAAGCAGCTGGCTTCGGCGGTGCAGCTATACTATGCCGACCACAGCGATTTTCCCACGACGGCACAAGGCTTGGATGCTCTGGTGAATCGACCCGTGGCGCCCCCGGTGCCGGACAACTATCCCAGTGGCGGTTATCTGGACAGTACGCGCGTACCGCTCGATCCGTGGAAAAATGAATACATCTATTTGTCTCCGGGACGCGCGGGCCTCGTATTTGAAATTGTCAGTTATGGCAGTGACGGCGAGCCCGGCGGCACTGATACCGCGAAGGATCTCAGCAGTAATGATCTGTAGTAATCGTGCGATGAAGGTCTTGAACCGATGAAGCCGCCGGTAAACATGGATTTGGAATGCGGAGGCTTCACACTGGTGGAAGTGCTGGCCGCCATCATGATAGCGGGTTTGCTCGTCACGGCCGTTGCGGGCAGTCTGCAGGTGGTCCTGCGACAGGAAATTCAGATGCGCAATGCCCTGGATTCAGTCACCTTGCTGCATGGCGTACAGCTAGAAAACAGAGCCGCGATTCCCCCTGAAGATCGTGCTGCCATACGCTCGGGCTGGCGTATTCAGGAGCGCGACGCGGGTGCGTTGGAGGGCTCTACCGGACTTACATGGCGGACGATGACGTATGCGGGCGAACAGACCCCTGAGCAGTTTAAACAAATCTACTATCCGGTTGAAACGCGGGAATAAACCATTTTCTATAAGGGTAGATACTCTTTGGAAATAGTACTGAGGGTTTCGAACATGGCCGGATTGCCGCAGGCATAACGCAGCCTCCCATTGGCGGCCTGCTCCAGTATTTCAGCTCGCGCGCCCGCCCGTTGAGCCACCAGCCCGGCCGCCGCCACATCCCAGATGTATATCCCGCGTTCGATGTAGCCTTCCGCACGCCCTTCCGCTGTGAAACAAATGCCGACAGCGGCCGACCCCAGAATTCGTATTTTCTGGGCCCTCGGTGAGAGATAATCGACTAAATCCATTGGCTTATCATCAGACTCCACGGTTTTCGGAAGCCCGATAATGATTAGGGAACGGTTGAGAGAGTCAATGGCGGAAGGCTGGATGACGCGGTCATTACAAAAGGCCTTTGACTCTGAGGTCGCCCAGTAGGTGAGGTTCATCTCGGGGATATAGAAAGCACCGGCGGCGATATGACCGTCGACTTCCACCGCCACACTCGGCCCCCAGAGGGGAATGCCATGGGTGAGATTCACGGTGCCGTCAATCGGGTCGACAATCCAGCGGGCCTGATGGTTCTCAACATGGTGCTGGTCCTCTTCGCCCAGAATCGAATGACTAGGGAATACCCGTTTGATATGATCATTGATCAATTGCTGGCATTCCATATCCAACTCCAACTTGACGTCGTGTTTTTCCCTGCTGACCGTCGCATTGCGGCGGCCGTAATGATCCAGCACGTGACTCCCGGCTTTGTGTACCGCATCCCGGGCACACGTGAGTAAGGCATCTAGTTCCATAGGTATATCCTCTTGTTTCTTTGAAAGCAGAAAATAGATGACTAAAGTTTGTACCACAACCCGTAATTCACTATTTATGGGCATGTCTTAGTAAGGTTGCCGACTATGAGTATAACGACAAAAACGGGAGATCGCGGGAAAACGCGTCTCTTTTCAGGTGAAGAGGTCGCGAAAGATTCTTTTCGCATAGAACTGCTGGGCGAGATCGATGAACTGGTCAGCGCTCTGGGCGTGGCCCGCGCCGCCGCCGGGGAAAGCGATATTGGCCGGGCGCTGTTGGGGTATCAGAAAAAACTGTTCCTTGTGGCTTCCGAAGTGGCTACGGCCTCCGATGCCCGCCACCGTCTTTCTAAACAAATTGAAAAAGAAGATGTCAGAGAGCTGGAGTTTACCATTCACAAATATGAGACCGAATACAGCATGCCGGATGGTTTTATCATTCCGGGGAGTGATCCGGTGTCTGCGGCTGTTGATCTGGCGCGTTCCATTACCCGCCGCTGTGAGCGAAAACTCGTGAAACTGTTCGCAGAGGGCGGCATCGAAAACGAACACCTGCTGGTTTGGATGAACCGCCTCTCCGATGTCCTGTGGCTTACAGCCCGGGATGTCGAACCAGTCGCGACGATGCAAAGGGATGTCTGATGGATATCTTTTTTCCGGATTTTGAATCGGCCCGGATAGTGCCTAATGCGTTGCTGAAAAACTATACAACCTTCCAACTGGGGGGGGCGTGTCCATACTTGATTGATTGCAGCCTGCCCTCCGATGTCATGCGCGCAGTCAAGGCCTGTCATGAAAAGAAATCGCCGTACATACTAATCGGTAGTGGCTCCAATCTTCTCGTGAGTGACGGGGGAACCGACCGTTGTATAATACGGTTTCAGTCTACTCCTGAAGACATCAGCGAGGCGGGCGGAGAGATCATCGTCAGTGGCGGTGTTTTGCTGGATGATTTTGTGCGCTGGTCAATACACAGGGATATCAGTAATTTTATACCCTGTGCCGGAATTCCGGGTACGGTTGGCGGCGCCATTGCCGGTAATGCCGGTGCGTTCGGCGAGCAGATTGGGGACACCCTCCTGCGGGTCGATGTGCTCGATGAAAAAGGGATCGAATACACCATCGACCACGCCACCATGCAGTTTCGTTACCGTGGTTCCCGCCTGCAAAATTCTGGCGAAATCGTCATGCGGGCCTACTTTGAAAAGAAAACTGGCGATGCAGTAAGTCTTCTTGAGCAGTATCAGGACAGTATGGCACTGCGCCGCGAAAAACATCCCGACTGGAAGCGCGAACCTTGCGCCGGTAGCGTCTTTAAGAACATTGAGCCGACGTCCCGGGCGGAAAGGCGCATTGCCGCCGGGTTCTACCTTGAAAAAGCCGGGGTGAAAGCGATGAGCGTCGGCGGAGCGGCCGTCTATACCAACCATGCCAATATTGTTGTGAAAGCATCCGATGCCTGTACGGCTGCAGACGTATATGAACTTACTTGCCAAATGCAGTCCGCCGTCAGGGAACAGTTTAATTTAGAGCTAGAGCGTGAAATTCAATTGGTCGGCAATTGGTAGCATGCATGTAAGAAGGATCTGGTTTGACAAGGATATGAAAGTGAAAAAGGAAATGTACTATTTCTATTTCGACTCAAAAATGTTCTAAAAAAACGCGCCGCCCGTGAACGCCATCATTGGGGTAGCAGATATGAAATCAAATAACGTTAATTGGAAACAGGTAATCATCGATGTCGTCGTCATCTGGTTCATCACCTCTGTGGGCAGCATCCTGGCCCTCGGAATCCGACGCATTCCCTATGTTTCTGATCACTGGTTACCTGTAAAGACTGCGTTGGGGGCAGTTTGGACTCTTATTGGTTTCATCGTCGCTGGATTCATCGGTTCGCAAACGAAGTCAAAGCGGATGCACACTCTGTCTGTCGCGGGTGTTATCATCTGGCTTTTTGGATTGATCAACCTGCTGATCTTCCCCACGAAAATGATTATCATGTGGCTCATCGTACAGGCTGTGGTAATCGGGATATCTGTTTTTCTCGGGACCGCTATTTCCCTCAGGATTACCCCTCCGCCAGCCCAAACAGAAGAATCAGGCAATAAAGGAAAGCCCCGGCAACGAAATTAAGAGGGACGCTAAACCCGCTGTCGCGGCTTCATAGCCCCTCATCGTTCCCTGGAGAAATGCCTTCATGATGATCATGCGGACAAAAAACAAAAGGGAGGGCCGCCGGCCCCGGCGTCCGCACACAGAACCGGCCCGCGAGGCCGCGAGCC
>CAYXEW010000093.1:0-10081 GCA_964464115.1 uncultured Verrucomicrobiota bacterium
GGATTTATAAAAAATGAAGTCCAGGCTCGAATTGGAAGCACAAAACCAAGCAAGCCTGGAAATCAATGGCTTTTTTTATCCGTGCATAATGCAGAGTAGGTCTATTTTTTGCGCGCGCTGCCCTCCTTGTAAAAGGGCAGCTCCGTTACCGTTGCTTTCAGCGGTCGGCACCTGCTCATCACTGCCAGCTCCGTACCGGGCGCCGCACAGTCGTGATCGATGTAAGCCATGGCGACGGCCCGGCCCAGGCTGGGGGCCAGCGAACCGCTGGTAACCTCTCCCACTTGATCGCCGCCTCGCACGACGGGGTCGTGCTGGCGAGCTGCTGATCGGGAATCGAGCAGAAGTCCGCAGAGATACTGCGAGGGACCCTGTTGAAGGTCCCGCATGACCGCCTCGCGGCCAATAAAGGTTTTCTGCGTGTCTGTAAACAGTCCCCGTGAGGCCGCCACCGGCGTGCGATGAATTCCCAGTTCGTGTCCATATAGGGGATACCCCATCTCCAGGCGCAGCGTATCACGGGCGCCGAGGCCCGCCGGTTCAATTCCAGGCAACGCCATGAGGGCTCGCCAGCATTGGACCGTAAGCTCGACGGGCAGGTACAGCTCATACCCCCACTCCCCGGTATAGCCCGTGCGGCTGACTAAAACCGGACGTTCATTCCAGGAAATCCAGTCAGCCCTGAAATACTTGAGGTCCGGCACAGGACGCGAGAGCGCTTGTTCGAGCAAGAGGCGGGATGCGGGCCCCTGTACATCAATTTTACCGATTTCATCCGAGCGGTCTTCAAAGCGGGTGCTGCCTGAAAGGTGCTCTTCGATCCACGCGCGATCGGCAGCTGCCGGCCCGGCATTGACCACCAGCCAGAAGCGGTCTTTCCCCAGGCGGTAACAAGTCAGATCATCGAGGACACCGCCGTCTTCATTCAACAGAAACCCGTAACGGCACTGCCCGACCGCCAGAGAAAAGATGGATTGGGTAACCAGCCGCTCCAGGTCGGTCGCGGCTGTCGGCCCGCTCAACTCAAATTCTCCCATATGAGAGATGTCAAAAATAGAGGCCCCATTTCGCGTTTGCTCATGCTCCGCAAGAATGCCCTTATACTGGATGGGCATTTCCCAGCCGCCAAAAGGGGCGAGGCGTGCGGCAGACTTGCAGTGCTCATTATAAAGGCATGTTTTTCTCATTTTTTATCAACTCCAATTCATTGCTGTGGTGGGTGTTATAATCATTTTCACTTTCTTCCCATCGCCTGATTATACACGCTGTCTGATAAATTTAAAGAATGGGGGTATATTATAGTTCAATCAACACTTGAACATCGGCTCCCATTTTATCATAAAGGCGATGAATGTTATTTGATAACAGGATGAGAAAACGTGAAAAAAGACCTCAGAGATATACTGGATGGGTGGAACTACAACACCGGCAAGGTTAATGCGCGGTGGATTGAGGGTCGGGATGGCAAACCATGCGTTCAGCTCAGACTCGATTTAGGTATTCTACAGATGCAAATTGATGGGCGGCCCGACGGTTCGACCCCCCATGGTTTTCCTTCATTGCTGGACTATTATCGAAACCTCGAAAAGCTGGCTCCGGGAGAAGATCCCCCTTTTGCCCTGGAAACAAAGCAACTGACGGAACTGCAACAGGAGGCCGTCCAGTACTACTACCGCTATCTATCGTTCGCCGCGCTGAATAACACGGAGGGGGTCATTCGGGATACCTACCACAATCTGGAGCTGTTCGACCTCGTCGATCAGTACGCGCTGGACGATCGGCATGCGTGGCAGTTCCTTCAGTTTTACCCCTATGTTCGTATGATGAATGCCCGGGCAAAGGCAGAAAAAATGGTTGAAAACAATCAGTTCAGCGAAGCTGTCGCCGGCATTGAAGAAGCCGTGCAGGATTTATATCACTACGCAGAAGTTTACGAGCTGGACTCACAAGACCCGGAGGAGGTTCAGGAAATTGCTATTCTAATGGATCTGCTGGCGCAACTAAGGGAGCGCAAACCCAAAAGCAAAGAAGAGCGGCTCGAGGAAGAGATGCTGTGGGCCATTCAGAGCGAGAATTACGAAAAAGCGGCCCAGCTCAGGGATGCACTTAACGCCATCAAAAACACGGGCATTTGAAGAAAGATCAAAAAGTGTTGTAAATGGTAAAAAAAAAGGGCCGCACATGTGCGGCCCTTCGTCGGTCTGTAAACCAACGCCTACAGCTCCGTTCTGTTGGAACCGTTCGGAATGGACCAGTAAATGGAAGTGCCATCACTCAAATCTGCGATAACCCGCAGATTTTCACCGTAAAAGCCGCCATGTTCTGCGAAGCGGAAGTGTACGCGCTCGCCATTGTGATCGTCACCGGCAAACCGCCCTGTTTCAAGAATCGTGCCGTTGGCATCTTCAATGTAGCAGTTGTCCACATTTCCTTTATAAAAATTAGGCAACAGAACCACCAGATTACCATCCCCTTCAGATTTCGGTTTCCAGAGAAATCCAGAACCCGTCAAACCCGGTTCGGCGCTCGAGCCGTCATCATCATCACCATCCCAAAGCTCACAACCCGTCAGACCGGCTAACGCTATAAAAGCCACCAACGCAAAATTCAACCAACATTTTTTCTGCATGTTATTCCCTCTTCATTGATACTGTTAACGCCGCAAAAAACCCTTTTTTTCCGCGACTTTATTCATAATTCGCACACTATATGTATCCAAGTTCAGCTAAACAAGGCTTAAATCGAAAATTTTGGCAACCGATCGCTTCGTTGATTATACCAACGACCGATGTGGCGTCCTGCTTTCTCAGCCCGTATGGACCCCCATCTGTTTCATCTCTTGCCGGACGCCCCATTTTGACGGTTTTACGTATTGAAATAATTCTCTTTTAAGATACTTTCACAGCATGAAAAAAGAGCAGATCAGCAGTGAAGTCAATGCCTCTCCTTTGTTATACCAAAGATCGTGAGTGATCAGTCATGAAATGTGCCACCCTCACAATGGTCGTCCTAGCCCTCATCAGTGCAAACACTGCTCTCGCTGAAGCGTACGTGTTTACCCTTGAAAAATGCATTCAAACCGGCCTTGAAAGAGCTCCCTCCTTGCTTAATGCAGGGCATGATGTTGCGGCGGCGGACGCCGTCATTAAACAAACTCGCGCCCAGGTATATCCCGCACTGGATATCAGCAGCTCCTACACCCGCATTGACGAAGCGCCTACTTATTTTTCAGAGACGTTTGGCCGGGAAAATAATTACAGCGTCGCGGTCGGGGCAGGACAGTTGCTTTACTCCGGCGGCGGCGTACGTGCCGCACTGCGGATTGCCGGGGACTATAAACGCTATGCGGAAAACACTATGCTCGCCAGTAGGCTACGCATCATCCGCGACGTTAGGAGTCAGTTTTACCAGACGCTGCTGGCGGCGGCAAAAGTTGAAGTGCAGGAGAAATCTGTAGCACAACTGGAGTCGTTTGAGCGGGATGTGCGGCTGAAATTCGAAAATGAAACGGCATCAGAATTTGACTGGTTGAGCGCCCGCGTAGCACTGGTCAATGAGCGCCCCCTGCTGATCCAGGCCAGAAACGAATATGAGACCGCCCTGCTGGCGCTGAAAAACCTGATCTTCGCGGATGACGACTTCACGATTACGGGCGATTTTGATATCTTTCCCCTGGATATTTCTCTCAACTACTATATCGAGCAGGGCCTGATGCAGCGACCTGAACTAGAGAATGCCGACATACAGGTACGCATGTTAGAGCAAACAATCGCCGTATCGGGTAGCGATTATAAACCGGAAGTGCGGGCGTTTTTCAACTACGAGGGAACGAATCCAGGCAACGACCTCGACCCTTCGAAAGACGAGTGGGGGTGGGGGTGGAATGCCGGCCTCTCGTTAACCTGGAGCATACTGGATGGCGGTCTGCGGAAGAATGAAATACTGGAGGATCGCCTTGAGCTCGCCAAGGCGGAAAATGACCGCGACGTACTGGTGCGTCAAATTAAGGAAGACATTGAGCGGGCTTACCTGCAGGTGATGAGTTCTTATGAGGCGGCGGAGGGCGCAGAAGAAAATGTCAAGCTGGCCGTGCGCGCGCTGGACATAGCCCGGACGCGATACAGGCAGGGACTGACGGCATACCTTGAATTCACGGACAGCAACCTGGCGCTGAACCGCGCGCGCCTGAACCTGTTTCAGACTCAAGCCCTCTTTCACCGCTCATTGGCCCAGCTACAGTACGCCAGCGGTCTGAAGCCCGCTTATCTTAAAGAAAAGGATATACAGAATTATGAAAAAACAAAATAAAGCCAGGGTTGCTCTCTGGTTCGCACTGATCCTCATCGTATTGCTTGTGGTGCTGCTTTCCGTCAAGCGCAAACCCGACGAAAAGGTTGCAGAGACACCGGAGCAGGCAACTCCTGTTGATGTAATCAGCTTGCAGCCCTCTGACTATGCCGAAACGATTATCCTGCCCGGACTCATCCAGCCCTACAGAGATATTTACCTCGGGGCGGAAAAAGCGGGACGCGTTACAGAGCTTCTGGTGGAGCGGGGTGACCGGGTGCAACGAGATCAAAAGCTGCTACAGATCAACGATGCGGCATGGCAAACGGTTTTGCGGACAGCAGAACTGGAACGGGAAAATGCCCGAAAAGAGTTGGAGCGATGGAAAGCATTAAAGAAAACGGGGGCCGTATCTGCCAGTGACTACGACAAGGTGGAGCAGCGTTACCTCGTGGCTGAGGCGCGGCATCTGGAAGTCAGTGAATACGTGAAGCAGTTAGTCGTCCGCAGCCCCGGAAACGGCATGATCGATGACAGGATGGCTGAAGAAGGTGCTTTCTTAAAAGAGGGTTCTGTGGTCTTTCGGTACGTCGAAATGGATCCGGTCAAATTGCTGATCGACCTGCCTGAACGCGATGTGTTTTCACTGAAAAACGGTGACCTCATTTCGTTTACAGTGCAGTCCATCCCCGGCCGGACATTTGAAGGCCGGGTAACGTTCATTGCATCCGTCGGGGAAAAAGCCTCTAACTCTTTTGCCATAGAAGCGCTGGTGCCCAACGAGCAAGAACTTCTGAAGGGCGGCATGCTGGCAGATGTTAGCCTGGTAAGGCAACGGCGGGAGAATGTCCTGAAGGTCCCGCTCGAAGCCGTTATTCCCAAGCAGGGGGAATACGTCATCTTTGTTTTGGAAGAAGGTCGGGCGGTGCGGAAAGTGGTGCAAATGGAAGCTATTGTCGGGCATGAAGCCGTCATCAGCGAAGGTCTGAAGGCCGGTGAAAACGTCGTGGTTTCGGGCCAGCGCACGCTCGTCGACGGCGCTCTAGTGCAAACGGCAACGCCCTGAATAAAGGTGCCTCTATGATTCTTTCAAACTATGCCATAAAATTTAGAAACGCGGTATTCGTGTTTGTTCTCTTGCTGGTACTGGCCGGCATCAATGTGTATCGGTCATTGCCGCGCGAAGGGTCCCCGGACATTACGATTCCCTATGTCTTCATCTCGGCTTATTACGAGGGAACCGCGCCCGAGGAAATGGAAAAGCTCATTGCCATACCGCTGGAAAAAGAGCTCAACAATGTGGAGGGTGTCAAGGAGGTAGAATCGTATTCTGCTGACAGTATCTGTAGTATCAGCATCGAATTTGAAGCGGGCGAAGACATCGATGAGGCCAAACAGCGCGTGAAAGACAAGGTGGATGTTGCCCGGCCGGATCTGCCGGACGATCTGGATGAGCCCATGGTGGATGCGCTGAACTTCAGCACTGATACTCCCATACTGCGGTTTGCCCTCTCCGGAAAGACCGACCCGGCCCGTCTCAAAAAGCTGGCTGAAGATCTCCAGGAGGACGTCGAGCTGATATCCGGTGTGCGCGAAGCAGAGATTCTGGGAACCAGAGAGCGGGAAATCCGCGTGGAGCTGGATCTGCCGAGGCTGATAGCATACGATCTGCCCATATCGTTTGTAATGCAGCGCATAGCCGAAGAAAATGTAACGATCTCTGCCGGCAACATCGAAATGGAGGGCAGCAAGTTCCAGGTGCGCGTTCCCGGCGAATTCAACCATGCGTTTGAACTCGAAAACATCATGGTTACAGAGCGGCACGGCGCACCCGTCTACCTGACGGACATCGCCGCAATCACGGATACATATAAGGACCTGGACTCCATCTCCAGGCTGAACGGGGAGTCCAGCGTTTCCATCAGTGTTAAAAAACGTTCCGGCGAGAACGCGGTTAACATCATCGATGAAATTAAAGAAGCGCTGGATTTATTTACGATCCCGCCCGGCATCAGCCTGACCATTGTGATGGATGAATCGGAGTATATCAGCAGCACGATTGAGGAATTGGAAAACAATATATTTTCGGGCTTTCTGCTCGTGATAGTGGTGCTGTTGCTGTTTGTCGGCGGGCGTAACAGCCTCTTCGTGGCTATGGCCATCCCGCTCTCTATGCTGCTCGCTTTTATTCTGCTTCCTCTCATCGGGTTCACGTTGAACATGATGGTGCAGTACAGCCTGGTGCTGGCCGTCGGTATGCTGGTAGACAATGCGATCGTGATTGTGGAAAATATCTACCGGCATCGTACGGAGGGGCTGTCGCGTATTGAAGCCGCCCGAACGGGGGCTTCCGAAGTGGCCTGGCCGGTGATCACCTCTACCTTGACAACCGTCGGCGCTTTTTCACCGCTGATATTCTGGCCCGGTATAATGGGGCAGTTCATGGGCTACCTTCCGCGCACACTGATTATCGTGTTGTCGGCATCCCTTTTCGTCGCGATCATTATTAACCCGGCCATCTGTTCCGCCCTGATTACCAAAGGCTCTGTCCGCCGGAGAAAACGGGACACATCGGAACACCACCCCTTTGTCAGGGGGTATGAATCCACCTTGAGGACCGCCCTCCAGAACAGGGTTCCCATTATGCTGATCGGATTTTCGTTCCTGGTGCTCACGATCTTAATCTATGGTAGATTTGGAAAAGGAGTGGAGCTGTTTCCGGATACAGAACCGAGAAACTGTATAGTGGATATTCGCTTTCCGCAGGGAACGCGCATTGAAAAAACAGATCGGGTGCTGGCCTCTTTTGAAGAAATTATTGCCGACTACCGGGACGTTGAGTTCTACCAGACAACGGTCGGCGGCAGTGGAGGTGATGCAATGGCGGGTGGGGCCGCAGGAAGCCATCTCGGCAACATCTATGTGGAATTTCTGGATGTGCACGACCGGGAGCGAAAGTCTTCAGAACTGGTAGACGAAATACGGACCCGCATCGGCCAGGTGGCGGGCGCCGACTTGAAAGTGGAGAAACAGCGCGAGGGCCCCCCTGTAGAGGCGCCCATATCAATCGAGTTGGCCGGAGAGGATTTTGATGTGTTATCCGAACAATCCGGCGCCATACTGCGAACCATTAAGAGCGTCTCCGGGCTGGTGGACCTGCAGGATGATTTTGAAGAAGCGCTTCCTGAAATTCAATTTCAGGTGAACCGCAAAAAGGCGGCCCTGCTGGGGTTGGATACGGCAACCGTCGGCAACTTTCTGCGCACCGCTATTTACGGACTGGAAAGCAGTAAGTTTAGAGTAGATGAAGATGAATATGACATCACCGTGCGCCTGCCTGAAGAACAGCGCGACAGCGCGCGCCTGTTCGATCAGATTTACATTCCAACAGCGACCGGGAACCCGGTCCCGCTGGCGTCGGCGGGGACGATTAAATATACGGGCGGCCGTGGCGCCATCACGCGAAAAAATCAGAAACGCGTCGTCACCATTACCGGTAACAACCAGAACCGCGGCGTCGATAAAATTCTGCAAGACGTACAGGGCCGCATCAGTGAACTGGCCCTGCCGGCGGGATACACCATCACATACGCGGGAGATAACGAGGAGATGCAGGAAGCGCTGTCCTTTTTATCAAAGGCTTTTGCGATCGCGCTGGGCGTCATATATATCATCCTCGTCATTCAGTTTAATTCCCCTATTTTGCCGTTTATTATTCTATTTTCCGTCGTGCTTTCCCTGATCGGGGTGATGTGGGGGCTGTTGATTTGTGATATGCGTTTTGGTGTGATTATGACGGGACTGGGCGTCATCAGCCTGGCGGGCATTGTCGTAAACAATGCCATCGTACTGGTGGATTGCATTCTTCAACGGCAACGGGAAGGGATGACGGTGACAGAAGCCATCGTGAGTGCCGGCCACACCCGCCTTCGACCCGTATTGCTGACCGCTGTTACCACGATTCTGGGCCTGATTCCGATGGCTATCGGATACAGTTTGGAGATTCATCAGTTTCCTCCCAGACTGATTACCGGAGCAGAATCCAGTCAATGGTGGGGGCCTATGGCGGTAGCCGTTATTTTCGGTCTGTCCGTTGCCACTATCCTGACGCTGGTCATGGTTCCCGTCATGTACAGTTTGAGTTTTTCGCTGGGTAAATTCTTCCGCGAACGGTGGGCCCCGAAAGAAGAACTATAGGTGCGCCGGGTTTAGATGGTGTTTTCGCTCCACTCTTCAACAAGAGAACTCTGGTGGCCCTGTAAAAAAGCGGCCACACAGAACAGTAGGTTTCCGGCATCTCCAAGGGGTACTGGATAATGCTCCCAGTTGAGGCTGTCTTCTCCGTCGTGATTGGGGACAACATAATCAAAACAGTGCGCCATTTTTAATTCTGCATAGGCACTGCCGGCCCGCCGCTCGATTTCCTCCAGATCTGCTTCTGACAACACCCCCCGCTGCCGACGTGTACGCTTCACTAGTTTCTGCCGCATGACTTCGGTGACAACGGATTCGATATCAGCACCTTCTGCTTTTAGAAAATCCAGTTCACGTCGGGACAGAGGGCTGATAAAAAGACTGTCTTCGGGCACCTGTATTGACTGGGCGTGTCGCACCAGCTCGCGCCCCACAAAAGGATTGCCCTCAAAAAAGGCATTGCCTTCAGTGAGGGTCCGCCCGAGCTCTTCAAGGTCGAGTGCCTGAAGATCTCCCCTGACATCCATTACGACGTACCGCGAAGAATCTTTGAGAGCCAGCACCTCCTCACGGGATCGAAAATGATAGTCAGCGCCCTCTGTCTCGCCGGGTCTGGGGGGGCGTGAATTGTAGAGAACAACGGGTCTCAACTCCTTATACAGTGCTGGATAAAACCGTTTGAGCTGGTTGGCCAGCGGGCTCTTTCCCACGCACGAAGGCCCCGCCAGAATCACCAATTTGTTGCTCTTTTTATTCATGGTGGTAGTGTACCGTACATTCACCCAAAATGAAAGATCCTACATATGACAGACCGTTATTTTCTGTTTGACGCGGGCAACACGCTCGTCAACTTTGATTTGCTCAAGATGAGTAGCATCATGGCTTCGGAAGGCTCTCTCAGCGAAGCTGAGCTGTTGACTGTGTTTCACGACAACCCGCTGGTTCATGCCGTTGAAAGCGGCTGCCTGAGTGAAGAAGAATACATGCAGGAAGTCAACAAAACGCTGGGGTTACAGTGGGATCTGGAGAGGATGACGCAGGCCTGGCAAGAAATATTTACATTGAACGCATGTGGTTACGGCCTTTTCAAGCGTTGTATCGAAGCGGGTGAAAAGGTCTGTATTTGCAGTAATTTGGCTGCCCATAATGCCGAGGCCCTGAAACGCAACTGGCCGGACTTTTTCACGTCCAGCTATCACAATTTTCTGTCTTTTGATATGAAAAAATACAAGCCGAATACAGACTTCTACACCCACATTCTGAATGTGTTGAAAGCGCCACCCGAGTATTGCCTGTTTGTTGATGATAAAGCGGAAAATATAGAAGCTGCAGAAGCCCTAGGCATGAGGGGCGTCCTGTTTAACGAGAGATATGCCGACAAAATAGCAGCGGAAGTTGAGAACTTTAAAAGGGTAACGTCCGGATAGTAGAAAAAACACCTCCATTGAAAAATTTATTTCCTACAAAATCAAACCATACATTTTGCGCATGTCACTTCTGCGGGGATCTCGACAACCGATAGAGCAGGGTTTATTGAAAAATCAGGATCGCCCAGGATGAGTTCTTCTCAAGCGTTGTACGACAGTAGTGTTATATAAGC
>CAYXEW010000094.1:0-9969 GCA_964464115.1 uncultured Verrucomicrobiota bacterium
CTCGTCACCGCACCATATTTGTTTGGAGCGCGGCAATCTGAATTGCCGCTTTGGGGGAGTAGAGCGACGGAGAAAATGAAAAAAGTGGCGGTATGGTCTACAAGATAAGACGGTCTTTGCGCGGATTAAATATTTGAAGAAGAGGATGATCAAGGATGCTGTCGTCGGCGGAATATTTATGAACAATGCAAGAGCTATTTATCGATTATCGAGACGTAAGCCTTATTGTTTTTTGTTCGCAGTCTTTGTCTTGTTGTCAGAGCTTTGCATCCAGATCACAGGGATGCTCAGCAAAGATACCGCGGTCGTTACCACGAGTGCCAGGGGAAGTGCAAACAAGACGGGGTATATCATGGAGCTTGCACTATGAGCGATCCAGAGGAACGACACGGGAAGGCAGATTATGAATACGGACACAAACCACCGGCGGCGGCAAGCAACGAAGTGCTTAAATCGTGGGCTTCCTGTTAGTTCCTTGAGTTTCTTCATCTTCTTCCTGCGAATGGCGAGCATCATCGATTTTTGAATGGCGCCAGCCATTCGAAAATACGATGGATGCCTTTGTTGGCCTCTCAGTAAATACACGCATCGAGTAGCGAGAGGACTTCTTCGAGCAACGCTGGCGATGCTCGCCCGATCCTCTTCACCTTGCGGGCTTGGAAATCGATTGACTTCACTTGATCAACCATGACGACACCTGTCACACTGTCGCTGCCGGTGATCGCAACGTGGAATGGATAATCATGCCGTGTGTTCGTGATCGGACACACAATGGCGAGTCCAGTGTGCCGGTTGAAGAGGTCATTGCTGATCACGAGGGCGGGCCTTCGCCCCTTCTGTTCGTGCCCCGATTGCGGATCGAAGGTAGCCGCGACGTAGTCGCCTTTCCGAGGGATGTAGGTTGGCACTACCATGCCTCCTTCCCGACCGGCTCTCCCCAAACGACCTCCTGCGGCTTGTAGTCGTGCGGAATTCTCCTAACCAACTCCTTCAGGCTGCATCGACCACGAACACGCCTTGCCGGGGCAACGACAATCACCCCGTCATGCACCGCGAGGTCAACTTCGTCTCCGACCGAGATGTGGGCTTCTTCGAGAACCTGCCGACTAAGCCTGAGTCCCTGGCTATTGCCCCAGCACTGAACCTTTGTAATCATAACGACACCTCCAGTGTGAATATCCTATGTATAGCCCGTGGTGCCGGCAGAGTCAATTCTCTTGGTTGGGCATTTCTCATGCATACTCATACACGGGGGTCTCGATTATTTTTTCAGGAGCCTTCCACCCTTTGATCAACGCCTGAATATGCTCCACTGTCTCGGGGGCGAAGTACTGCTCGCCGGTTTCGCGACACACTCGTGCGGGCACATGCTCGATCAGGTAGAATCTGTCGCCATGCTCGAGCGTGTACGTTACCGCAGTTTGGATCATTGTTCCTTTCATACTCTTACCTCATCAATTTGCCTTACGGATTCTGAGGTTGGTCCAGAGTTCCGGATCGGGTTCATACAACGTAACGATTTTGACTAGCTGCCGGCTTGGATAGCTGCACTGCACATGAAGTGGAAGATTCCCGCTTGTTAATCCGAGGATCAGACAGCTGGGTCCGTACTTATCCTCGAGATAGTCCTCTATTATTTCACGTTGGTTCGATATAGATTCTTCCAGGTTTTGAAAACGGGGGTTTTTCAGCGCAATCGATTATCGAGACGTGACCTTTATTGTATTTGGTGTTCTTTGGCGTTCTCTCGCGGTTCATTGAGAACTGTTTTTTCAACTGTAGGCAATTACCTCTTCAGAAGGAAAATACCCAGCGAAGTAGCCGCAACAACAAGAATCAGCACCATTTGCAAAAAGGCACCGCCGATGATATTGATGATGCCATACAAGGCGAGATAGGCCATCAAGACATTACATATGATGGCAAAAATGACATTCCCATAAATAATATGCATAACGGTACGACTGTGTTTTATGGCGCGCCAGAGGTCCATCAAATCGTCATTGAGCAATGCGACATCCGCCGCTTCAATCGCCGCATCACTGCCCATGGCCCCCATGGCAATACCGACATCCGCCGCGGCCAGAGCCGGCGCATCATTGATGCCATCTCCTACCATGGCTACCGTATAACCGGAACGCTTCATATCACCCAACACCTGCATTTTCGATTCGGGCAGGCAGTTCGCAATGGCATCATCAACATCCAGCTGCTTCTGCACTTTGGCCGCTATGTCCTTGCTGTCCCCCGTCACTATCATCACTTTTTTAATACCCGTCTGTCGCAGATGCGCGATTGTTGATGCCGCATCGTCACGCACTTCATCCTCAAACACGAGACCTCCGAAAATGTCATTCAGATCACCCACCAGGGCTGTGGCACGACCCTTGGCCGCCTGCTCGGCTACCCATCCCGTCACCTCGTCGGGAATCTCGCGACCGTCATCCATCAGGCGGATCGAGCCAACCTTTACCTGCATGTCTTCTTTCATGGCACAGGCCCCGACGCCTTCAAACTCCAAAAACTGGAAGGCCGGCTGCACCTCGATACTCATCTTTCTCGCATATTCACAAATAGCCTCCGCCATTGGGTGACTGGAGCTCTGTTCTACGAAATAAGCCGCCTCCATGACATTGCGCTCGGAAAAAGACCCAAAGGTTTTGACCTGCCCCACCGCCGTGCGACCATAGGTGAGAGTACCCGTTTTGTCCATCAGCATCAAATTTACATTGGCCAGTTTTTGCAGAATAAAGCCGTTCTTGAAAATGAGACCGCGCATGGCTGCCGAAAGAATCCCCAGATACATTCCCATGGGGGAGGCCAGCAACAGGGCAAAGGGACAGATACCTATAAGAGTCGCTATAATACGTTTGACTACATCACCGGCTTCTTCGCCGTGCATCCAATAGGCCGTCTGCCCTCGCAAGATGACAAACAACCAGAACACAATGATGACACCGGCGAGCAAGAAGCCCGAGGCTTTATCGATGGTGCGTTCTACGGGTGCTTTGCTTCTGGTGGCGCGATCTACCAGGCGATCGATGTCAGCCAGGGCCGTACCCTTTCCGACCCGCTCCGCTTTCACTTCTACGGCACCCGCCGCCACGATGCCGCCCGCAAATACCTGACTGCCTTCAGAGCGCGTATGATAGACCGATTCCCCTGTCAGGGCGGCTTGGCGAATTTCTGCACGACCCGACACGACCGTCCCGTCCACCGGAACCGTCATACCCTGTTTAACGACGACTATATCGCCCTCTTTAATCTCATGAAGGGGCACTTCTACAGTATCTCCATCATGTTTGATCTGCGCCGAACGGGTGCCCAGCACCGTGTTGAGTTTTAAGCCGGCATGGGCCCTGGAGGCGGCCTCTTTTTCCAACACTTGCCCCAGAAGGGAGACAAATACGATGGCTGCGGCCTCGAGCCAATGCCCTATGGCCAGCGCACTGGATGCAACCAGCAAAACCAGCAATTCAACCGTCACGCGCCCCCGCGTAAACAACCGGATGAGCGACCGTATCAACCTGGGCAGCCCCATCAGTAGCACTCCGCCATTAAAGAGGATGTACCACGGAAACAGGACAGATCCCGGCAGCGGTTTTTCGAGGCGGAACAGGGAAAGGGATGCTATCATGAATACGACGGCAATGAAAAAACGAAAGGTGGAACCGTGCTCACGCGAGTAGCGCAGCAGACGGCGGAGCAGGTTCGTCTTCACTTTATAGCCGGGTTCCGCAAGAGCGCGTTCAATGTCGGACTCGCGGATTTTGCTATTGTCGTAATAGACTGTCAGCACACCTTCAAACAGATTGATATGGGCGCGCTGGATGCCAAAATTGGCTTCCAGTCCGCTTTTCAGATCCTGCTCGTCTGCATACTCAAGCTGCGATAGCGGAATCTTAAAAATATTTTCTTCAGGCCATTCGGAGGCATTGGGCGTCACATCATTCACGGGGAAAACTCCTGTAATCAGTTTCTTTTCGGGGCCTGGATCACGATCCGCTGCGTGCGATCAAAATCACTGTCCTGAGCCTTGTTTTTTTCTAAAAAATCATCAATCAGCGCCATGGCCTGCGCTTTTTCGAGTTTATCATCTGGGTCCGTCAGCTCGAGGCGTTCCGTGTAGTTGCGAAATTCAATACGCAACTTTCCCTTCGTCAGCAAGGTCGCAATCAAATTGTATACATGGGCACTGTTATATCCCAGCTGCATCAGATATTCCAAAATCTTGCGATGCAGTGGCATTTCCTTTTGCACAGGTTCACCGTCAGGATTTCCATTATCCATCTGTTGAATTGTGACTTTTATTACAATCTGATCTGCTTGCTTCGGAAAATTACTCATAAAATTAGGATTACCTTCCCGCCCTAAACGGTCGTTGCGATTATTCTACGCACATTTTCAAAGTCAAGGAGCTATAAACACTAATTAAAGTCTCGATATGCGAGCGGAGGAACTTGCCTGTGACGAACAGCTGTGGTATGACCGCTGCATGCAAAGCAAGACATCGTATACCTATACCTTGAATGAAGACGGGCAAACCCGGTTGCTTGAACACCTCCGCAATGGAAACTATACGCTGTCTGATAAGGAGCACGCACGCATATCAGCTAAAGGTGATCTGTGCAGTATAACGCTGTATAACTCGGGTAAATGCCTGATTCAGGGAAAAGGTGCTGCGGACTGGGTAACATTCACGATGGAACCGGACATTCTGCAGGAAGTGGGCCTTGGTTATGAAGCCATTCTGGACCCCGCTCAGTTTGAGCCGCACATGGGAATCGACGAAAGCGGAAAAGGTGATTTTTTTGGACCGCTGGTCATTGCTGCCGCCTATGTCGATCGGGAGCTGATTGAACAGATGACCCCGTTGGGTGTGCGGGACAGCAAAAGCATAAAGAGCGATAGAAAAATTGCTGCCATCGCAAAAGACCTCCGGGCGATTCTGAAAACGCGTTTTGCCGTTGTGACGATTGGCCCTGTGGCCTATAACCGGCTCTACGAAAAAATAGGGAATGTCAACAAACTGTTGGCATGGGGGCACGCGCGTGCCATTGAAAACCTGTTGGAAAAAGTGCCTACGTGTCCGCGGGCGCTGTCGGATCAATTTGGGCCCAAACAACAAATTAAAAATGCCCTTCTGAAAAAGGGGCGCAGCATTGAGCTGGAACAAAAACACAAGGCGGAAAGTGATCCTGCGGTGGCGGCCGCCTCGATTCTGGCGAGAGATGCCTTTGTGCATGCCCTTCAACAGTTGGGTCGATCCTTTGAAGAAGAAATACCGAAAGGCGCGTCGGCTAAAGTGAAAATAACCGCGGGCACTATGATAACTAAACACGGACCTAAGGTATTGCTGGAAACTGCAAAATGCCATTTTAAGACAGCTGCTGAAGTATTAGCGGCCAATGGATTCAGCCGCGAGGACCTGCGGGATACGTGAGGCCCATGGAAGAAGCTAGCAGCCGGGGGGCTTCGTACATAGTAATTCGTCGACGCATCAACCATAAGGAAAAAACATGCGGGATGCGCAGGGTTTCAGTTTAACGGTCGTTACGTATATCGATATTGGATAAGGATCAAAAGGAATGCCGCAAAAAAATAAAAAGTCCTCCATCACTATCCTGGGTTTAGTATTCGGGAGTCTGCTGTTTTTAATTGGCGTTCTTTCCATTGCCTTCTCTATAATGGTAACACATCAGACAGGGCAAGCTGACATGGTAAGCATGCTTCGAATGAAGGGGTTCACCGCCATCATACTGGCAGTCATCTGCTATGGTATTGCATGGATGAAGAGATAACGTTTATCTTGCTGACCGCCCGCCAGATAAGAGGCTCGTGGACCATACCGCTACAACACCATGTCTTCAGCCAGTCCCTCTGCTTTTTCTTTGCCATCGGTGACGGCCACTAGGTGAAGGGCCATTTCAAAAGCCGTGCCCGGCCCCTGACTAGTGATAATAGTGCCATCCTGTACCACGCGGTCGCGGGATTGTTCCCTGGCACCGGTCAACTTATCCAACAGGCCGGGATAGCATGTTGCTTTACGGCCTGCTAACAGGCCGGCTTTCTGTAACACATGAGGGGCGGCGCAAATCGCGGCAATCATTTTTTTCTCCGCCGCGAAGGTGCGAAGCAGTGCAAGAACGCGCTCATCCTCCATCAGCACGTTCGTCCCCTGCCCTCCCCCTGGCAGTATGAGCATGTCAAAACTGTTCACATCCACGTCCTCCAATACCGCATCGGGTATCAGTTTTACCTGCCGCGATGCCTCGACGGGACCAGGCTTTAAACCTGCGGCCACAACGTGCCATTCAGCCCTGCGCAATACATCAATCAGAATCACCGCTTCCATTTCTTCGACGCCATCTGCCAATACTATCAATACGTTCATATCTTTCTTCCTTCCCTGTATATCATGTTGCTCAACGCCTCCCACTTTTCCGGTGACAGATTTTCGGGACGGCTGCCCTCATCAATAGCCAGTTCACGGAAACAATGCCGCACAGCGGCGGCGTCTAAACAGAGGCGATCCCAGTCAAGCAGACTGTTAGCCAGTTTTTTTCTCCGCTGTTGAAAGGTATGCCGAGTAAGGTCATAAAAAAAAGGTTCATTCAGTGTTGTTGGCGCGTCATTCTTTCGGTCCATCACAATGACAGCAGACGTCACCCGCGGCCGGGGATAAAAGCAGTTGGCACTGATTTTTTTAAGCAGGGCGCTCCGATACAACCGTTGGCTCCAGATAGAAAGCAGTCCATAAGAAGCCGTTCCCGGCACCGCAATCAAGCGCTCGATCACATCCAACTGCATGGTCAGCACCATGCGCACAGGGCGACAGTCGGCCCGCAGTATTTCCACCAGGATACGGGTCCCCGACGAATAGGGTAAATTTGAAACAACCTTGGTAATGCCGTGTTTTTGTAACAGCGCTGTCATATCAAACGACAGCGCATCACCCACGAGCAGGGTAAAGGAAAGGAGCATCCCCATGCTGTTTTTCAAGTGCTCGGCCAGCCGTTTATCCATCTCCACCGCTGTCAATCCACCGCAAAGTGGCAGCATACGCTCAGTCAGGGCGCCGAGACCGGGTCCCACTTCGAGAACATGATCGGACTCTGAAAGATCCGCCGCCGATATAATAATGCCGGCGACATTGGCATCAATCAGAAAATTCTGCCCGAGAGTTTTGCTGGGCGTCAACTTCAGTGTCCGCAAATGCCGGTGGACCTCGGAGGGGCGGGTCAATCGCGTTTCCATGGATTATCCCTGCCCGTGAGGCGATAGGCGGTCCTGATGGCTTCCAACATGCTGGCGGGGCTGGCCACACCGCGTCCGGCGATGGAGAAGGCCGTACCATGGTCGGGTGACGTGCGGATAATGGGCAACCCCAGCGTGATATTGATGCCACTATCAAAGGCCAGCAGTTTGAGCGGCGCCAGTCCCTGGTCGTGGTACATGGCAACAACCGCCCCATAATCACCCCGCAACGCCTGATAAAAAACCACATCGGCGGGAACGGGGCCGGTCACATCACAGCCCAGCTCCAGAGCTCTTTCAATGGCGGGCCTCACAATCGTCTGTTCCTCATCACCCAGTGCGCCACCGTCACCGGCGTGCGGATTGAGCCCGCAGACAGCCACTTTTTTTGACGGGACATCAAACCACGTCAACGCATCGGACGCCATCTGAACAGCTTCGACGATACACGCTTCATTCAAGGTATGGGCAACGTCTTTGAGCGGTATATGGCGAGTGGCCGGCACGACGCGCAACCCTTCCCCCATCAGCATCATGGCAACGTGCTTTGAGCCGGTCAGTTCAGCCAGATATTCTGTATGACCGGGCATATGGAGCCCCGCTTTCAGCAAACCTTCCTTGCAAATGGGGGCCGTTATCATGGCATCCGCCGACCCCGACAGGCAGAGATCGACGGCAGCCTGAATCCATGCGACAGCGGCGACGGCAGCCTCAGCCGTCACGCGGCCGGGCGCCGGGGTTAAAATTGGGGAGCAGGGCGGTTGCCAGACATAGGTGCCGGGCTGCCGGGAGGTGCTATCATCCAAAACAGCCCACTCATGCATCGACTGCTTTTCCGCCTCTGAGGCAAATGCCCTGCGGTCTCCGATCACCAGAAAGCAGACCTCCATTTCTGTCTGCAGTTGCCGAACGGCTTTGACCACTGTCTCGGGACCGATTCCATTGCAGTCCCCCATCGTTATAGCCATTGTCTTCATTACATCCACACCGGTTTTTCAACGACAACACATTATCTCAGCAATTCTAACATAGGGGCCGGGGGCGGAATGTATTCGACATAATGGTTGCGCTTAAGTTCACGAATCCAGGCTTTATGCAACTGCTCTGCCTGAGCAACGCGCAACTCCTCTGCTATCGATGAACGGACTTCTTCAAAAGGCCGGACACCGGCTTTGCGGCGCGCTTCCAGCTTGACTATATACAACTGATCCCCCGCCTGAATCAGCGGCCCGACGGTCCCGGCATGCATATCCTTCAACGCTTCGGCCAACTCCGCGCGAAGATCCGCTGGCTCTACCCATCCCCACGCACCGCCATCGCGTGCCCGACGATCTTCAGAATAAAGCTTAGCAAGCACAGCAAAGTCGGCACCGCTTTCCAGTTCCCGCAAAATCTGTTCGGCCTCTTCCCTTTTAAGCTTACGTTCCTCTTCCGAGGTCCCCTGCTGCAGCGCAATCATGGACAGCTTGACCTGCTCCGGCGTACGAAACTCATCCAGGCGTGCATCGTACATCGTCCTCACCCGGCCGGGAGAGAGCATGAGCTGGCTGACAATTTTATCGCGCCGCATCATTTCTATGATCACATTTTCCCGTTGCATTTCGCGAAACTCTTCCCAGGTGACACGCCCTTCAGCCAGCACGCGCAACAGCTCTGACCGGTCATTATTGTACCGCTTGCGGATGAGTGTTTCGATTTCATCATCGACAGCTTCTTCGGGAACGTACGCCTGTTCAAGCGTGGCAAACTCTTCCACGATCAGAGCTTTTTCCACCAGCGAATCCCGCGTCTCGTTAAACGCCTCATCCAAAGCTTCCGCCAGTTCCTGCCGATCTGTTTTTAACAGCAGTTGACGCAGTACCGGTTGCATATACGTCATAACTTCGCCAAGTGTAATCACTCGGCTGTTGACGCGCGCCACATACGCATCAATCGGCTCCGCTGCATCTGCCGATGCATGAAACAGGATGATGCCGGCACAGACTGAAAACATTACAATTCTTTTGACATTCATGAGGCACTCTTCACTATTTGTTGATTACTTAACGTAGTGTGAATATGCAGGAAACGAAACAGTTTTTCCATGCAAATATCAGAGGAAACGAGAGACCATGGTCATTGGGGTATTACAGATCGCCATCAGCATTCCTCACGCTCGATCATTGAAGGACAAACGCGCCGTCATCCGCAGCGTAAAAGACCGCGCGGTGGCAACGATGAATGTGAGCGCGGCTGAAACCGGCAAACAGGACCTTTGGCAATCTGCCGAAATGGCATTTGTCACCGTCGCGGCAACGCGCGATATCGCGGAATCGAGAATGGCCAGCCTGCAACAGAAATTGCAAAGCTATTCCGATTACGTCCTGCTGGACATGATGCAGGAGTACCTTTAAACCCTGGTTGGCCTGACAATTTAGCTCACTTCAGACAATTCTGACTTTATTCTCCCGGTAAATTTGTTCTACCCCTGACAAGAGGGGTTTCGCTTTCGTTGACACGTTACGCTCTCGCCCTCACAGGCCGGCGAGGCACGACTTGCCATTCGGGTTAGCCTGTGATGGTCGTATAAAAAACTTTAAACAGTTAAACCTAGAAGGAGCAGCTGCCTTGCTGTCAACGGAACACAGGAGCATCCGCACGGAGCGTTTACGGGAGATCCCGCGGCCTCGCGGGCCGGTTCTGTGTGCGGTCGCGGTGGAACGCGACCCTCCA
>CAYXEW010000095.1:0-9694 GCA_964464115.1 uncultured Verrucomicrobiota bacterium
GACTCATGTCTCGCCGTCATGAATATCCCCGCAGAAGTGACATGCGCCCACCTGTACTCTTGCAACGCATAGTTTTTGACATATAATCCCAATAGGGTATACCTTTCCCTGATGAAGGCTTTTAAATTATTCAGGTATGGCAGAGGTATATCGTTGGGTGGACAAAGGAGTATTGCTTAGTATGAATGGTGTGTGGGTTGCATTTGGTCTGACCGCATTTGCGGGCATGGCAACTGGGGTCGGCAGTATCATAGCGTTTACCGCAGGAAGGACAAATTACCGATTTTTGTCGGTTGCAACTGGATTCTCGGCCGGCGTGATGCTGTATGTTTCATTTGTGGAGATCTTTTTCAAGGGCGCCACATCTCTCGCAGCCCGCTACGGAGATCAGGCAGGGAACTGGGTCAATGCAGCCTCCTTCTTTGGCGGAATGCTTCTGATCGGACTTATTGACAACTTGATTCCATCCGCTGAAAATCCGCACGAAATTCACTCGGAAACGGAAACGAGGCCGCTTCACGACCCGTCTGCTCCGATTCCGGACACCGATTGCACTGCAGCTATTCATTTGCGACGCGACGCCTCTCGTGAGCACGGAGGCGATCACCGCAAGCTTATGAGGATGGGCCTGTTTACGGCGCTGGCTATAGGCATTCACAACTTTCCCGAAGGGTTGGCCACCTTTCTGGCCGCATTGGAGGATCCGAGCCTTGGTGTGGCCATTGCCGTGGCGATTGCGCTTCATAATATTCCCGAAGGTATCAGCGTATCCGTCCCGATTTTTTACGCCACCGGAAGCCGACGAAAAGCCTTCCTTTACTCCGCACTAAGCGGACTGGCCGAACCAATCGGGGCCGGCATTGGATATCTTGCCATTCGAGTCTTCTTTGGCGGTAGCTCGGGGGTAATCCCATCTGAGATTATGGGCATCCTTTTCGGGGGTGTAGCAGGCATCATGGTATACATCAGCCTGGACGAATTGCTTCCGACCAGTAGAGCTTACGGCAAAGGTCATGACAGCCTGTACGGATTGGTGGCAGGGATGCTGGTAATGGCTTTAAGCCTGCTGCTAATGCAGTAACCTTCTGGCAAAAATTGCATCCGGCTCTGCGAGCAGGACAGGCTAAAGACATCTCACAGCGGCGGCCAAACCCTAAAAAGATGGCTATATATAAAAGTAGTATTTTTTACAATATTGTAGAAAGCTATTCGTAAATGTACTATTCAATGACAAAAACAACAGTGAATAGTTAAACTTCTGACAAATATTGTTCGAAATTTGATAATTATTTCCTTTTTTATATTTAAGACATACAAAGGAACAGTTCCTGCTTACTAATTCTTACCCATTTTATCGTGATATTTCACCTAAGTTGGGCTAGTGTATACTATTGATTTTTGAGCAGAATAGAGACGGAGTTGAGTATGAGAGATTTTACTAGGGCTGCCAAGGCGGAGGGGCTTTATCATCCTCACTATGAGCATGATGCCTGCGGGGCAGGTTTCATATGCAATTTAAACGGGATAAAATCAAATGATATCATCCACAAGGCCTTGGAAATTCTGGTCAACCTCACACACCGTGGGGCGGTTGGAGCTGATCCTAAATCCGGCGACGGAGCCGGTATTCTCATCCAAATGCCGCATCAATTTCTGAGTAAGCATTGTTCTGATCTAAACATTTCGCTACCCGATTTGCATGAATACGGCACCGGACTCGTCTTTCTGCCTCGCATTGAAACAGAGCGCAAATACTGTATGAACCTGTTTGAGCAGGTCGTTCAAAGGGAAGGCCAGGAGTTTCTAGGCTGGCGTCAAATACCGACTGAACCCAGTGTCTTGGGCAGCGTATCCAGCGCCAAGGAGCCCGCCATCTTTCAGATTTTCATAGGGCGCGGTGCCGGTCTTACCGAAATACGTGATTTTGAGCGCAGGCTTTATGTCATTCGTAAAGTGATGGAAATCGCCATTGCCCAATCGAAGCTGGAGCAAAAAGGCTATTTCTACCTGCCCAGCCTCTCATCTCAGACGCTAAACTATAAGGGTATGATTTTGCCGGAAGAGATGGAGCGATACTACCCGGACTTGAAAGATCCCGATATGGTCAGCGGACTGGCACTCGTGCACCAGCGTTTTTCCACCAATACGTTCCCGCAATGGTCTCTGGCTCAACCCTTCCGCTTTCTCTGCCACAACGGTGAAATCAATACGCTGCGAGGCAATATAAACTGGATGAATGCCCGCCAGGGATCATTTACATCTGAACTTTTCCGTGACGATATGGAAAAACTCTTTCCGATCCTTACGGAGGGGGCCAGTGATTCCGCTACGCTGGATAATGCGATTGAGCTGCTTTATCACACCGGTCGCTCCCTGCCCCATGCGATCATGATGATGATTCCGGAGGCCTGGCAGAAACATGAATCCATGAGTGATGCCAAGAAATCTTTTTACGAATACCACTCATGTTTTATGGAACCATGGGACGGACCGGCTTCTATTCCTTTTACCGATGGGAGCTGTATTGGAGCTGTACTCGATCGTAATGGGCTGCGCCCATCCCGTTATACAGTGACGAAAGACGGATTTGTCATCATGGGCTCTGAAACGGGCGTCGTTGATATCGCTCCGGAAAATGTGCTCAAAAACGGTCGACTGGAGCCGGGCCGTATGTTTCTCGTCGACATGGAGAAAGGGCGTATTGTCGACGATGAAGAAATTAAAGAGGGCATGGCTGCGCGAAAGCCCTACAGGCAGTGGCTGGTTGAGAATTTGGTAACACTCGATTCCGAGCAGGAACCCGATGTGCCGGTGGCCATGGACAAGAGCGAAAGGGTTCGCCTCCAGCAGTTGTACGGCTACACCATGGAAGACTCGAATATCATCCTAGGACCGATGTCGGAAAAAGGTGTTGAACCGACCGGCTCAATGGGCAGTGATACGCCACTGGCAGTGCTCTCCAATAAACCACAGTTGTTGTACAATTATTTCAAGCAGCTTTTTGCACAGGTTACCAATCCCCCGCTGGATGCCATCCGCGAAGAATTGGTCACTTCTCTCAAAACCAATATCGGTAAAGAGCAGGACCTTTTCCAGGAGTCGCCCGAGCATTGCCGGCAACTGAGTTTGGAACAGCCGATTCTCTCCAATGCCAACCTGGAAAAGATAAAACGCCTCAATAATGATGCACTGAAATCGATCACGCTGCCCATTCTTTATGATGTTAAAAAAGGCGGGGCCGGGATAGAAGAAGCAATGGATGTGCTCTGCAGGCAGGCTTCTGACGCGATTGATAAAGGCTCCTCGATTATCATTCTTTCAGACAGAGGTGCAGACCGGGATAGAGCGCCCCTACCGGCACTCCTGGCAGTCGCCGGCGTTCACCACTATTTAATTCGCGAATTCAAACGCACACGCTGCGGCATCATCCTTGAAAGTGCTGAACCCAGAGAAGTTCATCACTTTGCGACCCTTTGCGGTTACGGCGCAGGAGCCATCAATCCCTACTTAGCATTTGCCACGTTGCACGATATGGCAGAGCAGAACCTTTTCTCTCAGGAAATAAGTTATGAAAGCGCCGCCATCGGTTATATCAAAGCGCTCAACAAGGGATTGCTTAAAATTATGTCGAAAATGGGTATTTCGACCCTGCACAGTTATCGCGGCGCACAGATTTTTGAATGCGTCGGACTGAACCATTCCGTCATTGATAGATACTTTACCAAGACGGCCTCACGCATACAGGGCATAGGTCTTGACGAAATTGCCGAAGAAGTGAAGATGCGCCATGAACGGGCCTATCCCCGGCGCCAGATTCCCGGCAATCTCGAGCTGGACGTGGGCGGTGCCTACCAATGGCGGCGCGGCGGGGAAGAACATTTACTCGACCCCATCGCGATTGCAAAGCTTCAACAGGCTGTTCGCGAAAACAGACAGGACCTTTATGACCAGTTCGCCCAATCCATCAATGAGGACAACCGCTACCGCTGCACGTTGAGGGGACTGATGCGCTTTATACCGGCTAGAGAACCCGTCCCATTGGAAGAAGTGGAACCCTGGACGGAAATTGCCAAAAGGTTTAAGACCGGTGCCATGTCTTACGGCTCCATCAGCAGTGAAGCTCATGAGTGCCTGGCCATTGCCATGAATCGCATCGGTGGTAAAAGTAACAGCGGAGAAGGCGGTGAAGACGTTGAACGCTTCAAACCAAGCCCCAACGGGGACTGGAAACGCAGTTCCATCAAACAGGTGGCTTCGGGTCGTTTCGGTGTCACCAGTAATTACCTGGCCAATGCCTCTGAAATACAAATTAAAATGGCGCAGGGGGCCAAACCCGGCGAAGGCGGTCAATTGCCAGGATTTAAGGTGTATCCATGGATTGCCAAAACGAGGCACTCCACACCTTGGGTGACATTGATATCACCCCCGCCCCACCATGATATTTATTCTATCGAGGATTTATCTCAACTCATTTACGACCTCAAAAATGCCAACCCTGAGGCGCGGATTAATGTCAAGCTGGTATCGGAAGTCGGTGTGGGCACCGTGGCGGCCGGCGTAGCCAAGGGCAAAGCCGATGTCGTCCTGATCAGCGGATATGACGGAGGTACGGGCGCATCGCCACAGTCTTCTATCAAGCATGGCGGTCTGCCCTGGGAGCTGGGCGTAGCGGAAACGCATCAGACGCTGGTCAAGAATGACCTGAGGAGCCGCATTCGAGTGGAATGTGACGGAAAGCTGTTAACGGGACGCGATATCGCCGTGGCCTGCCTGCTGGGTGCTGAGGAATTTGGATTTTCGGCCGGCCCGCTGGTATCGATGGGTTGCATTATGATGCGCGTGTGCCACCTCAATACATGCCCCGTTGGAATCGCCTCACAGGATCCAGAGCTACGGAAAAAGTTTGAAGGAAAACCCGAGTATATCATCAATTTCATGCGTTTCATCACGGAAGAGCTGCGCCAAATTATGGCTGCACTCGGTTTTCGCACTATGAATGAAATGGTGGGCCAGGTGGACAGACTGGATGTAAAGGAAGTCATTGATCACTGGAAAGCCAAAGGTCTCGACTTCAGTATGATACTTCACAAGGTAGAACCGGATGAGGGCGTTGAAACCTATTGCTCCAGCAGGCAGGATCACGGACTCGAAAAGGTCATGGACTATGACCTCATTGAAAGAGTCAAACCGGCCCTGGACCATCGGGAACCCGTTGAAGTGGAAATGAAAATCCGGAACATCAACCGCACTCTCGGAACTATTCTGAGCTACACTATTTCCAAACGGTACGGTGAAGAAGGGTTGCCGGAGGACACCATTCAACTTAATTTGTATGGGTCTGGCGGCCAAAGCATGCTGGCTTTTGGTGCCAGGGGCATCACGTGCAGGATCTTCGGTGATTCAAACGACTATTTCGGTAAAGGTCTTTCGGGGGCAAAGCTGATTATCCGGCCGCCGAAAGAATCTACTATTGTGCCGGAGGACAACATCCTGATCGGAAACGTTGCCTTTTACGGCGCTACGGCGGGTGAGGCCTATATTCGGGGTAAAGCAGGCGAACGCTTCTGTGTGCGCAACAGTGGAGTCCAGGCGGTGGTTGAAGGTATCGGCGATCATGGCTGCGAGTATATGACCGGCGGGCGCGTCGTCGTACTGGGTCCCACCGGGAGAAATTTTGCTGCCGGTATGAGCGGAGGTATTGCCTACATACTGGATGAGTCGGGTGACTTTAAGCATGTCCTCTGTAACAAAGAGATGGTGGAATTGGAGAGTCTGGATCACCCGAAGGAAATTGCCGATGTGCGCCGCATGATTGAAAATCACTGGCGTTATACGGAAAGTACGGTCGCCAAGCGTGTTCTGGACAACTTTACAGCCATGATTCCAAAACTGGTAAAAGTCATGCCCATCGACTACAAGCGAGCATTGGAAATGCTTAACCCAGAAGAGACAAAAGAAGAATCGGACATTACGGCGTGACACCGCTCATTTTTATGGAGTCATTCAGTATGGCAGATTAAATTTCACATTTGACGAACACGGAGTGTTAAAGATGGGTAAACCAACTGGATTTAAAGAGTATGAAAGAATGACTCCCGAAGAGCGGGATGTCAAAGAACGGCTGAGTGATTACCGCGAACTCTACAAGGAGTTCCCTCCGGAAGAGCTTAAAAAGCAGGCGGCGCGCTGTATGAATTGCGGCGTACCGTTTTGTCATATCGGGTGTCCACTGGGCAATATCATCCCCGATTTCAATGATCTTGTCTACAAAGGTCAGTGGGAAAAAGCCGTGGCGAGGCTGCATGCAACAAATAATTTTCCAGAGTTCACAGGGCGACTCTGCCCGGCACCCTGCGAAGAGGCCTGTGTGCTGGCTGTTAATGAGCCGCCCGTCACCATTGAACTCATTGAAAAATCTATTGCAGAATACGGCTTCGAAAATCAGCTCATAAAAGCAGAGCCCCCGACGGAGCGGACCGGTAAAAGCGTCGCCGTAATCGGTTCCGGCCCGGCAGGGCTGGCCTGTGCGCAGCAGTTGAACAGGGCCGGGCACAGCGTCACCGTATTCGAGCGCGCCGACCGGATTGGCGGTTTGCTCCGCTATGGCATTCCCGACTTTAAAATGGAAAAATGGGTGATCGACCGCCGCTTGAAAATCATGGAGGAAGAAGGTATTGAATTCAAGGCCGGGACCGCTGTTGGAACGGATTCATACCCTGCCGGTAAACTGGATGCTTTTGATGCAGTTGCTATCTGTGCCGGCTCAACCAAAGGCCGGGACCTTCCCGTTCCAGGGCGCGAGCTTGATGGCATTCATTTCGCTATGGATTTCCTTCCGCTGCAGAACAGGGTAAATGCGGGCGACAAACTCCGGGAACAGATCAGTGCCAAAGATAAACATGTAATCGTTATCGGTGGGGGTGATACAGGCAGTGACTGTATCGGGACGTCGTTCCGTCACGGTGCCAAGTCCGTAACCAACTTCGAGTTGCTGGATTTGCCGCCGACAGAACGGCCTCTCACACAGCCCTGGCCCTACTGGCCCATGAAGCTGCGCGTCAGTTCATCACATCGGGAAGGTTGTGTTCGCTATTTCAGCATTCTGACAAAAGAGTTTAATGGAATAGACGGCGTGGTAAAGAGTCTGAAGACTGTGAACGTTGAATTTTCACCAAATCCTGATGGCGGCAGGCCCATCATGCAGGAGATTCCGGGAACCGAATGTGATTGGCAGGCGGACTTGGTGCTCTTGGCTCTGGGCTTTGTAAGTCCCGAACATGATAACATCATCCAGCAACTCGGACTTGAGCTGGACGGCCGTGGCAACATAAAGACAGACAACCGGTATGCGGCCTCCAAAGAAGGTGTTTTTGCGGCCGGTGACGCGCGACGCGGTCAATCTCTTATCGTCTGGGCCATCTCGGAGGGTCGCGAATGCGCTCGCTCGATTGATGAATTTCTGATGGGGTATTCATCGCTGCCGACGAAGGGAACGACTGATTTACCCCGAGTGTGAGCCATTTTATAAACATTCGGTCTGGTTTTCACTGTTTGACTCGCTACAATGATGCCGAAAGGCCGTTTTAGCGGCTCTATTTAAACTGGATCGGGATACAATCAATGGCTAAATTTATATTTGTGACAGGGGGAGTCGTTTCATCACTGGGCAAAGGGGTTACCGCCGCCTCAATCGGGAGGCTACTAATCAGCAGAGGCCTCCGCATCCGTATGCAGAAACTCGACCCCTACCTCAATGTTGATCCCGGAACCATGAACCCCTATCAGCACGGTGAAGTCTATGTAACCAACGACGGCACTGAGACGGATCTGGACCTGGGTCACTACGAACGCTTTACCGGGCTCCCTACAGCCAAAACCAGCAATTATACGGCCGGCAGCATCTACTGGGATGTTCTGCAAAAGGAGCGGCGCGGCGATTACCTCGGAGCCACGATCCAAATGATCCCCCATATCACGGACCGTATCAAAAAGTGCATTCGCTCTCAGGTCGATACCGATGTAGACGTTATTCTTTGTGAGCTGGGCGGAACCGTCGGCGATATCGAAAGCTTAACCTTTCTCGAGGCTATACGACAGGTCGGCCAGGAGGAAGGACGGCACAATGTGCTTTACCTTCATCTTACCTATGTTCCCTACCTCGCTGCAGCGGGTGAAGTGAAAACAAAGCCAACACAGCAGAGTACAGCCAAGCTTCGCGAGATCGGCATCATACCGGATGTCATCATCTGCCGTTCTGAAGTCCCCCTGGCTCAGGAAGATAAAAAGAAAATTTCCCTTTTTTGCAATGTACCTCTCTATGCTGTCATAGAGGAACAGGATGTAGAACATACGATTTATGAGATACCGCTTGTATTGTATCGCCAAGGTCTCGATGAGATTATTCTGAGTCATTTCGGCATTGCCATCAGGAAAGCAAACCTCACCCAGTGGCGTAAAATGGTAAAGACGATCATAAAACCTTCAAAAGAAGTCTGCATTGGGGTTGTCGGTAAATATTCAGAGCTGCAGGATGCCTATAAATCCGTCTATGAAGCCCTCGACCATGCGGGCATCCACAACGATGCCCAAATCATTCTTAAAAAACTGCCGGCGGAGGATTTTGAGACAACATCGGCAAAAATCGTAGCCAAAGGTATTCACGGCCTTCTAGTTCCGGGCGGCTTTGGATACCGCGGAAGCGAAGGCAAGATCAAGGCTATCCGCTATGCCAGGGAAAACAACATACCCTTTTTCGGTATTTGCCTCGGCTTGCAGTGCGCCGTCATCGAGTTCGCGCGAAATGTCTGTAAATTGAAGAAAGCCCATTCCTCTGAATTTAATCCAGACACACCACACCCTGTTGTATGCCTGATGGAAGAACAGGAAGATATCGTAGATAAAGGCGGCACCATGCGTCTCGGAGCATGGCCCTGCTACGTTAAAAAAGGGACTCGGGCAATGCAGGCCTATCATAAATCTCTCATTCATGAGCGTCATCGGCATCGATATGAAGTCAACAACAAATACCGCAAACAGCTTGAAGAAAAAGGTCTCATGTTATGCGGTCTATCTCCCGATAAATCACTGGTAGAGATGGTCGAAATCAAAGAACACCGATGGTTTGTAGCGGTACAGTTTCATCCCGAATTTCAGTCTCAGCCCATTCGCCCCCACCCTCTCTTTAAGCATTTCGTCACTGCGGCTTTGGACGCTAAAAACGACTGAGACAACTACCTGCCCGGTATTTTCCAATGAGAGGACTTCTCGTCAACGCGCTGCTCCGGTAATATCTGTTTTCCATTGTTCAAAAAAGGTCGCGGTGGAACGCGACCCTCCACATAACGGCCGCGGCCATCTCCTGGTCAAAAAAATGATTCTGCTATCCATGATTTTGTCAAAACTCTTCCAGTCCCCTCCTCATTTGCGTCTATTGGCGTTCATTGAACCGTTCCCAGGCGGTCACTATTTTACTTCATAAAATTATCTATCGCTGCGCTTTCGGGCGGTTAAATAAGAAAGAGTTTCTAACCGTATATGAACGTATATGGACATATATAAATTGGTTCCGCGCTGAAGAATATGGCTACCCCAAAGCCGTGAAGAATAGGGATATATTTATAATGATTTTGCTATCCATGATTTTGTCATCCTTTTCCAGTCCCTCTTCTTTGCGTTTCTTTGAGTTCTCTCGCGG
>CAYXEW010000096.1:0-9589 GCA_964464115.1 uncultured Verrucomicrobiota bacterium
CGGTGAATGCCGGCGGCAGTTCATCCGGTGACGTATGGATTAATGAGATTCACTATAATAACGCCAGTACAGATGTAGGTGAATTCATTGAAGTCGCGGGTAATGCAGGCGTTGACTTAAGCAGTTATGAGCTTGTCCTGTATAACGGTAGCAGTAGCGGAGGAGGCGCAGCCTACGGCACAACAAGTCTGTCGGGTATCATAGACGACGAAGGATGTGGTTTCGGTGCCGTCTCATTTTCTTACCCTGTAAACGGCATACAAAATGGAGACCCTGACGGAATTGCGCTGGTCAAAGATGGCACAACTTTAATTCAGTTTATAAGCTATGGAGGAACCTTCACAGCATCCGGAGGAGCTGCTGATGGTGTAACTAGTGTCGATATTGGATTAACGGAAAATAGCGCAACAGCAATCGGTGATTCACTTCAGCTGGACGGGTCGGGACAATCGTATGCTGAATTTTCATGGACTGGGCCCACAACGGAATCACCTGGAGACTTGAATGCCGGTCAGACAATATCGCCCTGTATCGTGAACACGGCGCCTCAAATTTCTGTGCGCACAAACCGTGAGTATGTTATTGAAACACTTGACCTGGTCTTTGATGTCTGGTCTACGGATGCAGAGACCAATACGGTGACTCTGTCAGCAAGCGGCTTACCCTCTGGCGCCACCTTCCCGACAGTGGCAGGTACAGCACCTTTCACCAACACCTTCAGCTGGATTGGTGCCACCCCCCCGGGCATCTATACAGCTTCCTTTTTCGCGGCAGATGCAGAATTCACTGTCACGACAGAAGTGGTCATCACGGTGGGGGCTGCAACCAATCCGCCCGTGCTACACCCCGTCGGCGATCAATGGGTCATCGAAAGTAATCTCATGCAGTTTACGGTTTCAGCCTATGACATTGATCCTGAAACGGTGACCCTGAGCGCAAGCAATCTGCCGACGGGCGCCACCTTCCCGACCGTTGGCGCGGTTTACGGCGTCACAAACACATTTAACTGGACGCCCACGGCACCCGGCGTCTACACCACCACCTTCTATGCGGTCGGCGATGATGGCATGGACTCGGAAACGGTCATTCTCTCATCCAAGCTGTTCAGGGTTGACTACCACGCCGTCATTGTGGGCATCGCCAACTACAACGGTTCTATCAATGATGTGCCCTACACAGATGACGGAGCACAGGCGCTGTATGACGTACTGACCGATGCGACATTCGATCCGCAGAATGTCGAGTTACTGCTCAATGCGCAGGGCACGGAGGTCAACATTTCCAATGCCATTGTGAACATGAAGTTGCGATCTGATGAAGACGATATCTGTCTGTTCTACTTTGCCGGACACGGTAGCTACGATATCGACACCCCCCCTCTCGACGAAGCCGATGGCTTTGATGAGCTACTCTGCCCCTATTACCTGGTGACGAATTCCATACTGGATGACGAGTTGGAGGCTTGGCTCGACACGCTGGCCACGGATAAAATCGTGGTTTGGATTGAGTCCTGCTTCAGTGGTGGACAACTTAAAAATGATAAAGGGCAGACGCTGGGACTGGATCTCAAAGGCCTGAACGGAAAGATCGCCGTCAATGACGGCTTTGCAGATGACCTGATCAACCTTCGCCGCGATGTGGATGACCTCTCTACGCCCTATGTATCCACCGCTGCCAACGATGATGAATTCGCCTGGGTGACCAGCGAATTCGGGCTCGGGGTTTATACTCACTACCTGCTCGAAGCCCTCAAAGTGCGGATCGATTTCAATGCCAACCTGATGGTGTCGGCGGAGGAGACCTTCACCCATCTGTTCCCGCGCGTAACTAATTACGCGGCCACGGTGTTGGGAACGAATCAGACCCCGCAGGAGTATGATGCCTATACCGGTGAGGCCGACCTGATTGTCATTGAGCCCAATGATATCATTATCTCGGAAGTAGCGGACCCGCAGGGTAAATCGAGCTCACGTTTTATAGAACTCTACAATATCTCATCGAATGACATCGATCTCAGCTCCCAGGCCTGGTATCTGTCGCGCCACGCCAACGGCGCATTCTGGTATGATGTACGCCTGACGGGCACGATACCCGCGACCGGTACGCATATTGTGGCCGCCGGACCGCTCTTTAAGAATACGTACGGTTTTGAGGCCGATCAATACGACAGCTTTGTTGCTAATGTGGATGGCAGTGATGCCGTGGTCCTGCACAAAGCAGGTGATCACAGTGCAGGAACGGTGGTCGACATCTATGGTGAAGTCGGCGTCAATGGTTCCGGCACGGACTGGGACTACACGCAGGGACGAGCGGTACGAAAAGATTCAGCCTTTGTAAACCGTGTCGCCTGGCTGGACTCTGATTGGGTTATCTTCAAACCGGCGGTGTACGGACTGGCCACTCCCGGCAAACATCCGGCTGTCTATTCACCCAACCAGCCCCCCGTACTGGATACCATCGCCGATCAGTCAGTACCTGAGAATGTCGATTTACAGGTCAATATAACAGCGACCGACCTGGCGGACGGTGATCCCATAACCATAATTGTGAGCAACCTGCCCTCAGCATCGCTGACCGCCAACACAAATGGAACGGGAACCATCACATGGACCAATGTGGGACCTGTGGGTGTTTACACAGCACTCGTATATGCTACAGATAAAGATGGGTTTGACATGAAACCGTTTGTTATTTCGATCAACCCCGCCACTAATCTGCCAGTCTTTGCACCATTAAATGATGTCGCAGCGCAAATTAGCAATGCTGTACAATTCACGGTAACGGCTACAGATGTTGACCAAGACTCCATTAATCTCACAACAAGCCTGCTTCCTCCTGGAGCCACTTTTGGAGCCACCAATGGTGTCGGCACCTTCACATGGAGCCATCCAACTTCAATCGGAGCTTATGTCATTAATTATTACGCTCAAGATAACGACGGGGTTACAGTTACTCAAAACACGATTACCATTCAGGTTGACAACCCTGTTGTATACCATGCGGTTATTGTTGGTGTTGCAGATTATGAAGGCTCGGGGGCGGACCTGAATTACACCGATGATGATGCACAGGATATTTACAATGCCCTGCTGGCCGGGGACAACTGGGATGCCGCCAATATGCAGCTGCTGCTGGATTCCGCCGCAACGGAGGCCGGGGTCAGCAATGCTATCGCCACCATGGCGGCCAACGCCGACGGCGACGATATCTGCCTGTTCTATTTCTCCGGACACGGCGGCTATCTCGGGTATGATGCCAACCCCGTTGACGAAGGTGGAGACTCTCAGGGCGATGAATACATTTGTCCCTATGACCTGTGGAGTAACGATATTCTGGATGACGAACTAGGCTCATGGTTAGCCGCATTGCCAACAGATAATATTATTGTCTGGATCGACACCTGTCATAGTGGGGGGAACATGAAAAGCCTACCTGCAGGCGCCAGCATCAAATCTGTATGCGCTCCTATTGAAGAAAAGAAAAAGAACCCAAGCGGGTTTATAACGGACCTTCTATCAGCAACAAAAGATGCAGATGATTTAGTATCACCCTATATATCCACGGCTGCAGATGATACTGAACTGTCTTATGAATGGCCCACACTGCAAAATGGTGTCTACTCCTACTATTTAATAGAAGCGCTCAACCTCCCGGTGGATACTAATAGTGATAGTATGACCAGTGCTGAGGAAACATTTAACTATCTGGCTCCAAAAGCTTCGGCTTTTGCATTGGTAACTATTGGTGCAACCATGACACCTCAAGAATACGATGCCTACCCAGGCAATGCTGATGTTCTCGTGCCTGGAGGCGGTGTGGTTATAATTCCACCTAGCCCAACCGACAACGGCATTCTGATGATTTCCGAAATAACGGATCCGGCGGGTGCACCCGGCGCCCGTTACGTGGAACTTTACAACTCGTCACCGGTCGATGTCGTATTCAGTAATGAGACATGGTACCTAGCCCGCATTATTAACGGTGTACTCAAAGAAGAGGTAAAGTTGGTCGGCACCGCATCTGCCTATTCTACATTTGTGGTTTCCGCCAGTGAGCTCTATGAAAACCTCTTTGGCAAACAGGCCGCTATGTATTCCATTATTGCGGACGGCAACGGTGACGACGCCTATCTACTCTACCAAGAAAATCTGGTAGGCGAAAACGTATTGATCGATATATACGGTGAAGCATTCGTGGATGGAACCGGGTTGGCTTGGGACTACACGGGCGGAAGTGCAGTGCGGGTGAATACCGTCACCAGTCCTTCCTCCACCTTCGCCATCAGCGAGTGGAACGTTACGAATACGGCGACAACCGCCGATATCAGCCCGGACGCCCACGCTCCGAAAGACAGCCCCCAGGCAGATGAAGATGATGACGGCATCCCCAACGGATGGGAAGATTATTTCTATGGCAGCAAGACAGGAGCCGACCCGGACGCAGATGATGACGGAGACGGTTTCAGCAACAAGGAAGAGTACATTGCTGACACGAATCCGAAGAGCTCTCTGTCATTATTGAAGGGTATCACAAATAGTGCAGATGTGCTGGAATGGATTGTAACCTTCGATGACTCATCGCCGGACCGCTTGTATAATATCCTTTATTCAACCAATCTGCTGGGCGGCAAATGGAGGCCCGCCACCACCAACACACCCGGCAACGGCGGCACCCTGACAATTGTCATCCCACACGACGGACAGTACAAAATCTTGAGAAAAGCGGTTCAGCTGCCATAAGCATATTGAAGACAAAGCTCAAGCTGAGCCGCTTATCAAACTGAGGAATGCAGTTGCGGCTCTCACACGTTTCTGTTTGAGGCTGAGGACGGCTCGGGGGGCAGTTGTTTAAATCTCGACCGCGTGCCGATTCATGCAGACATTTGACATATCAACGCCTACTTTTCCGGCGGCTCTTTTCCAAGGAAATGGAGCACCTTTTTCATATCCTCCCATACATCCCGCTTCGCCGCGGGATTCCTGAGCAAGTAGGCAGGATGAAGGGTTGGCATCAACGGTGTTCCGTTGAACTCTTTCCACACCCCCCTCAGTTTCGTGATCCCTGTTTTGACATCCAGCAGGCCCTTAACGGCCGTCGCTCCGAGGGCCACGATCACCTTGGGTTTCAATGTGTCGATTTGCTCAATCAAATACGGCATGCACGCCTCCATCTCATCCGGCATGGGCGGGCGATTATTGGGGGGACGGCATTTAACGATGTTACCAATAAAAACATCTGCGCGCTCATATCCCATCGCTGCAATAATTTTGTCGAGCAGTTTGCCGGCACGGCCGACAAATGGTCGACCCTGCCGGTCCTCATCCGCCCCCGGACCTTCGCCTATAAACATAATGTCAGGCTGCACACAGCCCTCCCCCGGAACGGTATGGGTACGGGCTTCGTGTAGCGGACACTGTTTGCAGGCCGACACTCGAAGAGCGATTTTCTCAAGGGGACTGCCCGTTTCATTCGATGCGGGCTGAAGCGAAGTTTCGGCAGCCCTGAAATCGCGCGCCAGCACCGACCGCAACAGGTCAGGATTCATTTCAACCTCATGCACACCCTCTTCCTTAAGAGCCATTAAACAGGTTTCGAGATCCTGTATTATTTCATCAAATATGTCGGGCTTGGCCATGATCTTCTGTATCCTCTTTTTTTCTGAGCTGCTGGATAAGATGGATCATATCCTGAGGCAACGGAGCGGTAAATTCAAGCGCTTGTTTTGTTTGGGGGTGAATAAATGACAGCGAGTAGGCGTGCAGCATTTGGCGCGAGATACCGAGATCTCTGTTTCCCGCGCTGCGCCCCCCGTACTGAGCATCGCCCGCAACGGGATGCCCTATGGAAGATAAATGTACGCGAATCTGGTGAGTTCGGCCCGTCCTGATACGCACCGCGAGCAGGCTCAATGGTGGCAGCTCTTCCAGTAGTTCGTATTCCGTCAACGCCGAACGCCCGCGTGGCGCCGCAACGGACATTTTCTTACGGTCCCGCGAACTGCGACCGATCGGGGCATCAATTCTTCCCGTACGCGGTGTCGGCGTACCCCATGCCAGCGCACGGTATTCCTTTCGGGTTTCACGGTCGTGGAACTGACGCTGTAAACCTTCCATAACCGGTGCACTTTTTGCCACCACCATAATACCACTCGTATCTTTATCCAACCGATGCACGATCCCCGGCCTCAGCTCCCCCCCAATTCCCTGCAGGTCATCACAGTGATAGAGCAGCGCATTCACAAGTGTACCCGATGTGTGACCCGGAGCCGGATGCACAACCATTCCGGGCGGCTTGTCAATCACCAGCAGTGATGCATCCTCGAAAACAACAGAGAGGGGCAGCTTTTCAGGCTTAAGTGCCGTCTCTTCAGGGGGCAACCACTGCACAGTTACAGACTCACCACCGCACAGCCGATCGCAGTTGCGACACGGTTCCCCGTTCACGAGCACATGGCCCGTTTTAATCTGACGCTGCCAGTAGGCGCGTGAATAATTCCCGTAATGCGAAGAAAGCCAGTGATCCACACGCTCCTTTTCATCCAAAACGGGAACCACCGTTCTCTCCGCGCTATTTGCGTTATTTGTCATATGCTTGTTTGAGAAAGTCATTGCATTTAGATTGCAGAATGTCAAAATGTCTTTCGAGTTTCGTTGGCGCATTCGAACCCTTTATCGCAGTGCGTGAACGAGCAGTATGGTAAGCAGTTTGGAGTATAGAACAGTGCCCGGCACTAAATCAGAAACCATTAAAATACTGGCTGAAAAAATTGATCAGCTCACCTGTTCTCACTGCGATCATAAATTTGATATTTCGCAGCGGGAAATGTTTTCGGATATTCAATGCCCGAAGTGCGGAAAAGAACTGGTCATTCCCGGAAAGCTGGGCGATTTTTATCTCCTGAAACCTCTCGGTTCAGGCGGCATGGCGACTGTTTACCTGGGCTATGACTACACACTGGGACGGTATGTGGCCATCAAGGTTATGAAGCAGGCGCTGGGTAAAGACCCCCAGTTTGTTGCTAATTTTCTCAGAGAGGCCCGGGCCTGCGCTCAAATCAATCATTCCCATGTAGTCCAGATCTACCAGGCCAGCCAGCAACACGGACAACCGTACATCGTCATGGAGCTCATTAGCGGCGGCAAACTGGATGAACTGATGAAACAGCGTGGCTCCAGCATCGATGAAACCAGGACACTGCTGATCGCGCGGGATGTGGCAAAAGGCCTGAAGGCCGCCGCCGATATCGGCCTATATCATGGAGATATTAAGCCCGCCAACATCCTGTTTGAAAAGTCCGGGCTGGCCAAGGTGACTGACTTTGGGCTGGCGGATTTCGTGCATAAACAGCGGAAAAAGGCCGATGAGGAAATATGGGGCACTCCGTTTTATATTGCGCCTGAAAAGGTCCAGCACGGCGCGGAAGATCACCGGTCCGATATATACAGCCTGGGAGCGACGCTCTACCACGTGCTGGCAGGCGAACCGCCATTCGACGGAAAGACGCCCGGCGATGTCGTAGTAGCCAGGCTGAACAAGCCGGTGCCCGACCTTTATCAGAAACGGCCCGATTTGCAGCCGACAACCGTCGAGCTGATTAACCGGATGCTGGACCCCAATCCGCTGTTGCGCTTTCCGACATACAATGCCCTGTTGAGCAGCCTCGATCACGCCATCGAAGAATCAAAAAAGGCTTCGGGTTTTGGGACGCAGGTCATCGTTCACAACAAAGCGGACTGGAGCTCACGCATGGGCAAGCTGCTGCTCATCCTCATTGCGCTGTCATTGCTTACCTTGCTGATATTAAGAGTGTACAGTGGTAAAAAAGTAATATTCGGGGGGGAGAAACAGCCCCCCTCTGAAGTCATTAAAAAAAAAATAGCCGCACCGACCATCGTCTATAAACCACAGAAAATTGTTCCGCTCCAGCCTTTCAGTCTCTCCGAAGACAAACTGTTTTTTGCTATTATTTCAAACATAGCAAACTATCCGCACGCCACGCTAACACTCCAACTGGATACGTTCAAACGGCGGCTACCTGAAAAACATGCTGGGCAGCTCTGGGTTGAGCTGATGCAGTGTACATCGGCCATGCTTTCAGGCGAGGACAGGCGGGCGGATGAATACCTGGAACACCTGCTGTCGATAGCAGATACCACACAGGCCGACGGATCGCCACATGCCGCCTACCTTGTGAAAATTCTCGGATCGCTGTTCAGCGAAAAACCGCTTTATATTGATGCCGACGCCGACCAGTGGCCTAATTGGTACAGGGATCTCTACCAATTTTACAGCGGTTTCAGCGCGATTCGAAGCCGTGATTTTGAAAGGGGGCGGCAAGAGCTCAGGCAATATGCGAGGGCGCGCAGGCCTCAGCTCCCTATTTGGCCCTATGCCTTTCAGAATGTGGCCGACTTGATCGCAACCAAAATCACTGATTGGGAGTCCGTTCAAAGCAGCGTCAAAGCCGCCATCCTTGAAGAAGATTTTGAAAATGCGCAGATTTTGATGAATCGCTACCTCGCCAGCTGCCCACCCATGCTGAAGCCTATGGTCGCAGTCGGGGCGGAGCGGTATCAGGGTCAAATTGAAAAAGGCATGACGATCCGGCAAAAAGTGATCGTTCAACGCGATTACGATGCGTTGAACACATGGCGGTTCAACCAAAAGTATATCGTCGACCACGAATTCTTTAAAGCCTTTAAAGAGCTGACCGAGCTGGAAAGCCGTATGATGACGCTGGAAGGAAGAAAGGCCGTCGAAGTGGAAGCCGATCGCTTTCGCCGTATGAATGAGCTGCACACCTATATCATGAGAACGGTCAAAACAATGCCGTATGAAGGCATGGTTGCCACGTGGGGCGGCATTGTCGTCAACGCCTCCATGGAGGGTCTGACCGTTATTTTTGAAGACGAAAAGGGCAGCCTTGTAAGGCCATGGCGAAAGGTAAATTATAAAAATGTGCTAACCATGGCCGTGCATTACATCATGCGATCTGACATGAGCGAAGAAAAAAAAGCAGACCTGCTGGCCTCGGCATCAGTGTACAGTTCGTATTTTGACAACCCTAGCATGTCAGGTAAAATTGCTCGCCAGGCCGTGGCATTTGATCCCGACATAAAGACTGTTTTTGAACAATTACTTCCGCAAGTAAACTATAACGCCGAATAACTGCCCGCATCATTGAACCTATCCATTAACCGTCACTATTTTTCATCTTCCACAAAATTCTACGAGGAACCTTATATGGACATATATTTTTTGAAATGATTCTGCTATCCATGATTTTGTCAAAACTCTTCCATTCCCTCTTCTTTGCGTTTCTTTGAGCTCTTTCGCGGCTAAATAAGAAAGATTTTCCAACCGTATATGAACGTATATGAACATATATAAATTGGTTCCGCTCTGAAGAATATGGCTACCCCCAAGCCGTGAAGAATAGGGATATATTTAGAATGATTTTGCTATCCATGATTTTGCCAACCCTCTTCCAGTCCCCTCTTCTTTGCGTTTCTTTGAGCTCTTTCGCGGCTAAAAAAAAAGTTTCCAACCGTATATGAACGTATATGCACATATATAAATCGGTTCTGAC
>CAYXEW010000097.1:0-9404 GCA_964464115.1 uncultured Verrucomicrobiota bacterium
TATGCGCTTCCTGAGCCTTCTCTTATTTGCGCACATTTGCGTCTATTTGCGGTTAAAATATTTTTTTCCTGTTATGGAGGGTCGCGTTCCACCGCGACCATTTTTGAAAGCGCTGTCAGAACCGATTTATATACGTTCATATACGGTTGAAAAATCTTTTTTATTTAGCCGCGAGAGAACGCAATGAAACGCAAAGAAAGAGGAACGTTGAAGAGATTTGTGCCTCATCACGGAAGTGCGTTTAAAATTGCAAAAAGCTGATTGTCGTTTCCTTAAAAAGTCGGCCAACAAAGAAAGGAAACATGATGACAACCAGCTATTTGTACCATGCACAGGGCATTCGCGGATACATCTCAAAATTTATGACCTCCCAAATCTTGTCGCAGGTGTCCCTGACACGCTATTCCGTGAAGAACCCTTTTTACCCACAGATACCCGATTTTTATTTCGCAATGTCCGCCTCCTTCGTAGTTTAATGGTTCTATGTTCACTAACCGATATTATACGTATGCCCTGGCGGCCGCCCTTGTCGGGCTGATCTGTTGCGGACTCCTTTTCGGGCTGGTCAGACGGTTTGAAGACAAGGCGACGGAAAACCGGTTCATGGCTCAGGCCTCCCAAGCCGCTGCCGCCATGGAGTCAGAAGTGGAGCTGTTTGTCAACGTGCTCAAATCGCTCAGTGACCTGCACGGTATTTCGGATCGCATCAATCAGGATATATTCGGTGAGTTTGTGGAAAAAGGCCTCGTCTATCACAAAGATATACTCACTGTTTTCTGCTGGGCCCCACTCATCGAACGCGATCAGCGACTTCCGTTTGAACGGGCTATGCAGCAGGCGGGATATAGGGGGTTTTCTGTTGTGGAACCACGGGATCACGGCGGGGCCGGGCGCGCGGCGGTACGCGATTTTTATGTACCCGTCTCCTATATTGAGCCCACCGATGTCGACACCATGCTGCCCGGATATGATCTGGCCTTTGCCATGCCCAATCGGGCCGCCATTAAGGCTCTCATCGATGGCCATGACGTATATGCCGGTGCCCGTATCAGGCTGCGCGTCAATCACCAACCCATGGAAGGCCGGTTTATCTTTGCCCCCATTAATCTCGCCACGAGCGGGGCGCCATCCGGTATCGCAGGAGTGGTTACCGCTGTTCTCCAGCCGGATAAAATCATCCGCCGGGTGTTAAAAAACCCCGATCAATTCGATTTACATGTAGCCATTTATGAAAACACACCGGCGGACGAAAATGAACTGATGCTGCTGCGGCAGTTTGGCAGTAAAAAAGAAGCGCCCGGTGAGGGCGTACGCTCAGCACTCGTTTACAGCCGCGACATCACCTTTGCCGGCATGAGTTGGCGCATCGTTTGCCGTCCGTCCGGGGCGTTCCTGCAGGAAACAAAATCTTATCTTTCATGGTTATCGCTACTCGTGGGCATACTCATCACGCTTTTTATCACCTTCCAGATGGTTTCCCTCGCGGGTCGCACGATTCAGATCGAAGGAAAGGTGGCACGGCGAACGCTGCAACTGAACACGGCCAATGAGGCGCTCACATCTGAGATCAGCCGACGAAAGGGGCTTGAGCGGGAGATCCTGGATATCAGCAACAGAGAGAAGCAACGGCTCGGACGCGATATACACGACTCGCTGGGGCAGAAACTGAGCGGACTGCTGTATCTCAGCAAGGCCCTGATCAAAACATTGACCGATGAACACTCCGATTCTGTCGCGACAGCCAAAACACTGAATGAACAGTTAAAGGAAACCACCAGCCAAGCCCGCATGATTGCGCGCGGACTCTCACCGATTGATTTGTCAGGCGGGGGATTATCTGCAGCGCTGCGGCGACTGCTTGAGGAAACCGCCCAAATATACCGGCTGCAGCATCTTTTTGAGGCGCCCCCCTGTGCAGATGATATTTCGGGAGTCGTCGCCAACCAGCTTTATCAAATTGCCCAGGAGGCGGTGAACAACGCCGTCAAGCATGCCGCACCCACTTCCATCACCGTCAGGATACTGTCAGAGCGGGTCGGTTCACATGATATGCTCCTGGCGGTTGAAGATGACGGGAAAGGATTTCAGGAGTCCAGTGAAAACCGTGGTATGGGAACTCAAATTATGCAATACCGCGCCGATGTAATCGGGGGTAGCATTTCTGTCCACAGCCAGCCCGGTAGCGGGACCACCGTGGAATGCCGGTTCAGCCTGTCACAACAAACCGGCACGCTTGTCTAGGGCGCAAGGCGGACGCGCCGCCAGTCACGGTCCCCTTCTTTCATAAAACAGATGCGGTCGTGAAGTCGGTAGGGTCGGCCCTGCCAGAACTCGATGCGGTGAGGGCAGACCCTGTAACCACCCCAGAATTCCGGGCGGGGAACACCCTGTCCTTTAAATTTTGCTGTATATTCGTCTACCCTTTTTTGCAACACCCGGCGCGATTCAATTTCACTGCTCTGAGGTGAAGACCAGGCTCCTATCTGGCTACCCCGGGCGCGACTGTTGAAATAGGCGTCGGATTCAACGCCCGAAAGCTTCGTCACACAGCCCTCCACCCTGATCTGACGAAAAAGCTGATTCCAGTGAAAAACCATAGCGACGTTGGGGTTGGCCGCCAAATCCACACACTTGCGGCTGTTGTAATTGGTGTAAAACGTAAAGCCGGAAGCATCAAAACCCTTCATCAAAAGCATGCGGGCAGAGGGTTGACCGGACTCATTGACCGTGGCCAGCATAAACGATTCGGGCATACAGAGACCGGCCGACTTGGCCATTGCAAACCAGCGCTTAAACTGTACAAATGGATCGTCGGCCACCTCTTCTTCAGAGAGACCGCGCAAAAGACCCTTTAATGACAATATGTGTGCTCTTATGGACATGTGTATCAGGATAGCGCTTTTCTTAAAGCATGCCACGATAAAGTGGCGCATTTAACGCGCATAGGATACTGCCTGACGCCCTGCAAGGCCACCAGGTCACCCAGCTCTTCATCATCCAAATCCTTCTCGCCACGCATAAACGCTATGAAATCATCACTGAAGGAGGTGGCCTCACTCAGCTCTATATGATGCATCTTTTCTGTCATCATGGAGGCGGATGCCATACAGATGGCGCATCCCTTACCATCAAATGTGACGCCGTTGATCGTATTGTCTTCACGATCAACCTTTAAACGTATATGATCACCGCAATTGGGGTTGTCGCCTTCTGCGCTGACTTCATCGTCCTGCAGCGTCTCAAACCCGCGTGGCTGTTTGTAGTGATCGATTAATATCTCACGATACAACTCTTCGCTCATTGGAAAAACCTCTTCACTTTCTGCAAAGCCGATACGAGCTGATCGACATCCTGTTCATTATTGTAAAAATACAGACTGGCCCTGGATACGGAAGAAATGCCGAGGGCCTGCATCAAGAGCTGGGCGCAAAGGTGACCGGCCCGCATGGCGACGCCCTCCCGGTCGGCCAGTTGAGCGACATCATGCGGGTGCACCCCCTCGAGTTCAAAAGAAAAAACACCGACCCGCTCTTTCGGCTTTCCCAGCATGCGAAGACCGTCAACCTGCCGCAATCGTTCTTCGGCCAGATCCGACAGATCCCGCTCAAAGGCATGGATATGTTCCATGCCCAGAGACTGCAGGTAATCAATGGCCGCTCCCAGTCCAATGACACCCGCTATATGCGGTGTACCCGCCTCAAACTTATGTGGAATCTCAGCCCATGTCGCATGGTCTTTGTACACGCGATCAATCATTTCCCCGCCACCCTGCCAGGGCGGCATTTGCTCGAGCAGTTCCGCTTTTCCATATAACACCCCAACCCCTGTGGGGGCACACATTTTATGCCCTGAAAAGGCGAGAAAATCGCAATCGAGCGCGGCGACATCCACCTTCATGTGAGGCACACTCTGCGCGGCATCAAGCATCACGCGGGCACCCACAGCGCGGGCCCTCTCTATCATCACCTCGACGGGATTAACCGTGCCCAGCACATTGGACAGGTGCACGAGTGAGAGCATTTTCACCTTTGGCGTAAACCACGCATCCAACGTCGACAAATCGAGCTCACCGTCATGCGTAATCGGAATATAGCGTACTTCCGCGCCGGTTTCCCGAGCCACGAGCTGCCATGGAATGATATTGCTGTGATGCTCCATTTCACTGAGCAGTATGACATCGCCATCGGACAGATGCTGACGCCCCCAGGAAGAGGCGACCAGGTTGATACTCTCGGTGGTTCCGCGCGTAAAGATGATACTGCGGGGACTGGGGGCACCAATGAACGCGGCCGTTTTCGTTCGCACGTCTTCGTATTTAAGCGTGGCCTGTTCCGACAGGTAATGAAAGGAGCGGTGCACATTGGCATTGCACGTTCCGTAGTATTCACATTCTTCCTTTATGACACACGACGGTTTTTGGGTGGTGGCCGCATTGTCCAGATAAGCGAGGCGAAGGCCGCCATGCACTTTTTCTTTTAATACCGGGAAATCATCCCGGGCTGCTCTGATTCCGGCGGCGTTCAATGGTGTCACACTTTCACAAAAATGATATCCTGTTCAATTTTAACGGCAAAGGTGCGGACACCCTTTACTGCGGGCAGGCTCAAGGCCTTACCCGATTCGAGATCAAAGGCCGCCCCGTGCAGCGGGCACATCACTTTTTTCCCGTCGACAATTCCCATACTAAGAGATGCTACCGCATGTGTACAGGCATCTTCGATGGCATAATAGCCATTCTCAATTTTGAAAACGGTAATCCCGGCCGTACCCTCTACATCGATTCGCTTGCGGTCTTCCTTTTCAAAATAACTGACCGGACAAAACTCTATCCATTTCCTGACAAATCCCATAACGCATCTCCCTGTCCACTTTTTATTCCAGCCATTTTAGTTTATCTTCGAGCTGCTTCAGAGCGGCGGCCCGGATGGCGCCACCGGGAAGTTCCCGCAGAACATCCTCAAAGAAACCCTGTATGATCAACTTGCGAGCCACCGGTTCGGGTAGTCCCCTCGTCTGTAGATAAAACACTTCTTCAGGATTCAGGCTGCAGGTCGTCGAACCATGACTGCAGCTCAGGTCATCCGCATGAATTTCAAGCCCCGGGATCGAATCGGCGCGAGCGCCTTTGTTGAGCACCAGGTTGTTGTTTTTCTGATAAGCGTCCGTGCCGCGCGCCTTTTCCTGTACGTGGATCATGCCGCGATAGAGCGAATAGGCCTTATCCTGAACGGAACCCTTGTAGAGCAAATCGCTGCCGGCATCCGGTACGGCGTGCCACTGCATGGTCCCTTGGTCGACATGCTGATTTTCGGAGGCGCAGTACAGTCCCCGAAACCGGGCCTGAGCGCCGGGCCCATTGAGCTCAGCCGAGCACTCCTGCTTCACGGCCCGGCCACCAAAGTTACAGAACATCCAGTTCATACGGGCATCGCGGGCCACGGTGGCCCGCCGATAGGCCATCGACCTGAAATCGGGACCCGCGCTGTTCATGGAAACAGCGCTCACATCGGCGCCCTCTTCCACGCGCACATCGACACCGGACACCATCCACCCGTTCTCATGCTCCATGGCCAGATTGTCAACAAATACGAGCCGGCTCTCGCTATCTGCCTGCAGAACTATTCGCGGCAGTACCGCGCCGCTGTAATCGCCCGGGATGTAGTCTATCAGAAGCGCCGTATCCAGGTGAACCCGCCGGGGGACATGGATATACCAGCCCGCATTCCAGAATGCACCGTTCAACGCTTCGTGTTTCTCTTTCAAAGGAATGCAGGGAGTCAGAGAGGACGCCACTGCCGGCACGTCGGCCAGTGGATGAATAAAAATTCGTTCTCTTTCCAATAAGCCCGCGTTGTCCAGAATGCAGAATCCTTTATCCGAAAGCTGGATAACCACTTCATACTCTTCGTATTCCGGCCTGACATCGCAACCCTCCAAACGGGTCAGCTCAGCCATGCGATTTGGCAGGTGGTCCAGAAAGAGGGCAGGAGGTGTCCTGCGCCAGCTTTCGTCCGTCGCCTTCGGCAGTGGCAGGGCATCGTACTGTTTATAAAACGACTCCCTCGATAAAGCCGGCGCCGAAGAAGCGACAGACCGATAAAGATCCCGGTCAAAGTGGCCAATGTATTCACCCATCCCCATCAACCCACCGAACCTTCCATTTCCAGATCAATCAGGCGGTTCATTTCGATGGCATACTCCATCGGCAGGGCCTTCACAAAGGGTTCAATGAACCCGTTTACAATCATTTTCGAGGCTTCTCCTTCCGAAAGGCCTCGACTTTGTAGATAAAACAATTGTTCGGCGCTGATTTTGCTAACTCTGGCTTCATGCTCAATGATGGCATCCGGCTCTTCGACTTCGATATAGGGATAGGTATCCGTGCGCGAATCGCCGTCCAGAATCAGGGCGTCGCAGACCACTTTGGACTTCACCCCGGAGGCGCCTTCAAGGGCTTTAACCAACCCTCTGTAGCTGGCCTGTCCCCCGCCCTTACTGATGGATTTCGAAGTGATGATGGAAGACGTGTTCGGGGCGGCGTGTACCATCTTGGCTCCGGTGTCCTGGCACTGCCCCTTGCCCGCAAATGCAATCGATAACACCTCGCCATGGGCACCCGGCTCCATGAGGTAAACGGCGGGATACTTCATGGTCGTCCGCGATCCCAGGTTTCCATCTACCCACTCCACGGTCGCGCCTTCATAGGCCAATGCGCGCTTGGTAACCAGATTATAGACATCACCCGACCAGTTCTGAATAGTGGAATAGCGCACGCGAGCCCCTTTCAGAGCAATGATTTCGACGACGGCCGAATGCAGGCTGGCCTCTGTGTAAATGGGCGCCGTACAGCCTTCCACGTAATGAACAAAACTCCCTTCATCCGCGATAATGAGCGTGCGTTCAAACTGCCCCATGTTTTTTGCATTGATTCGGAAATAGGCCTGCAGCGGCACATTGACGTGCACACCGGGGGGGACATAGATAAAACTGCCGCCGCTCCACACGGCGCTGTTCAGGGCTGCAAATTTATTGTCGGCCGCCGGAATCACCGTCGCAAAGTATTTTTTAAAGAGGTCTCCGTATTCGCGACAACCGGTCTCCGGATCGACAAAGATGACACCCTGTTTTTTCAGATCTTCTCGAATATTGTGATAGACCACTTCGGAGTCATACTGGGCTCCTACACCGCCGAGAAAATTCCGCTCGGCTTCCGGAATACCCAGCTTGTCAAAGGTGGCCTTGATGTTTTCGGGCACATCATCCCATGATGATTCCGAGCGATCAGACGGGCGGACATAATATTTAATCTGATCAAAATCCAGCGTACTCAGGTCGGCCCCCCAGTTGGGCATCGGCTTTTGCTCAAAGAGTTTCAAGGCTTTGAGCCGGAATTCACGCATCCATGCAGGTTCTTTCTTATTCTCGGAAATCTCTTTGACAACAGCCTCCGACAGCCCTCGCGATGACTCAAACACCTGTGTTTCGGGATCGGAAAAACCGTACTGGTAGTCTTCTTGATCTACGCCGAGTTTTGCATCTTTCAGTTCATCATTCATTCTAGACTTCACCCAGCTCTTCTTTGACCCAGTCATACCCATGGGCTTCCAGCTTCTTCACCAGATCGACCCCGCCGCTCTGCACAATTTTACCTTCATAAAAAATATGCACATGGTCGGGCTGGATGTAGCTGAGAATTCTTTCATAGTGCGTAATCAACAGCAGCCCCATCTGCGGCCCGCGCAGCTCATTGACACCTTTGGAAACAATTTTAAGTGCATCAATATCGAGGCCGGAATCGGTTTCATCCATGATCGTCATACTAGGTTTCAGCATCATCATCTGCAGGATTTCCATGCGCTTTTTTTCACCACCCGAAAAGCCTTCATTCAGATAACGGTTGATAAAGTCGGGGTTCATTTCCAGAAACTTCATTGCCGCGCGCAGCTCTTTCAGAAAGGTGGAAGCCGACGGCGCGGATTCATCGGCGTTTACCGCATCCACCGAGCGCTTGAGAAACTTGGCTACGGTCACACCTGGAATGGCGACGGGATATTGAAAAGCCATAAAAACACCCATACGCGCCCTCTCGTCAGGACTGCAGCCGGTGATGTCTTCTCCACCATACAAAATGGACCCCCCTGTCACCTCGTAGTCAGGATGCCCCATGATGACATTTGACAGAGTGCTTTTACCCGAACCATTCGGCCCCATAAGCGCATGTACTTCACCCTGCCGGACTTCCAGGTTCACCCCTTTCAGAATTTCTTTACCCTCTGTTGCGACCTGCAAATTCTTAACTTCCAGCGTTTTCACCTGTGCAGCTTGCTCATTCATACTTTATCATTTCCACTTTATTATTGATCATTTGTCCGGCGACCTGCTCCTCTGTACCGGAATTAAACGTCATACCCCAGCTCGAGCCGAGCCTCTTCACTCATATGCTCTGCGCTCCAGGGAGGATCCCAGACCACGTTAATGTCGACATCATCCTTGTTGAATGAATTCTTCATCACAAATCGCACATTATAAAGAATCATAGGGCCATAGGGGCAGGCCGGCGATGTCAGCGTCATATCAATATGTACCTTTTGCTGCTCATCGACCGTGATATCATATATCAAACCCAGATCGACAATGTTGATATGTAGCTCCGGATCTACGACCTGTCGCAATTCCTTGTACAGCACTTCTTTTGTTAGTTCTTTTGACATGCTCTTATATGGGTACAGTCTACATGATTGACTAATGAATTACAATACGGCGGGGGGCCGGGGTGTCAAACGGAGACTATTTCTTATACAGCTTTGGAGCGGTTGATGATTATACTTAAGATGCATGTTGGACTGCCACGAAATGGTGGGAACCGTATATGAACGTATATGGACATAGTTAAATCGGTTCTGCTTTGAAAAATATGGCTATCCCCAAGCCGTGAAGAGTAGGGATATATTTAGAATGATTATGCTATCCATGATTTTGTCACCCCTCTTCCATTCCCCTCTTTCTTTGCGCTTCTTTGAGTTCTCTCGCGGCTAAATAAGAAAAAGTTTTCAACCGTGTATGAACGTATATGGACATAGTTAAATCGGTTCTGCGCTGATAAATATTGAAAGCCCCAGGCCGTGAAAATAGGGCTTCATCTATAGCCAAGAATAAAAAATGATTTTGATATCCATGATTTTGTCACCCCTCTTCAACGTTCCTCTTCATTGCGTTTCTTTGAGTTCTCTCGCGGCTAAATAAAAAAGATTTTTCAACCGTATATGAACGTATATGGACATATATAAATCGGTTCTGACAGCGCTTTCAAAAATGGTCGCGGTGGAACGCGACCCTCCATAACAGGAAAAAAATATTTTAACCGCCCGAAAGCGCAGCGATAGATAATTTTATGAAATAAAATA
>CAYXEW010000098.1:0-9271 GCA_964464115.1 uncultured Verrucomicrobiota bacterium
GCGGAGCCTGCGCCTTTGCTGGAAACTGCGGAGCCGCCGCCGGTGTCGGCGTGGCCTTCGCAATCCTGCTCGATGCCAACCCGCTGACCGCCGAACCGCGCCAGCAGGTTATGCGTGTGAACATCGCGGTGGCGGATGCCATCGCCGACATTTGCGCGGCCCGCTGCTGTAAACGCGATGTCTGGATAGCCCTCCAAAAAGCGGCAGAATTGTCCAATGACATGTTGCCCATACGCCTGCACGCAAACACCCCCGTTTACTGCGAGCAATGTACCATGAACGAAGACTGTCTCACCGAAGCATGCCCTCTGTGGCCAAACAGAATAACAAAAAAAACTGCCTATGCACTCAGTGAGTCGTAAACAGGTTCATATTTCAACGAATGAAAAATCTACTCGCGATCGTAACCACACTGCTCAGCATCGGCCTGGCCGGATGCGCAGAGGCCGAACGCTCCATAAACGGGTTTAATCTCGCGAACAGCCGTGTACCGGTCGATGACATCCGTTCCGGCGGACCACCGCGCGATGGCATCCCGTCAATCGACAATCCGCGCTTTGTCTCAGCATCCGATGTGGATTATCTGAAAGAGGATGATGCCGTGGTGAGCGTCACCATCGCCGGAGAAACCCGCGCCTATCCGCTGCGGATTCTGGTGTGGCACGAGATTGTCAATGACCGCATCGGTGCTGATGCCTTCATCGTAACCTATTGCCCGCTGTGCGCGACCGCGATGGTCTTCAGTCGGGAGTTTGGCAAAAACGTTTTAGAGTTCGGTGTGTCCGGACTTCTCTACCAAAGCGATGTGCTGATGTATGACCGGCAGACCGAATCGCTCTGGTCTCAGCTCGGCATGGAAGCTGTGTCGGGCCCGATGGTTGGAACTGCGCTGGAATGGATGCCTTCCGAACAGATGACCTGGGCGCAATGGAAACAGGAATATCCGCAAGGCCGAGTGCTCTATATTCAAACCGGATTCCAGAGAAATTATGCCGGCACGGCTTATGCTTCATATCATGAAAGCCCCGAAACCATCTTCCCGGTTCCGCGCCACCGCACCGAACTGAAACAGAAGGAGTTGGTCGCAGGAATCATTGTCAATGGGCAGGCCAAAGCCTATCCGATCGCCCGACTCGAAAAACAGCAGAAGTTCACAGACCTTGTGGGAGGCACAGAACTGTCCATTGATTACGAAAGGAACGCAAAGCAGGTAACGATTCAAAATAAATTGACAGGAGAACCGGTTCCGGCTGTTCAGGTGTACTGGTTTGCCTGGCAGGCCTTTTATCCTGATACGGAATTGAAATGATTTTGATAAAACATACACGCAGGCAGGAGTAGAAGAGAGTGATGTCAGAATTATCGATAGCAGAATCATTAAGAACTGAGACACTAAATGAACCGGTTTCTTGAAATCATTTTGCTATACATGATTTTGATAAAAATATACACGCATGCCGGAGCGGAAGAGGTTGATGACAGAATCATCGATAGCAGAATCATTAAGACCTGAGACACTGCAGGAACCGGTTTCTTGAAATGATTTTGAAAAATACAGTTTGTTTTAAATTCAACGAGAGGTCTTTATGGATCTACAATCAATACTAACCTGCCCGGAGTGCGGGTTTGAAAAACAGGAAACGATGCCTACGGATGCCTGTCAGTGGTTTTATGAATGCACAAATTGTAAGGTGCTACTGAAACCAAAAGCTGGCGACTGCTGCGTATTTTGCTCGTACGGAACCGTCCCGTGTCCTCCCATTCAGGAGGGTAAAGCCTGCTGTGAGAAGGAGAATAAAAAAGAGTGATGTCAGAATTATCGATAGCAGAATCAATTTTTGACTATCGCAGACCTATTCTACATGATTTTGCTATCCATGATTTGAACCACTTCGTTCTTTAAACCGTTTCACTTCGTTCTCGATTTTACTTCGTAAAATTATCCGTCGCTTCGCTCGGGGTCAAAAAAAGTTCCGGTTTAATTGAGAGGTTGATGAAGGAAACATTATGAAAAAACGAATAAAGAAAGAGCACATAAAATTTGCCGGATTTGCCGTGCTGGTTCTGGCATTGCTGGTCACCGGGCACGCACTGAATCTCGGCGAAAAGGTTTCCATTGAATCGGTACAGGACGGACTCGCCAAAACCGGTGGCTGGCAGTACGTACTCTTCGCCGGCATCTACTGCATCGCCGCGCTAATTCCGTTTCCGACCGTTGTTCTTTCCTCTGCCTCCGGCGCGCTGTGGGGTGCCTATCTCGGAACCGCCATGACCGTCATCAGCGCCACGCTGGCCGCCTGCATCCCGTTTGCGCTGGCTCGCCTGATGGCCCGCCGTGCGGTGCGAAAAATGATCGAAAAAAGTGACGGCGCAGGACGCTGCGACCGCTTCGCCGGGCGCAACGGTTTCATGACTGTGCTGATCATGCGCCTCATCCCCCTCATCCCATGGGACATGGTGAACTATCTCTCCGGTCTGTGCAGTATCCGCTTCCGCGACTATTTTCTCGCCAGCCTCATCGGCACTATTCCCGCCAGCTTCACCTACAACCTGATTGGGGCATCGCTCGGAGGCCCCGTCAACAAAGCCGCCGTCGCGGCGGCGGTTATCGTGACCATTTTGATTTCTGTTGTTATCGTGATTATCAAATTAGGTAGACAGAAAAATAAAGTTGATTTAATATCATAAGCTGCTTATGATAAAAATATGAAAACACCACAGTCAGTTCGAGAGTATTTTGCCGAGATCGGACGCAGGGGCGGCGAAAAAAGCCGCCGGAACCTTTCTCCGGAGGCGGCTCGCGAGATGGTTTGTGTCCGCGAGGCACGGCGGGCGTTCCGCCGCTTTTATGTGCAGTGCTTCTGGTATTTGCGCGAGGACATGCAGGTGACCCGCGAAGACATCCCGGAAATTGTGAGGGGGCTTCGTAAGTATGGAGGGCGGGAAGGGATGCTTCTCGCAGCCAAATTATGCCGATAAGTAAAATACAGGCAGACGTGCTACGAATCATCGCCGCCAACCGCAGCGAGGAAAGTTATCTGGCGGGTGCCACCGTCCTGCATCGGCATGAGAATTCGATCCGCTTTTCGCAGGATGTGGATCTGTTTCACGATCTGCATGAGCAGATCGCCCTGAGTGCAGAGCAGGATGGTCGACTCCTGGCTGATGCGGGCTGTGGCGTGGAGTGGATTTTGCGCACGCCCGGTTTTTATCGCGCATCGGTCACGTCCGGAAAACATCGCCTGCGGTTGGAATGGGCACAGGACAGCGCCTTCCGGTTTTTTCCTTTGCAGCGGGACCCCCTGTGCGGGTGGCGGCTGCACGATGCGGATGCGGCGACCAATAAGCTACTGGCTCTGGCCGGACGCAGCGAGGTGCGTGACTTTGTCGATGTGCTTGAGCTTCATGGCTCGTATTTGCCGCTGGGCACACTGGCCTGGGCGGCTTGTGGGAAAGATCCGGGGTTTACGCCTGAGTTTCTTCTCGATCATGCGGCGCGTCACGTCGCCTATACACAGGCGGATATCGACCGACTGGACTTGCGGCGGCCGCTTGATTTGCACGAACTGAAAAGACAATGGCTTGCGGCAATGGACGATGCGCGCAGGCTGATTGCTCGTCTGCCGCCCGAAGAGGTCGGATGCTTCTATCTCCGTTCAGATCAGACCCCGGTTGCCCCGAATCCGGATTCGCCGGAGTTCACATCGCTGATCCGGCATTTTGGCAGCCTGCGCGGTGCCTGGCCCCGGACATCAACCGATGATTCAAACGAAGCCAGGCAAAAGAGTTCAGAAGGAGCCTGAAATGGCAGAACAGGCATCCCGCAAAGATGTGCAGGACTATTACGGCAAGGTGCTCAAAACCAAGGAGGATCTCAAAACCAGCGCCTGCTGTTCAACCGAATCCATGCCGCCGCACATCCGCGCCATCATGAGTCAGCTCAACAATGAAATCCTCAGCAAGTTTTACGGTTGCGGCTCACCGATTCCCCCCGCACTCGACGGCTGCACCGTGCTCGACCTCGGCTGCGGAACCGGACGCGCCATGTTGGTTTGCGGAAACGCCACCGCCATGCTGACCGAAAACCGCTTCGCCAAACACTTCAATGTCGAAGGCGACCGCTCCATCCACTTCGGCCTCTTCGAATGCGCACCCGCAATGACCGATGACGGGGTTTGCATCCGCGGAGGTTGCTACGATTTCTTCCTTCCGATTGGAAAAAATGATTGTGCAAATTCATCACGGAGAATCTTAACAGAAACTGTTTTTGATCGCGACCGCCGTAGGAAGAGGCTGGCCCGCCGAAGGCAGGATGGGAATCTACGCATATTTTACGAATTAGAGATCCCACGGATGAAGAGGTCCCACGGATGATAGAAAAATTAGAAGAGTGTTGGCCCAGAGCGTAGCAACGGATAATTTCCGGAGCCGAAGCAAAGCGCAGATAATTTTACGAAGTAAAATAGAGAACGAAGTGAAACGGTTTAAATAACGAAGTAATTCAAATGATGAATGGTAAACTGATTTTTTTGAATCGAGTGCGCCCATTCTTCAATAAACCAGTTTAATCAGGCTGCCTTCGTTTTCTTCGTTTCTTCCATGTAAAATTTTTCACAACGATTGAATTCAAACGTGCCTTTACCAAAACGACGAAAGAATATATTATTACTGTCGCCACTTTGAAAAAACTAACGAGTTGCACGGAGGCAACTGAGAACCCGCATGAAAGGTGAAGATTGAATGAATAAAAAATGTCCTGTCTGTCAGACGGGGAAAGCCCGAAGGGACTGTCGCTTGAAAGCCGGTGAGTTGATCTGCTCGCGCTGCTGCGCAGAAATACGAGGGCCGGAATGCGGCGAATGTCCCCACTATGAAGAAGCTATGCTACATGCTATGCGCCGTGAAAGTGAGCCGCCCGAAGGAGACTACATTATCGAAGTCAACCCGGAAGTGCAGGAAGAGGTCGATGGCGCATTGGAATTGGCTCAGCAGGGAGATATAACTGATGCCTTCCTGAAGATGACACGTCTTGCGGATGAAAACCCGCGCAATCACGATGTCTGCTACGGCATGGGCTGCCTCTACGGTCTTTCCGGCGAAAATGCCAAGGCCATCCCCTGGTTTGAAAAAGCGCTTTCTATTTTTCCTTATATGGCCGAAGCCCACTACAACCTCGGCATTGCACACCAGAAAACATACAACCTTGGCCGGATGATCAAATCCCTTAGCAAGGCGGTTAAATACGGTGACCCGCAGGAGGAATATTATACCGCGGCCAAGCAACAGCTGGAAAATGTCAAACAGATCATCGGCCAAAACGAGGGGGTCGATCTCGACAACTACGTGGCCTCATCCGAAAAATTCGAAGCCGCGTTTGAACGGATGGAAGCGGGACAGTGGGACGCAGCGGCCAAAGGGTTCAAGGCGGCGACGGGTCATCATGAAAAAAATGCACCGACCCATGGGAATATGGGGATATGCCTGGCTCAGCTCGGACGGAAAGCCGAGGCGCTGGCCGCATTGGACCGGGCGCTTGAGATCGACCCTGAATACGAGCCCGCCCTCGGCAACCGGATGCTCGTTGAAAGGATGGAGGAGGGCGAGCCGCTCGCAGGGGCTGGCTACCAATCTATCAACTATGCTGCAGAACAGGCTGAAAAACGTCGCAAGGACGATGCAGCTTCATGAGGGGCGTTTATGGAAAAGAAGAAAAAGAGCCAGACACCTCGCCGCAAGCGAATGAATCGTAGTGCCCGCTTGCAGAACGCGCGGGCGACCCGCTGGGTCGAAAACTATAGCGGCAAGGATCCCGTTCAGGGATACCGCCGGTGGTACGGCGTAGACTTATTGACCGCATCGATTGAACTGCAGCAGCTTGGTGTGTTGGGGTTGGAAGAGCGTAAAAAACAGATTTGCAAAGTAATCGAAAAACGAGCTCAGGCAAATGCACTCCGGAAACAGCAGATCAAGTCAGAAGAAGAAGTGGCCTATGAAAGTGATGAAACCTTTGCGTACATTGCCGGACATACCTCCGGGGGCGCACCGTACGGGGTAACTTGGGGGGAATGGAGCCAAATGGAAAGTGAACCTGTCCGGTTTTGACGTGGGGCATCGGAAACCGGATGCGTCGCCTGGTGACTATCAGAAGATTCCAACTATTTCACATATAGTAAAAATAACAACCCGTTGTTATTGACATTAAATTAAAATAAAAACACCATGATTTAACTGTTAAATACGGGAGAACGCCTCAATGAAACGATCTGTATCTGCTTTTCTTGCGGACTGGCTGATCAATCCGAATCGCAAACCGTTGGTGATGCGCGGTGCGCGACAGGTGGGAAAAACATGGCTGATTCGTGATCTGGCAAAAGCGCACTCCCGCACACTGATTGAACTGAACCTCGAAAAACGACCGGAGCTTGCGGAGCATTTTGCATCAAACGACCCCCGTCAGATCGTCTCCGACCTTGAAGCGGAGCTCGGGCTGACGATCCATCCCGACACGTCCATTCTGTTTTTGGACGAAATCCAGGCGGTTCCGAGGTTGCTGGCATCGTTGAGGTGGTTTCGTGAAGAGATGCCGGAACTGCCGGTTGTCGCTGCGGGATCACTACTGGACTTCACGCTGGCCGAACACGACTTCAGCATGCCGGTCGGACGAATTATGTATTGCCATGTCGAACCGCTTTCGTTTTTTGAGTTCCTTACGGCATCGAGCAATGAAAAGCTACGCGAGGCACTGTGTACAGCCGGTCAAACCGGCACGCTCAGCCCCCGCCTTCATGAACGGTCACTTGAACTGTTCTCACAATACTGCATTACAGGCGGGCTTCCGGAAATCATAACCGAATGGCTGGTGGTTCGCGATGACAACCGCCGATTACAACTCCAGCGGGATCTGATTGCCGCTTATCGGGATGATTTTAACAAATACAGGAACCGGGTTTCTACCGAGTTGTTGCACAGGGTTATGGATGCGGTTCCAAAACAACTGGGAGCCCGGTTTGTGTACAATCATGCGGACGCAGAGTCCAGCTATCGACACCTTAAACAGGCGGTTGACATGCTGACGCTGGCGCGGGTTTGCCATCGCATTGAACACACGGCGGCAAACGGTCTTCCGCTCGGTGCCGAAAGCAACCCCCGCCTTTTCAAAATGATCATGGCGGACATTGGAATCAGCACCGTGCAACTCGGTCTGTCCAGACTGGACTTGCGCAACCTGAATCAAGTCGTATGGGCCCATAAAGGGGGTATGGCGGAACAGTTCGTCGGCCAGCACCTTCGCTGCCTGTTCAGTCCCTGGGAGGAGCCGCGTCTATTCTACTGGCAGCGAACCGCAGGAAGGCAGGCAGAGCTCGATTTCATCATCCAGCATGGCACGCAAATCATACCTATTGAGGTCAAAGCAGGAAGCTCCGGCTCAATGAAATCACTGCACGCCTTCATGCACAGCAAGCGTCTGCCGCTCGCAATCCGGCTGGACACCAATCCTCCCTCCGTTCAGGACATGGACGTTCAAACAACAACCGGCGATCCCGTCCGGTACCGTTTAGTGTCCCTTCCTCTCTATATGACGGAAACACTTCCGTCCGCAATCGACCGTTCTTTGGCAAAATAATTTTTCCAATCCTTGGAACATTCAGTCTCAATGATTTTGCTACACATGATTTTGTCAAAAAAAAAGACCCTGCGAGCCGCGGCTGGACGCGAAGCGAGGTCGGCCGAAGGCGACCCAACGTCTACGACCATTCCAACCCTACAATTTGTATCCTAAACAGAAGCGTAGCGCCAAAAGATCCGTGGGACGGCTTTGCCATCCGTGGGACAAATCAATCCGGTTTCTGAGCATCCTTTTTCTCCCCATTCGTTGGATTGTGCTTCAACGAACGTAGTGAGTGGCAATCTACGCAAATTTTACGAATAAGAGATCCCACGGATGAAGAGGTCCCACGGATGATAGAAAAATTAGAAGAGTGTTGGAAAAGATCCGTGGGACGGCTTTGCCATCCGTGGGACAAATCAATATTGCCTCGCAAAAACGAGGCCTTTTTCGCTTCGCTCAGGTGTCATTCGTTGGAATGTATTTCTCACCGCGCCTTGTAAGTGACCGGCAAAGCGGGTAGCTTCTGATATGATGTTTCAACGGGTTCTATTTTTCACTGCGATTCTTCTGCTGGCGGTCGGATTGGCCGCCGGGCAGCGCGAGGAGTTTGAGTCGCTGGATGCCTGGAAACCGCTGACTTTTCCAAAGATTGGAAAACACTCCCGGTATTCCGTCCAGACCTTGGAAAACCGCAGTGTGCTGAAGGCGCAAGCGGATGCATCGGCTTCCGGATTGATTCGCAACGATCCGTTTAATCCCTATGAAACTCCGGTGCTGCGCTGGCGCTGGCGGGTGGAAAACGTGCTGAAAGATGGCGACGTGACGCGCAAAGACGGGGATGACTATCCCCTGCGGGTTTATGTGCTGTTCACCTATGATCCGGAGAAATCCTCTTTCGGAATGCGGGCCAAATATGCCGTAGCCAAAGCGCTCTATGGCGAAACCCCACCGCACGCCGCTCTGAATTATATCTGGGCCAACCGGGCGCACAGAAAGCGAATCCTGCCCAGCCCGTACACTGATCGCTCTCAGCTCGTTGTGTTGCGTGCGGGCGACGCACAGGCCGGACAATGGGTCGAAGAAGAAGTCAACATTCTGAAGGACTATCGCGCCGCCTTCGGCGAAGACCCTCCCAAAAAAGCACGGCTGGCCATTATGAGCGATGCCGACAATACCGGCGAATCCGCCGTCGGGTTTTTGGATTATATTGAATGGAGCGGTATGCCGCCGGAGCCCGTATCTGATGCCGAATGATTTTTAGGTCTCGGCTCTTTTGATGTATCTGTCTTAATGATTTTTTGTAAGTTTGTGGTGTTTTGAGCGACTTAATTGTAACCTGCATTATTCATAAAAACCGCCATAATAAGTGTAACATATTGAATAATAAAGAGTAATGAAAGACGATGTGCAAAATCGAATTTGAAGCACAAAACGATAGCAAGCATGAAAATCAATGGGGTTTTTTACCCTCCGGGCGCGGTGAGCCGACTGAAAGGAGACGGGCTCCGAAACTTCGGAGCAACGACCAACGGGAGTGGCAACATGTAGCATCTGCTTTCCTCCTCCGGCGGATAAATGTTGCCAGAGGTTTGCAGTAGGGAACTACAGCAGCACCTCTGTCGCCTCGCATCTACAACATTTTGAACGCGTGCATAATGCAGG
>CAYXEW010000099.1:0-9172 GCA_964464115.1 uncultured Verrucomicrobiota bacterium
CCCTAAGCAAAGCCCTCCATAAAATTAATACTGCACACATCACAGGCTGACCCCTATTTTAAAATTAATACTGCACACATCACAGGCTGACCCCTATTTCCAAGCTGACCCCTATTTCAGGCTGACCCCTATTTCATTTTTAAGTTACCACAGCCCTACATCTGCTTCAATCTTATCTTTTGGCGAACACAGAGCTTTTTATGCCGAGTGCTGCCGTCTATTGCAAAACAAACGGATCATCCAATCACTGGGTATGGGCCATCCAGCCAGCATGAGTCGTTGTCGCGCTATAGTTGAAGATATAGAAATCTGTTTTTCTGGCCTAACCTGACTATTTATAAAAAATGGATGAGAATGATTGTACTTCTTGGGTATGGGATGGATATGGATTTTTGATCAATGAATTTATTCTCATTCATTTTTACAAAAGGCGCGACGATTTCGGCGCACCTGCTTCGTTACAAAAGGCTCGCAGTAGGTCACTACAGCGTCACCTTTCGGTGCCTCGCATCTACACTAAACTTATCGCGTGAATAATTCAGGCTAATGCTTAACGCTCTTGCGTTTAGCCGGCTGTCTTGCCGCGATTGGGTCTGTCTCTTAAATCGGGGCGCCGCTTCCCAGTTCGCTCTTCTGCCTGTTCCTGCCGCCACCGTGCAACAGCACCGTGGTCACCGGAAAGCAAAATGTCCGGTACCTGCATGCCATTAAAATCAGCAGGTCTTGTATACTGTGGGTATTCTAGGAGGTCGTTGTTGAATGATTCATTTTCAGTAGCTTCATGATGACCGAGAACCCCGGGAATCAGGCGGACGGTTGCATCGATGACTACTGCCGCAGGTAAAATGCCATTTGTTAAAATGTAGTCGCCTATGGATATTTCCTCATCCACCAGGTTTGTTCGCACGCGTTCATCCACTCCTTCATAGTGAGGGCAGATAAAAATCAGATCATTTTCAAGTGAAAGGCGTTGAGCTGTTTTCTGCTGAAAGGGTTGTCCCTGCGGGGTCAAGAGAATCACCTTGGATGATTCTGTTCGTATGGATTTAACGGCTTTGAAAATAGGCTCCGGCATCATGAGCATTCCGGGCCCCCCTCCGTAGGGTCGGTCATCGGTTGTTCTGTGGCGATCTTCCGTGAAATTCCGAAGGTTGATAATGCGAAACTGAACGGCACCGGACTGAGCCGCCCGCTTCATGATGCTCTCACCAAAAATGGCTTCGAACAGCTCAGGGAAAATAGTGATAGCAGAGATGCTCAACATGAGCAGCGGGAACCTGTTACTCGACGACTTCCAGCATGGCCCGTTTACCTTGACGGGCGGCCATTGTACTTAACAGCGTTCGGACAGCGCCAACCGTTTTTCCGCTTTTTCCAATTACTTTACCGATATCCTCGGCATGGCACCGCATTTCAAACACAACGGTGCGCTCGCCATCGACCTCGGTTATGTGTACGGCGTCCGGGTGGTCCACCAACGCTTTAACTATATATTCGATAAGTTCTCGCACGAAAAAAACTCGTTTATTTATCTTCGTCAGATGAGGGTTCTTCAGCGGCAGGGGAGGGCGTTTCGGCTTCTTCAGCAACGGCATCCGCTTCAGTACTGACAGTCTCTTCAGCCAGTTCGGCCGGTTCCATTTCCGATTCAGGGATCTCTTCTACAGCCGGTGCAGCCTGCTTCGCTTTTTTGATCATGGATGCAACTGTAGCAGTCATGCGCGCGCCGTTTTCCTGCCAGTAGCTAATCCGGTCAAGATCCAGCTTGTAATTGGAACCCTTTGTTTTTGGATCATACCATCCCAGGTTCTCGAGAAACTTCCCCACAGCACTGGTTCTTTCATCCGATGCCACCACTCTGAAGAAGGGCTTGTTTTTACTACCCATTCTTCTCAATCTCAATACGACTGCCATGCTTCATCCTTTCTTAGGCCAACACTACTACGGTCCACTAAATTGATTACGATTATTCCGAACGTGACTGTTTAGCCTAGAAAGGCATTCTTGGCAACCCTTTTCTCTTGGCAAACTTCATTTTTTTCATCATTTTCCTGGATTGCTTAAATCGCTTTAACAGTTCGTTGACATCGGATACGCGGGTTCCACTGCCGCCCGCAATACGGGCGCGGCGCCTCCCATTGATTAAATTAGGATGACGGCGTTCATAGGGTGTCATACTTTGAATGATGGCTTCTGTTCGTTTCATCTCTCTGTCTGACGATTCCATCATGGTCTGCCGTTGATCGGCAGATATGCTGTTCAGTCCGGGCATCATTTCCATGAGACTGCTCATGGAGCCCATTTTTTTCACCTGTCTGATCTGCTTGAGAAAATCTTCGAGATCCATTCGCTTTTTATTGAGTTGCTCTTGCAGTTGAGCAGCTTCTTCAACGTCGATATGTTCCTGAGCCTTCTCGACAAGGCTGACGACATCACCCATACCCAGGATTCGGGAAGCCATACGATCGGGGTAGAAGGGTTCCAGGTCGTCTTCTTTTTCACCCATGCCGACCATGTAGATAGGGCAGCCAGTGACCGATTGAACGGAGAGGGCTGCTCCGCCGCGGGCATCGCCATCCAGCTTGGTCAAGATGAGCCCGGTCAGTCCGATTTTCTCATTAAAGGTCTCAGCGACATGTACAGATTCCTGCCCGATGGCGGCATCCACTACCAGAATGACCTCCCTGGGATTGACGGCCTGCTTTAGTGCTTGCAGTTCACTCACCAGATCGCTGTCGATCTGAAAGCGACCCCCTGTGTCCAGAATGAGAACATTAGCGCCCTGTGATTGGGCCTTTTGCAGAGATCTCGCCCCTATATCCGGCACTTTTTCACCGGGTTGAGGTCGCACGAGCGGTACATCAATCTGATCAGCCAGGATCTGTAATTGATCGACCGCCGCCGGTCGTCTGATGTCACAGGCGGCCAGCAGGACACTGCGTCCGTCTTTTTGAAACCGTTTGGCCAGTTTGGAAGCGGTAGTGGTTTTGCCGGCACCGTGAAGGCCGAGCAGCATGATGACAGCGGGATGTCCCTTCAGCGATAGCGGTTGATGGTTTTGCTGCAGCAAGTGGATCAGTTCTTCATGAACGCGTTTGACAAACTGCTGTCCCGGATGAATGCTGTTCAGCACCTCTTCGCCCGTAACCTTTTCCCTCACATGCCCGATAAAGTCTTTAACCACCTTGTAATTTACATCTGCTTCGAGCAGCGCCATACGTACCTCGCGTAAGGCGTCTTTGATATTACGGTCACTGAGTTTACCATGGCCGCGCACATTTTTGAAAACGCGCTGAAAGGATTGGGTTAGTGAATCAAACATAGGGTGTTACCTGGTGGATTGAGGTCAGTCGATGAGGCCCTGGCCATCACATCGGGGACAGGTGATGCCCCGATCCGGATGGTCGGCATCGGGAATGCGTCCCATTCCGCCACAGGCTGGACAGGACGCATGGTCTACATCATAGATGGCCTGCTCTTTATAGCCGATACCAAAACAAATCGGGCAGATGACGCGCCAGCCGTCAGCATTCTTAACAGTTCCAATACCATCGCAGTGATCGCATGGTATATGGCGTTCAATTCTTTCCAGCGTATTGGTGCGCTCGGGTTTCCTGATGACGACACCGCGTCCGTCGCATACGATGCAGGTGTGTGTTTTACCGAGGGAGTCTGTCGTCCTGCCGATACCATTACATGCATCGCAGATAAATTCATTGTCCTTCATGATTCGAATCATCTTATGTCCGAGGCCAAAACAATGGGGGCAGACCTCATCTTTTCCATCTCGTTCTACTACACCGGAACCCAGGCAATGCGAACAGTTGATGGTAATGGTCTGCTCTTTCATAATGCCCTTGAAGATGGAGAGCATGGAAGGGGATAGCAGTCTGCTTCGATTCTCATTGACCCAGAACAGCTGTAGGAAGAGAAATACGATGCACGCCGTAATGAGCGGGACGAGGACGATATTATTTGATTTGAAAAACTTCACTGGTTTTTCCCCGATATAAAACGTTCTTTGCCGGCCCAATCGCAATGAACCCGAATGTTCCTGAAGCCGGCCCGGTCCATGAGTTGTTCAACACTGCCTCTCTGTGTATCACCTATCTCCAGAAAAATCCAGCCTGGAACGGTAAGAACTTTTTTCGACTGACCGATTGCTCGTGTCAGGCAGTCCAGACCGTCCGGCCCGCTGCAAAGTGCGGTCCGCGGCTCAAACAGGCGGACTTGCGGTTCCAGTGCATCCCATTCTCTCTCACCGACATAGGGCAGGTTGGCGACGACGGCACAACAGGAGGCCTCCGGCATATTTGTGAGAAGATCATTCCGGAGCCAGCGTATACCGGGTGTCTGGCAGTGCCGTTGGTTGCGGCTGGCTACATCAAGGGCGGCTTCTGAAAGGTCTATACCGGTGAAGGTGAAGTCGGGATGCTCAAGCGCCAGGGTAATGGCTATACATCCTGATCCCGTTCCGATGTCTATTATATGTTTTACAGGATGCTCCCACACCCCTGTGGTGTCCAGTACGAGTTGTACGAGCTGCTCTGTTTCGGGCCGGGGAATGAGCACCGCCGGCGACACGTGTAATTCACAGTCCCGGAAAGCGGCGTTTTCAAACAGGTATTGGAGCGGCTCATGATGACAGCATCGCTGTGACAGGCGCTGAGCGGTATGCCACTGGTCATCGGTTAAGGTGTCGTCAGGACGGGCCATAATGTGTAAATGGCTGTCTGCCCCCAATACGTGCGCTATGATCCAAGCGGCTTTTAGCTCGCCCTCGTCAACGCCCGCATGTTTCAGATCGTTAGTCAGGTTGGACAGGGCTGTCTTAATCGTCATAATAACATCCGACAGGCTCATTTCTGTCAGGCGGAAACGGTATCCATTTCCTCTTTCAGGCGTTCCTGGATATCTTTTTCATAGAGCGCATTAATGACCGGCTCGATTTCGCCATCCATAAATCGGTCCAGGCTGTAGATGGTCAGATTGATACGGTGATCCGTCATCCGGTTTTGCGGAAAATTATACGTTCGGATGCGTTCACTTCTGTCACCGGAACCAATTTGTAACTTTCGTTTTCCAGCTTCTGCGGCAGCGGCTTCCCGCTGTTGTTTATCGAGCAGGCGTGCCTTCAATACTTTCATGGCACGGTCCTTGTTGCGATGTTGCGACCGTTCATCCTGACTCTGCACTACGATACCTGTCTCGAGGTGGGTAATGCGAACCGCTGAAGTAGTTTTATTGACTTTCTGACCACCCGGTCCTGACGCACAGAAAAGGTCGAGTCGAATATCATCCGGCCCGATTTCAATATCATCCACATCATCCACCTCTGCGAGGACGGCCACCGTTGCGGCGCTGGTATGGATACGGCCACCAGTTTCAGTTACGGGTATCCGCTGTACTCGATGCCCACCGCTCTCGTAGCGCATTTTCTTGTAGACCTCTTTTCCTTCCACGGAAAAGATAATTTCCTTGAAGCCTCCGATACTGGATTCACTGGCGTCTATTATTTCTACGTTCCAGTTACACCTTTCAGCATAACGGCTATACATGCGAAAGAGATCGCCTGCAAAAAGAGCCGCTTCGTCTCCGCCCGTTCCGGCACGAATTTCCATAATTGTATTTCGGCTGTCAGCGGGGTCCGGCGGGAGCAGGGCGATCATGACAGCCTGCTCAGCGGCAGGCAACTGCGGCTCAATTTCTTCGATCTCCTGGCGGGCCATATCCCTTAGTTCTTCATCGGAACCGCTGTCTTCGATGAGGGTCTTACTTTCTTCAACTCTTTTCTTCAACTCGAGAAAATGGCGGGCTTTTTTGAGAAGCTCCTTCAAGTGAGCGTGTTCCGTCATCAATTTTTTGAAGCGTTTTTGATTGGCCGCCGTATCCGGTGATGAGAGCTGCGCTTCAAGATCGTGCAGCTTGCTCTCCAGTTCTTCCATGTAGTCCCAGTCAATCATAGCTCAGTTCAGTCAGGGATATAAAAAAACCAGGCCGCCAGAGGGCGGCCTGGTTTTCTGATCTGCTTGAAGCTAATTGGATGCCGTTTTGGCAGCATAGCGTTTACGGAATCGTTCCACACGACCTTCCGTATCAATATACTTCGCTTTTCCTGTATAGAAAGGATGGCACTCAGAGCAGGTGTTTACATGCATTTCCTTAACGGTCGAAGACGTCTTGTGTTCGGCCCCGCATGCACACTTTACCACTGCTTCATCGTATTCCGGATGTATTCCTTTTCTCATATCATACCTCGTTACCGGATGGTTTTTTATAAATCCGAGCGCCGAATATAGTGCTCCGATAAAACGATTGCAAGCTCGAAAGGGGAGAAATAGAGTCGTTTATAAATCAGCTTCCAGCTTCTTTACTCCCCGCATGTAGGGCCACAGGACTTCGGGCAGTTCAATTGAACCGTCCTCCTGCTGCCCGTTTTCGAGAAGGGCTACCACGAGTCGGGGTAGGGCGACCCCAGAGCCGTTCAGCGTATGCGCATACTGTGGTTTCCCGTCTTTCTTTTTAAAACGAATACCGGCCCTGCGCGCCTGGAAGTCTTTAAAATTGCTGACGGAGGACACTTCCAGCCAGTCTCCGTAACCGGGGGCCCAGAGTTCAATATCATAACATTTTGCAGCCGCAAAGCTGAGGTCGCCGGTGCAGAGTTCAATAACGCGGAAGTACAGACCGAGTTGCTGAAGAATGGCTTCGGCATCCTGCAGGAGTTTTTCGTGTTCGTCACAAGATGTCTCGGGTTCCACAATTTTAACGAGTTCCACTTTATCAAACTGGTGCAACCTGATTAATCCGCGGGTATCTCTTCCCGCAGCCCCAGCTTCCCTGCGGAAGCACGGTGTGAAGGCCGTCATATAGATGGGCAGTTCCCTCTGGATCACTTCTTCGCGGTAGATATTGGTCACCGGCACTTCTGCAGTCGGAATCAGATACAGGTCGTCTTCACTTAGATGATACATGTCTTCCGCCATTTTAGGCAACTGGCCCGTACCGGTCATAGCATTTCCGTTGCATAAATAGGGGGGGGCAATCTCCGTATATCCGTGGTGTTCCACATGGTAATCCAGCATGAATTGGATGAGGGCCCGCTGTAATTTGGCGCCCTGACCTATCAGCATGGGGAAGCCCGCGCCCGTCATGCGGGCCGCCCGTTCAAAATCCAAAATCCCGAGTTGTTCTCCGAGATCCCAATGCGCCTTTGGCTCAAATGTAAATGTTCTGGGTTCACCCCACGATTTTATTTCGACATTGGCAGATTCATCTGCGCCGACGGGGGCTCCAGCATGGGGGATATTGGGTAGCGTGAGAAGGGCGGCATCGCGTTTTGCTGTTATCTCTTTGGATTCGTGATCCAGCGCCGCTATGCGTTCGCCCAGTTGCCGCATTTCCTCTTTTACCGCGCTTATGTCACCGCCTTCTTTTTTAATTTGCCCGATGTCTTTAGACGCCGCATTTCTCTCGCTTTTGAGCGCTTCACCTTCTGTCAGCAGGCGTCGGCGTTCTTCGTCCAGAACGAGGATGTCCTCTATATTGATTTTCATTTGCCGGTTTTGCAGAGCCAGCAGAACTTTTTCGCGATTTTCCCTGATATATTTTATATCCAGCATGATATGGCTTTCCTGTGATGTGTTAACGCTGGGATACCCTATAGAAAATGACAACTTTTGCGAAGAATGATTTTAGAAAAGTTTCAGCCTTCAGGGCCGTGCCCGAGGCGAGCTGGTATGATTGGAAATGGCAACTCCAGCATCGACTGACTTCTGTCGCAGAGATTCGGGAGTATGGACTTGATGCGGAGACCGATGAAGCCGTGTGGGCGCACTGTGTCGAACGGTTTCCCTTTGCCGTCACCCCTTTCTATTTTTCTCTGATGGATCATGAACATCCTCACGGACCGATCAGGCGGCAGGCTTTCCCGGACAGGCGCGAACTCCATGCTAAAGCATGTGAAGCGTCTGATCCGCTCAGTGAAAAAGAGCATTCCCCTGTGAGCGGGATTATCCACCGTTATCCTGACCGGGCACTATTGCTGATTACCATGCAATGCGCGTCCTATTGCCGTCACTGTTTCCGGCGCAACCAAATCAAAGGCAGTTTTTATTATTTCGATGAAGAGATGGTGAACGGAGCCATTCGCTATATTGCGGAGCACTGTGAGATTCGGGATGTATTAATAACGGGCGGAGACCCCCTGATCCTGCCGGATGCTCTATTGGAACAGGTACTGAAAAAACTCAGGCAAATCGAACATGTTGACATCATACGGATAGGCACCCGGGTGCCAGTCGTATTACCTATGCGCATCACGGATGCATGTGCGGAGCTTCTGAAGCGTTATCAGCCGCTTTACGTGATAACACATTTCAATCATCCGAACGAACTGGTGGAAGATACAGTTTCTGCATGCAGCCGATTGGCCGATGCCGGCATACCGCTGGGCAACCAGACCGTTCTATTGAAAGGCGTCAACAGCGAGGCCGTCATTATGAAAGAACTGATGCGCAAGCTACTGGCCGCCCGTATCCGGCCATACTACCTGCACCAATGTGATATGACAGAGGGACTGTCGCACTTCAGAACGGACCTGAGTGAAGGTGTCGAAATCATGAAACAATTACACGGCCACCTGTCCGGTCTGGCGGTACCTCAATACGCAGTAGACATGCCGGGGGGCAAGGGGAAGGTTCGTATACCTGTCGATGAGGTCACAGAGCTGAGCGACAAGACAGTTGCCAGCATCAACTATAACGGCGAACCCTGCCGCTACGATATGAGTTGAATGTTGTCCCGTCTGCAAACGCTTGCCCTCATGAGACGTCGTCGAAATGTGATCTCATCATCGAATCCCGTACTCGTACACCTACTCGTACACCCCCAATCGCTCCCTATCCATGCCCAGATGGAACCGGTCAATCGGAGCGCTCTCGAGACTTCGGAGGATTCGGTTGGACGCACTATTCGCTAACGTTATAGATATAGTACACGTTTTCCACGAAATATTTCGAAGAGCCAAAAGATAGCAAGCCTAGAAAACAATGGCGTTTTTTATGAAGTATGCGGAGTAGACAGTACGGGGCGTATGTCGCTTCGTTCGGGCTGACTGTGTCGAGCAGATCAAAACCAGGCTGGAAGCCTACAAGAGGTTCCGTCAACTGAC
>CAYXEW010000100.1:0-9031 GCA_964464115.1 uncultured Verrucomicrobiota bacterium
CCTGCCATCCGTGGGTCATTTATCACATTGAAATACTGAGCCCCGTCGCTCCGCTTTTCACCCAGCGCTTTGACACCAAACATTACCTGTGCCATTCGGGTCACGTATCGATCATCGCTGGCCTTCAACAGCCAAGCCCCCTCTGGCGCCCTCTAATCGGCATTTCTGACACCTTTGCCGACACATGTGGGCCTCGATAAACGAACCAATACATGCCTTGACGTCAAGTAGCCATCTGGCTACACTTTAGTTGAACGATAGAGATTCGAAAAACAGCCGCCTTTGCCAAGTGGATTGACGGTCTGCGCGACATGCGTGCACGAGCGCGCGTTCTGGCGAGAATAGAACGTCTTGCCGATGGAAATACGGGAGATGTCAAGCCAGTAGGTGAAGGGGTATCGGAAATGCTAATCGCTTATGGTCCGGGCTACCGAGTCTATTTCAAGAAGCGTGGGCGCTCACTTGTCATCCTGCTTGCAGGCGGCGACAAGCGGAGTCAGAAGCGGGATATTGGTACTGCGTTGCGACTTGCGCGCAACTTGTAGGAGAAGAAGCATGAGCAAGACAACAACCACAAAATATGATGTTGCTGAACACCTTCGGACGCCCGAAGATATGGCCGCCTATCTGGAGGCCTGTTTGGAGGAGTCCAAGGGAGACGCTGCATTCGTTGCTAAGGCACTCGGCGATATTGCACGCGCGAAAGGCATGACACAGGTCGCTCGCGATGCAGGGTTGTCCCGAGAAAGCCTCTACAAGGCTCTCTCGGGGGATCGTACGCCTGGATTCGATACCATTCTCAAAGTGGTTCAGGCACTTGGCATCGAATTGCACGCGGCACCACTACACGTCTAAACCTAGAAAAGTGTACTGAGGAGCACCGGGTTAACGTTTGAACACATCGCCGGACAGAAAAGGGGTCAAAAAAGAGGTCAGCCAAAGAATCTTGCACTCTTTTATTTATTGGGACGCCGGCCCCGGCGTCCGCACACAGAACCGGCCCGCGAGGCCGCGGGCCCTCCCGTAAACACTCCTGCAAGCAGGCTGATTTGTTTGTTTTGCAACGAAACGAGAGATGCGGCTGGAGGCAAGCATGGCCACAAAGCAAACAACTAAAGCTTCATTTTTGCTTCATCTTTATGGTCGTGTTCAACAGCAGAAATACAGCCATCAAACCGAGCAATAGACTCAGGGATCCAACCAGCAGGCTGCCCTCTTTAATCAAATGCTGATAAATCAGTTGGACGAGGGCCGTCAACGTCGTCACAAACATAAAGATCATTGGCAGCAGAATATAGTAAGCTTTGTGGCCGGAATGCCGAAGCCACGAGAAGACTACCAGCAGTGCGAGTGAAGCCAGTAACTGATTGGTCGCACCGAAAGCCGGCCATATGGCCTTCCATGCCGGGATCAGATTTCCGGCGGCATCCGGCAGCCTGACAAAGACAACCAGCGCAGGCAGCAGCGTGATGGCGGTCGCAGTGACACGGCCCGCAGCACTTTCCCAGGAAAACAGTTCCTGCAGAACAAAGCGGGCGAGGCGCGTACAGGTATCCAGCGTCGTCAGCAGAAAGGTGCTAACCGCCAGCAGACCGAAGGTGGTGGCCGCCTTTTCCGGCACCCCCAGATGGGATAAAAAATTACCCATTCCCAAACCGAATACAGCAACCGGCGTTGCGCCCTCCGGCTTTTCTGTCAGCACCATAACGGCGCTGAGGGCGACCAGAGCCAGCACGGCTTCGACCAGCATCCCGCCATAACCTATACGCCGAGCCGATCGCTCTCTATTCAACTGCTTGGAAGTGGTTCCTGATGCCACCATGGAATGAAAACCACTGACTGCACCACAGGCTACCGTGATAAAGAGAGCCGGAAACAGAAAGCCGAGATGACTGTCGGTAAAGCCTGTAAAGGCGGGATAAGACAGCGTGGTCCCACCCTGAACGCCACCCACAGCCAACCCCAAAGCACCTCCTCCGAGACACGCATACAACAAAAACGATGAAAGAAAATCACGGGGCTGCAATAGTACCCATACCGGTGTAATCGATGCCACAAAACAATAGATGAGCAGCAGAATACTCCACGTATTTTTAGCCGACCCCAGTACCGGCGGCACGGCATCGGAAGTCAACGGGGCTTGGCCTCCTATCCACAACACAGCAAAAACGAGGGGGACAAACACCGCAGATGCGTGGATCAGCCTGACCTTCAACTTGTAGACAGTAAAGCCGAATGCCAGGGCAATGACAATATAGAGCAGAGCCGACGTCGCGACGGCCCCACCCTGCTCTTTCAAGGATGCTGCAGTCGGCGCAAAAGTGCCCGCCGTAAGGTCCAGAAATACAATTAGCACATAAATCAAGGTGAACCATATGAAGATGAGGAAGATATAGTAGGCTGACGGACTCAGGTACTGCCGGCATATCTGGCCGATGGAATGCCCGCGATGACGAAGGCTCGCAAAGAGCGTGCTGAAATCGTGGACACCCCCGATTAGAATAGAGCCGACCAGTATCCAAAGCAAAGCGGGCAGCCAACCGAAAGCCAGACCCGCAATAATCGGCCCCACGATGGGCCCCGCTCCCGCTATGGAACTGAAATGATGGCCGAAGAGCACAGGATCAGCGGCCGGGACATAATCCATGCCGTCATTCTCCGTCTGAGCAGGTGTAGGAGTCTCATCGTTTACCCCCAGCTTTTTCTCTATATAAGCCCCATAGGTCCAGTAGGCTATAGCCAGTATGATACAACAAGCTCCAAACAAAACAGCAATCATGACATCGCTCCTGAAAAAATGCTAATACAACAAACTCAAAGGCATGACTTTATACAAATTGGAAGTGTAAAAAAAAGATGAATTATTGACATTTTATTAGTGAATCATTAGGGTGGTATCATCAATGGGGAGTTTGTCGATATGGTAATGCCTCAACATTTAACGATTGAACAAATTGATCATCATATTGAGGCGCTTGCTCGCGAACAAAATCAGCAAGACCCGGCGATCGCCTATCTCATTCATGCCCGAATTGAACGTTTAAACAGGGAGCGCACGTTCATTTCATCGCGCTTTCAAGCACCTCAAAACAGAGCAGAGACACATGGGTATCTATGAACGGGATTACATGCGCGAACCCTCTGCCGGGCAGCGCCGCAGGAAGCCTCAAAAAACCAGGGTGTCCACACTCTCGCTGTGGCAAAAGCTCAAATTCCGTCTATGGCTTTTCTTTCACGGACGAAAGTGACGGCCGGGGAACAGAATCGACCGCTTCCACAATGTGTTCAATGATCCGTTCGGGGGTTGCTTTGCGACAGCGAATGATACAGTCTGCCGCTTCTCTGTAAAGAGGCATTCGTTCGTGATACAGACTTTCAACGGTCTGGCCTGGTTGGCGGACCACCCCTCTCTGATCCATATCCCCCAGTCGTTCCTTCAACACCGAAAGCGGCTGAATTAATAAAACCACGGCACTCCGTGTTTTGAGATGCTTCATTGCAGACGGGCTGTACACAATACTGCCTCCGGGGGCAATGACGGTGTTGCGGCAATTCAGAGAAGAAATCACCTCCCCTTCCAGCCGGCAAAAGCCCTGCAGTCCGCGCTCCCGAATAATCTCCTCCAGGCTCTGGCGCTCACGCTCCTGAATGACTACATCCGTATCTACGAAATGCATGAGCAGCTTCTTTGCCAGCATTACCCCGATGGTGCTTTTTCCCGCTGCGGGCATACCCAGCAATGTAATATTATCTATCTCCCTCATCTCCGCATCATCCCGTTCTCTTCTGTGTCTTGCGAAATTCAGGATCGACTGCATATTCGCTTTCAATGCCCAACGTGATCATACGGACTCCGCTCATGCGGGCCATCAGCTCGCCGCTCATCACTTCAGCCAGTTCGGGAAAATGCTCAGCTTGGTAGTGTGCATCCACTACCATGTCCGCCGCCACACAGAGATCTTGCTGATCGCCTGTCACCCGTAAATCATGATACCCCAACGCGTCACTACGATCGCGAACATAGTCACTGAAGACCTGATCCACTGCGGCATAATGAGGGTGGCTGCGGTCGACGGGATCGGCGTGCACGATCACTTTAGCTGCACAATCACCGGACACCCTGTCCTCAACGCGTTCCGAAATATCATGCACCTCCAGAGCCGTCATGGCGGCATCGACTTCAATATGCAGTGAGACCATTCGAACGGCACCATAATCATTGATAATGATATCATGCACGTGCTCAACTCCCGCAACGGCAGAGGCAGAACGATAGACAGACTGCATCTCCCCGGCGGCAGGGGCCTCTCCCATTAGCGCACTAATGGTCTCCAATGCATATTTAAGTCCCACATAGAAAATCAACAGAGCGACCAGCAGACCGGCTACACCGTCGGCACGCATCCAACCGAAACGGGAGCCCAGCACCCCTACCAGCACGACCAAGGTACTTAGGATGTCTATCGTATGATTCCATGCTTCTGCCTCCACGACCCTGGACCGGGTCAGGACCCCGACGCGGCGGGAGAAAATGGCCAATCCCACTTTGACCAGCAGCGAAACACCAATCACCCACAGCAGTAACGGGGAAAGTACGAGCGGCTTGGGATGGATGAGGCGAAGAATGCTGAACTGTATCACTTGCACCCCGACGAGAACCAGCAGGAGGGAAAGAATAAAAGCCGTGATTACTTCCATTCTACCGTGACCGTAAGGATGCTTTCGATCGCGTGGCTTGCGGGCATAGGCGCAACCGGCCACCACAAAGGCACTACTGCAAATGTCGGCGGCATTATTAATACCATCGGCTGTCAGTGATACACTGCTGGCCCAGACTCCGACACTGATTTTACCCAGTGCCAGCACGAGACTGGCCACCCCGTTGACCCAACCCACCAGCATGCCGAGCCGGTTGCGGTTTTCCCGCGATGTCAGCGGCCCCGGGGCTGCCGCTCTCTGAATAAATCGTTCTATCATGCCTTTATTCAAATTCGTAACATTTCACTTTATTTATCGAACAGAGTCTATACCATATCCAACTATGAAAGCGCATCTATTTCCATGGTTATTCATCTTTTTATGCCTGAGCTGCTCCCGGAGCACTCCCCCCGCCGACCATCAGCCTCATGTTATACCGCAACGTATCATCAGTATGGCTCCCAGTTTGACGGAAATCGTGTATGCACTCAACGCCGATGAGATGTTAGTCGGTGTCAGTTCGTATTGCCGGTATCCTCAAGCAGCCGCACTCAAAGAAAAAACAGGCGGGCTGTACGATCCAAATTACGAAGTCATCACAGCTCTGAAACCCGACCTCGTGCTGTTGTTTGATGACAACCCGGACACCATTAGGAACATTCATCAACTCGGGTTCAAAACCCTCGCCGTCGAACATGAGACCATTGATGATATTCTCAATTCTATTCGGGACATTGGAAAAGCGCTGGGGGCGGAGGAGGAGAGCCGCGCCCTGACAGGCCGCCTGCTGCAGGAGATCCAGGCTATCAGTGCCAGAGTGGACAGGGCCGACAAACCGCGCGTCATGGTTTCAATCGGACGGGCGGTCGGGACCGGTGAACTCGGACAGGTCTACATAGCGGGCAACCGTAATTTTTATGATGATATACTGGATTTGGCCGGGGGGCAGAACGCATACGAGGGAACGATACCCTATCCGTCTATAGCCGCCGAAGGTATCCTCGCCATCAATCCTGATATTATTATTGATATCATTCCCTCGCAGGGAGGCGATATGCTCGATGAAACGATCCTGAAACAGGACTGGCAGGAAGTCCGCGAAGTCAACGCTGTCAAACATGACCGGATCTATATGGTGACGCAAGAGTATGCCTCAATCCCGGGACCGCGGTTCATTCGTCTGCTAAAAGATATTGTAGAAATGATTCATCCATAATAGACTTCGCGCCACATGATCAAACCACTTATAGAGGTATCGGATTTATCCCTGTCGATTGGCGGGAAACAGATCCTGCACAGTTTGTCGCTCGACATCTACAAGGGTCAGTATGTATCGATCATCGGCCCCAACGGTTCGGGTAAGACCTCATTTATCAAATGCCTGGCCGGAATTTATGAAAAGTGGAAAGGCCATATCCTTGTGGATGGCAAAGCGCTGCGTCAGTATGACCGGAAGGCCTCCGCCGGGCTGATCAGCTATGTTCCTCAAATTGATGACCGGGATATTCCTTTCACCGTTGAAACGTTTATTGCCATGGCCCGTTACCCGCACCTCTCTCCTTTCAGTCAGATGACTCAGGAAGACCGAAAACATATCGAACTAGCGATGGACTATACAGAGACAACATCGTTCCGCGACCGCAATATGGCAGGGCTCAGTGGCGGTGAACGGCAGATGGTTTTCATCGCTGCCGCATTGGCTCAAAGCGCCGCTATCCTCGTCATGGATGAGCCCACAACCTTTCTCGATTACCGGCACCAGTGGGATGTCATGCGCATCTTGGAGCGCATTAAGTATGAATCCGGCATGACGATCATTGCCGTTCATCACGACGTAAACCACGCATTTGCGCACAGTGACTATCTCTTTGCTCTCAAAGATGGTACGGTGCTGTTGCGGGGCGATGGTGATGAGTTCATGCGCGAAGAAATCCTGGCCGATATATATCAGATACCGTTCAGTATTCTTGAAGACAAGAACAGAAAAATAACAACCGTAACGGCGGTACACGCATAATGCAGCGAGAAAAAATATCCCTTATTCTGATTGTCGCATTCGCCTTCGGTATCCTTTTGGTGGCCCCTTTTCTTGGTGTCTACACGATTCGCCCCGCTGACGTCATCCAGGGCACACTTTCTGATACTCATCTGCGCATCCTGACAACGATTCGCATACCTAGGGTGCTCACCACTTTTCTGGCGGGAGCCGGCCTGTCCATCTGCGGACTGGCCTTTCAAACTATGTTCCGTAATCCTCTCGCTACACCCTATACCCTAGGCGTCGCCAGTGGTGCATCCCTCGGATCGGCGCTCTATATCCGTTTCGGGCTGTCCTTTGGTCTGCTGGCACTGGACGGCATCACCCTGTTTGCCTTTCTGGGTGCCCTGCTGTCCATCATGTTTGTCTACGCTGTCAGTCGCCTCCGGCAGACGTTCACATCTGCGACCATGTTACTGGCCGGTATCTCTATCAGCTTCTGTTTTTCAAGTCTGATTTTGTTTATTCAGTATATCAGCAAGATTATGCATTCCTTTTCGATTATCCGCTGGCTGATGGGTTCCGTAGCCGTCACCGGCTACAACTCCTTCTGGAATCTGATGATCTTCCTGATTCCCTGCTCCATTTTCCTGTTCACCCAAATGCGAGAGCTGAATCTACTCTTGACGGGAGAAGATCTGGCCAGCAGCCGCGGTGTTAATGTCAACAGCATGAAAAAAAGACTGTTTCTTATAACATCACTCATGGTCGGTGCCATTGTCGCACAGTGCGGGCCCATCGCCTTTGTCGGTATGATGGTGCCACATATTTGCAGGCTGCTCGGGAGCAATCGTCACGGCTACCTGCTACCCGCATCTTTTCTTTTCGGCGGAACGTTTCTCGTTCTGTGTGATCTACTGGCGAGGACCCTGATAGCACCGGCGGAAATTCCGGTCGGCGTGATTACATCCCTACTGGGCGGGCCCTTCTTTCTCTGGTTACTGATACAAAAGAAACGGGTTTTATAACAATAACAGCATGGATTTCATCAACCATACACTGCTGAGTCTGACAAAATGGCTCAGGCCCTACATGGATGAAACGGCGATGGCTATCATTGCGACGCTGCTGGTCTTGTATGGCGACGACATTAACACCCACATCACCAAACATATTAAATCGCATCATTTTTTCGTTCGCCTGACCATCTATGTGGCCCTCTGTGCCTTTGGCTACGGAGCGGTTATGGTATTTCTCACCGATGTCCTGGAAATCGCTTTCAGAGAAATGGATCCACGCCTTCCTGGCCCGATTATCGCAAGCGTTTTTATCGTGATTGGCATACTGGCGGAACGCAAAGGCCATATATGAAAAGCGGTTGTTTTCAACCTTGAAGTCCGGTATGTTACCAAGCGAAAAAGCAGACTGCTAAAATGTATTAATAACATGTAACCATACCATAACCTAGAAAGGTTGAATATGTTGAAAACGCTCGTACATCAGAAACTACTTCCGGCCGCAGTTCTGCTGCTGGCTACACAGCTGTCACCCCTTGCCAATCCCATGGCCACCCTGTTCGCCCCGCCTGCAGCCAAACCAGCCTTCACACTGGAGACAGGCTATGAGTACACCGATGACATAGCGCCGAACGGTGAAGACGTGTACACAGATCTAAAAACTTTCGCTGCCCTCTACACTGTGCCTCTGACCAATGCGGAGCTCACCTACGCCGCGACGTATGAGCATCGGTATTTCAGCAGAGCTCTTCAACTGCCTGTCACAGGGGACACACTGGCTCAGCAGTGGCATCATCCTGCATTCAGTATCGGCTATCGCTATTTCATCAGTAGAGAAAAAATGGCCGGTGCCGTCGTATCAGCCGAATCGCCTTCCGATAAACCCTTTAACAGTTACGATGAACTCTCTATCCAGATGAATGCCTTCTATCGCATGCCGGCCAGACAGCGAGATGCATGGTTGTTTTTGCTAAATTATTCATCGACCAGAGGATTTCTAAACCATGTACCTCTGCCTGGAGTAGCTTATTGGTATCAGCCTTCCCGCAAGACTATGGCCATGATCGGTTTTCCCGTGTTCTATCTGAAACACGAGTTTAACGACAGCCTGGATGTCAATCTCAGAAGCATCATGATCTACAATGCCCAGGTAGAGTTAGGTTGGAGAATCAACCGCCAATGGCGACTGTACAGCGCCTGGACGATGGATACTGAAAGTTATTTTCCGGCAGGCAGAGCAGATGATGACGACCAAGTGCACTACGATTACACGGCTGTTAAGGCGGGACTTGAAGGCGGCATTGGACGGCGGCTCAAATGGAATGCATTCGTAGGTCAG
>CAYXEW010000101.1:0-8832 GCA_964464115.1 uncultured Verrucomicrobiota bacterium
GAGTACACCACGTAACACACAGAAAACACGGAAAAGAAGAAGGAACCAGAAACTGCACAACCACAAGCAAACGGGGTCACGTCTTCACAATCAACAGATAGCGTTTGACGTGTGATATGTGTAATGAGATTGTCATGATTATGACAAGACCATTAAGAATAGACGTGGCGGATGGTTGGTATCATGTTACCTCGCGAGGGGTCGAGCACAGGGTAATTTAATGAAGAGAGTCAAGATTAAGTGTGAAATATGAAGACGTGACCCCGTGTACTCAAAAATGAATCCTACGGTTTCTAGAGGATTAAGTTATTATGAAAAGTAAGAACATGTGTGCTTTAGGAGTGTTGATTAGTTTAGCCATATTCTTCACCTCCTGCAGCAAAGAACTGATGGAGGAATCCAGACGGCCAAACAGGTATGCCAGTGGGAATTTTCGACTTCTTGTTCCAAAGAAATGGAGCTTTGACGAGAAATCTGATCCTGCTGTCGTCCCGAAAGACTTCACTTTCAAAACAGCTCCTTCTCTTGGTGCAGCAAGGGGTACTATCAGGTTGGAGAAAAAAGCTGACTCTCCCAGTGATGCGGAAATCATAAAGGGGATCAGCGAAACGCGGATTAAATGGTTTGATATAGGGCCAGGGAAGAAGATTCCCGTCCCGGACACTCTGGCCGTTCCAAAGACATGCTCTTTTTTCATATTCAAGCTGAAGTCTAATATGTTTGCTCTTGTTTATCGGAAAGACCTTGGCAAGTACATTGCCACTGTATTGTGTGTGGCTGACAAATATGAACTCGCCCGTGTACACCGGGAATGTCTTGACGTGGTTGAGTCAATGAGGTGGGAGAAAATTCCCTCAAGAGATCTGGTCCGAGCGAGTCTTCGCCGTCGCCTGCAACCGGATCCTCAGACCCGGGGCATCATACCTGAGCGTCCAGCACCCACAGAAGGAAAGGACCTCGTTCTGGGAATAATAGTCGCTTATCAGCCAGAACTCAGGAAAGGCTTTAATATGGAGCGCTGTTATGTATTCGTGGAATATGCGGCACCAGACGGCACGACCAATATTGTCTCGGTTTGTACTGGAGCGGGTTTCAACTTCAAGTACAGGTTAGATAATAAGGTCTGGCTCTATGTGGATAACAAAGGTAGAGCAGAATTCGGCCGCTGAATAAATTTGTTCTGTGCTTTTCATAGAAAAAGAGTGAGCAAACGGGGTCACGTCTTCACAATCAACAGATAGCGTTTGACGTGTGATATGTGTAATGAGATTGTCATGATTATGACAAGACCATTAAGAATAGACGTGGCGGATGGTTGGTATCATGTTACCTCGCGAGGGGTCGAGCACAGGGTTATTTAATGAAGAAAGTCAAGATTATGTGTGAAATGTGAAGACGTGACTCCGTGTACCTGACTCCTATTCCCATCAGGCTTCTGGCCAATCGCCGCCGCAATCTCGGATTTGGACAATTCAGCTCTAGCCAAAGCGATTAAAACGCGTTGCAAAATCGACTCTGGCCCTGACTCTGGCCCCACAACCTGCGCCTTAAACAAAACCCGAAACCCACCGGAATAATTGCCGAACTCCGGATCTGACAGCCCGGCTTCTGCACACGAACTGATTACCCTTCCGATGCCGCTGCCATACCGCTCAATCATACCCATGTAATAGAACGCCTGCCCAATCAGACGATTTTTTGGTTTCGAAGAATGCGTGGGCTGGTGCAACTCCTCCACCGTTATGCCAAACGGCAGGAATCCCGGGCTCCAGATCTGGAGAGCATCATCGAAAATCTTAATTTTAATATCCGCTAGATCTCCATAATCCCTATGACAGACTGCATTCATCAGAACTTCCCTCAATGCGGCCACCGGATAGTCCCGAATCTCATTCCGCTCCAGTTTATCGGCAATCACATACTCCACCTGCATGTGCTTCTTGATAAAAGAAAGAGCGGCTGCGTCAATTAATGAAGAGATTCAAGATTGTGTGTGAAATGTGAAGACGTGACCCCGTGTGCTTCTATTTTCCTTGTTCATCACTTATATCTCCTGAAAGCCGATTGATTTCAAATAGGCGAAAGTAGGGTCATAAAATGCGGGTGGCCGAGTGTGATCCTCTAAATCCCCCGGAGGTACTACGATTATCATACCTTGGCGCGCACGGGTTAACAAAACACGATACGCATTTTTCTGGTACAATTGTCGCTCAGGTTGCAAAACACGCTGCCACTTGCAGCCTTTGAATGCATGCTGACTCCAGCCATTGCCGGAAAAGCGAAAATCAGCATCCCAAACAACGCATGCCCAATCCACCTCGAGGCCTTGGACATCAAATTCGGTAACAACATCCTCGAGATAATATGCCGAGCGGACATCGTCCTTTCCGTTTAAGAACCAGTGAATAGGATCCACCTTGGGACGAACATCAACCGCATGCGGTTTTAATCGATAAGCTTGAGAAGAAACAACGATTCCATACCGTTCAGAGCCACGGGCTTGCTCTTTCAACCAAGCTTTCGCTTTATCGATATCCCTCGTAATAACGATCGGATACAGTTCGTTTAGACCAGACAATGTAGCACGTGCACCATCAGGATCAACATCAAGCATCTGCTTGACCAACAACGAAACATTCTCTGCTCGAAACGATCGCATAGAAACTGCGAGATGTAAGTTCGGGTCGAAATAAACGTTGGGCCTTAGGCTAATATGGCTCAGCACCTTGCCGGCCTCATATTCGCTATCCGTAAGTCGGTCCGAAATATGAATGTGCCAATCCGTAAATGACCGGTTGAGCGCATCAATCCATTCGCTGATACCAGCCTCGCCCGTGTTAATTTCCTGCCCCCCTCCCACCAAACAAACAATGACACCCCAGTCCTGATGGCGGTCGATACAAGAAATCAAAAATTCTGGTTCCGACACATTAAAGTCAGCGCGATTTTTCTTCTGCTTCATGAATGCTGCGGTTTGTTTCAGATTCCAGGCGCGCTGTGCTTCGTCAAAAAGCGCGACATGGTCAGCAGGTGGCTTAGCATCTACTAAATAGGCATCGCGATAATGGTGCACATTTTGCACGAAGGTTTTAACTTCGCTGTGCGCCTGCTTCTTCGTTGTTTTCTTACCGCTTGTGCGATCTCGCACCACTTTGTCCCGTGCAAGCGCTTCCTGTAACACCCGCACAAGCGGCCCATTACCAGAGAGAAACACGCTGACCGTATTGTCATGCTGATCAAGGTGTTTGGTAGCAATATTCAAACCAACCAGCGTTTTACCTGCACCGGGAACCCCTGTCACAAAGCAGATTGCTTTGTATGACCGCGCTTTCGCATCATGGATGATCTTAGAAATTGCTTCCGTCGTTTCATGCAAATTCTTTGCCCCAGCATCACTGCGCGATATTTCTTGTACCGCGTGTCCCTTAAACAAGGCGACGGCCGCCTCAATGATAGTGGGAGTCGGACAATACCGACCGCATTCCCATGCTGAAGGATCAATTGTTTTTCCATCGGCAAATAAAAGGACAGCATCAATAACAGATTGCAAAGACGAAGCGTTAGCCCTGATTGGCGAAAGCATTCCATCGAGCTGTGGTGTTGTGCAGGGGATAATGGGTAATGACTTAGCATCTGTCGCAACAAGAACAGGGGCAATAATCTGGTGGTGACTCGTCTCGTGAAAGTTTTTAAGATCGAGGGCGTAATCACAAACCTGATCAAGATCACTACCTAGATACTGCGTTGATCCAACCTTAAACTCTAAAACGAAAATGACCGAATCAATCAGCAGTACAACATCTATCCGCTCGCCCATACGAGGAATGCTATACTCGAAATAAATTGCGCCCTGCCGCCCAGCAAGAATCGGCTTTAATAACTGAATTTGTTGCGTCCATGCGCCTTGCTGAGTTTTCCGTATATAGGCATCATCACTTCCCTGTGACAATTGTCCCAGAATGGCATCGGCACTCAAGCTGAGAAAATGCATAATCGAATCAGAATAGTAGCTGCGCTTCATGTTTGCCAAAATACTAATACCACCTCTAATGAGCCAGGACGAACAGGACAAAAATATCGCATAAGTGCGGCGCTTAGCGTTGTCGCTGAATCTTTTCGATCAGCGAGCGATACATGGCAGCCAGTTGCCGGGCCTCCTCCACATTCGACACCTCGGCAATATCGCCATAGGTGACGCCATCCTCATAATACCCGACGGTTTCCTCGTACAAGATCGCCCGGCACATCAGCCCGTCAATCACTTGTCCCCATTCATTGCCATCAAGTTCTATTGCTTTTTTCATGCCCAGCATCATGCAACGCGATCCGGCAGCAGTCCACAGACGATCAGTCTACTTTTATTTATATTGATTTCATTAGAGGTTCAAGTCATCGAGGAATTTGAAGGCGGGGTCGACACCTGTGACGAGCAGGTGGCGTTCGATCTGAAGTGTCTCTGAGGGGTAACAGTTTAGGTGGTATTTTGAGCACATCTCTGGTCAAAAAAGGCGGCGCGAACTTTTGCGGGAGCTCCTGTCAGTAGGAGTACTATTTCTGTGGGCATTGCGCCATTACAGAGGAATGACGCTGCGAGAGCTTGGTGAGGCGGTCGGTGGGATGGACTATACCGCAGTAGCCATGGCAATCAAACGGTTTGAGAGGAAAGCCAAAAAGCAAGAGCGGCTGCGTCAATTAATGAAGAGAGTCAAGATTACGTGTGAAATGTGAAGACGTGACCCCGTGTACTGCATACGTTCCCGGAAGGCCTCGCTTCCTAACGCAAATCCATCTGCCAACCGCTCTACCACCAGAGGATCCAAGAAAAAGGTACCAGCCAAAATTTCTTGCACTCTTTTATTTATTGAGGTGCGTCCATAGATTTTGATATTGTTTTTTCAGGCATGGACGCCGGCCCCGGCGTCCGCACACAGAACCGGCCCGCGAGGCCGCGGGAGGTTTGGTGATGGCGACAATCGGACATGGATATGGGAGTGAGTGGCACTTGCTACGTTGGCTTGGTTATCATCGCAAGCGGCTAAATGAATTGATCGAAGAGCAAACAGGGTTGCAGGTTGTTGAGTGGCTGGACTTCGGGTTTTCATCACGACCAAAAGATGCGCAGACGTTTCCGACGTTGGATTTAGAAATCGCTCATCTTGATTTTTTACCAGACGAGCATCCCGCAAAATCGGAATGGTTTAATGTCTGGCCGGTTACAAATGGCAAATTAGGCCGAGGTCCCTGCTGGGATGGAATTGCTAAACTATCAGATGGTGGATGGCTTCTCGTAGAAGCCAAGGCACACCTGGGAGAGCTGGAAAGCCCCGGCTCACAGGCAACGCCTGTATCACTGAAAAAGATTACGGCCCTACTGGACGAAGCCAAGCAAGCCTATGGTGTTGCGCCCGAGGTCCCTTGGACAAAGAAATATTACCAGCAGGCAAACCGCTTAGCTGTCCTTTGGTTCTTACATCAAAAGTATGGCGAAAAAGCCTATTTGCTGAATATTTGTTTTGTCGGGGACCAGTTTAGAGACCAAAATAACGAATGCCCAACTTCTGCCGCAGGCTGGCGCGACGGTATATCAAAAATGAAAAAAGCATTAGGCTTAATGGACTCGCCACTTCTGGCAGAAAAAGTAAAGTACCTATTTCTTCCTGTAACGGAGTTTAAGGAAAAACGGCCATGAAATTCACCGAAGCCCAACTTGAGGCCGCGATCATCGAACTTTTCGGTGCTGAGGGTGGCGCACATGTTGGGTTTGAATGCTGAGCTGAAAACCATAACGGATGTTGAACTGCTGCGTGAGGCGGTGGATCTGGAGTGTAAGCTGGCCGTTGGTCGTGGCGGTTCCCCTGATTTGAGGTCCAGCTCCTCACATTTGGTTTCGAGCTCCTCACATTTGGAGTCCAGCTCCTCACATTTGAACGTTATCCATTTTTTACGATTTACACGTCAGAAATAATAGGGTACTTTTTTGTCAACTAGAGGTGCCTATTATGACACATAATAGTATATATATGTGTCAGGTAATGTATGAAAAAAAATCCACAAAGCGTTGATAGTAAAGTATTATCTAGAATATATGGTAACAAGAGGGGTTGGGTGTTCACTCCCGATGATTTTAAGGGGGTTGGAACCCGGAATGCCATCGCTTCTGCCCTGAAACGGTATAAACAGGCCGGACTGATCCGTCAACTGGCCCGGGGGCTGTATGATTACCCTCGCATTGATGCGGAGCTGGGTATGCTGTCTGCACCTTCCGATGAGATTGCCAAGGCATTGGCCGGTCGCGATGCGATGCGTCTTCAGCCGTCTGGAGCCTATGCGGCGATTTAGATCGCCGCACTCCAAACCAATATGGAGCGCGGTGACGAGCCCCTTTCCCCATCCGTGGGACGGCCCTGCCATCCGTGGGTCATTTATCACATTGAAATACTGAGCCCCGTCGCTCCGCTCCCCCCAAAGCGGCCATTCAGATTGCCGCACTCCAAACAAATATGGAGCCAGCCCGCGAGGCCGCGGCCCTCAAGGCAAAGGGTTAGTCAAAAATACTTCCGTAAATACTTGGAATGCAAACATTAGCACAGATTGTATGTCTGAACATATAACATTTATACTATATCCGGCATTCAAAATGCGGCATAGGATTATTTTGCATTATGCCGTTTGATCCAAACGGCGAGGATGGCAATATCGGGTGGATTTACACCGGGAATGCGGGCCGCCTGGCCCAGATCTTCAGGGAGCACCTGTTTAAGCTTTTCCCTGGCTTCAAAGCGCAACGCATCGATTGCATTGTAATCAAAATCATCCGGTATACGAGTCGTCTGCATACGTTTCATACGGGCAGCTTCCTCGGCTTCGCGCGCAATATAACCCTCATACTTAATTTCGACCTCTATCTCATCCTGCAGAAAATCTGGCAATATCCGATCCGTTCCTGATACGGAACGGTATGACTTTTCCGGATTGCGAATATGCTGTGCTAGACTGCGGCCATCCAAGTATATTTTTTTAAGTCTGAGCACTTCCTGTTGAATTAAAGTCCATTCGCGTTTTGCTTCATCCGTAACTTTCGTATCCAATATACCCAATGCACGGGCTTTCTCCAGGAGACGATACCTCGCATTACTCTGGCGCAATGTCAGTCGACATTCCGCCCTGGAAGTAAACATACGGTACGGTTCATCTGTTCCCTTAGTAACCAGATCGTCAATCATAATCCCGATATAGGCCTCCGACCTATCCAACGTGAAAGCCGGTTTTTTCAAAACGCTGTTTACGGCATTAATACCCGCCATAAAGCCCTGACAGGCAGCCTCTTCATAACCAGTAGTACCATTGATCTGACCGGCAAAATAGAGGTTTTCAATCCGTTTAGACTCAAGCGAATGCCTGAGTTGCGTTGGGTCAGAAAAATCATATTCAATAGCATATCCTGGACGAATAAACGCTGCCTTCTCAAGTCCGACGATACTGTGGATCATCTCCATCTGAATATCCTCTGGCAGGCTGTTAGAGGTTCCGTTTGGATAGATGCGCACATTATCTCTTCCCTCGGGTTCCACAAAGACGTGGTGAGACCCGCGGCCACTGAACTTAACTATTTTATCCTCAATTGAAGGACAGTAGCGCACACCCGTACCTTCAATAGCCCCGCCATACAGCGCACTTCTTTTCAAATTATCAGCAATAATCTGGTGGGTTTTTTCATTGGTATGGGTCAAATAGCAGGGAATCTGGTTAGAACCCGGAACCCAGAAAAACATATCCTTATCAAAATGTTCCACGTGGAACAAGCGGGCGGCTTCATGAGGATCCATTTCGGCCTGTTCCACGTGGAACATTTCATTTTTTGCTGCGGTGGAAAACATGGTTGGCGGCTCTTCGCCTGGCTGTATATCCATTTTACTGTAATCTAAGCTGTCTCTATGAAGGCGTGGAGGTGTACCGGTTTTCAGTCGTTCCATTCTGAATCCCATTTTTTTTAAATTCTCGCTGAGTTCCTCTGCTGCCTCTTCGCCCACGCGACCGGCTTTTATCTGCTGCATACCAATATGAGTCACTCCATTTAAAAAGGTTCCGGCACAGACTATAACTGCTTTGGACCTTATTTTTCGGCCATCTTTACAGGTGACGCCGCATGCCTTTCCATTTTTAACGGTAATATCTGTTACAAGGCCTTTAATCAGGGTCAGGTTCTCAAAACTCGTTATGATAGCTTTCATCCTGTCGGGATAGCGGTTTTTATCACTTTGTACTCTTTTGGCCTGTACTGCAGGTCCTTTTCGCGTATTAAGTGTTCTAAACTGAATACCGGTAAAATCGGTATTGCGCCCCATTTCTCCGCCGAGGGCGTCCAGTTCACAGACCAGGTGTGATTTTGCAATACCGCCGATGGCAGGATTACAGGACATGCGCGCTAGGCTGTGATCATCTATAGTGATAAGCGCTGTTTGCATATGCAGTCTTGCACTGGCCAGGGCCGCTTCACAGCCGGCGTGACCGGCTCCAATTACAATAATATCGTAGTCTTTATTCATTTATGAACATATATAAATCGGTTCCACCGCGAAGTAGCGGGATGCCTGCTTGTTTAAAAATGGTCGCGGTGGAACGCGACCCTCCACATAACGGCTAAAGCCACCTTCTGTCCGAAAAAATGATTTTGCTATCCATGATTTTGTCATCCATCTTCCATCCATCTTCTTTGCGTTTCTTTGCGTTCTCTCGCGGCTAAAAAAAAGTTTTCAACCGTATATGAACGTATATGCACGTATATAAATCGGTTCTGACAGCGCTTTCAAAAATGGTCGCGGTGGAACGCGA
>CAYXEW010000102.1:0-8820 GCA_964464115.1 uncultured Verrucomicrobiota bacterium
AGAGGTCAACCAAAGAATCTTGCACTCTTTCATTTATTGGGACGCCGGCCCCGGCGTCCGCACACAGAACCGGCCCGCGAAGCCGCGTGCCCTCTTGCCGGAGGAACTCAAACCGCCGTGACCCACCAATGCTACAGCCTGTGCGTACAAACAATTTGCTTTGCATTCCGTCAACACACTCAAAGGCATTCAATCAACACGCATTGCTCGAAAATCAGCCTTGCCCGGACCAACACACCTGCGTACAAATTCCATATAAGGAAAGTAAACGCGAAGCGGCCACGTCCAATATTTTATGCCGAATACTGCTGGCGGGGTTCTTCGCATAAACTAACATTATTTTGCGGCAGCACTCGGCATAAAACGCTCTGTGTTCTGCAAAGAAAAACATAAAGATCCTGAAAGCTTTGGTAGAGGAGAATATGTGATGAAGAAAGAACTGTTTGACGAACTGGTAGAGAGTATTGAGGAAGCAGGGAAGATAAGGAAAGGATTGGCCAAGCCTTCCCGTATTTTTCAGTATCGCCCCGTGGATGTTAAACGCATCCGTAACAGGCTTCATCTCTCCCAATCACAGTTTTCACTCATGATTGGTGTCAGCAAGGCAACCTTGCAGAACTGGGAGCAGGGCCGCAGAGAGCCTGACGGTCCGGCAAAGGCGCTTTTGCGTATAGTGGAGAAACGACCAGAAGCAGTTCTTGAGGCTTTACAGGCTTGAGATGGGATAGGCCAACAAAGCAATGCCGGCTAAAAATGCTCGCGCATTTTTAGACTGATTGACAACGTTCCAAGCAGCCCTTTGCAGGACCCGCTCAGGTGCTTGAGTATCTCGGACGCTACACCCACAAGGTCGCCATCAGCGATTACCGGATTATATCCCTGGACGAAGATACCGTCACCTTCCGCTATCGCAACAGAGCCGACAACGATACCGAGAAGCAGATGACGCTGGGCCTGGATAGGGAGAGATTGGGGGTGTAAGAGTAGGTGTACGAGTACGAAATTCGATGATGAGATATTACCGAGGACAAGGGTGTCCTCGCCGATGTCGTGCGAATGCTCGTGGCGTAGGAACGAAGTTTAGAGGAACGATCATAGGTCAGGATCGCAAATAACGTACTCGTACACCCATATCTCCCTTGCACGATCAAGGGCACGGGCGCATCTCTTGACCTACAGATTCTGAGGAAGACCCGAAAGAAACAAGTCCATCACGTTGGCTCAGTCTTCGGCTTTCGTTCTCTTATGACGCTGACCGGCGACCCCACGCAGACCGTCATACCACGGACAGATTTGTTTACGAGTGAGTTTGCGCCGATAATCGCCCCGTCGCCCACCTGTACACCATCTGTTATGACCACGTGAGCGCCGATCCAGATATCATTACCAATGCGCGTCCCCCCTTTGCTTTCAAAGCCCTGGTCAATCATCGGGATATCGATGCGATCAAAACGATGGTTGCCGCCAGCGGTAATGTACGTAAACGCCGCTATCAGGACATTCTGTCCAATATCAAGTATGCTGTCCGTGGCCAGGATACAGTTACACCCAACGACGCTGCGGGCGCCCACTCTCAGTTTTTTACCACGCGTGCGGATAATGGAATGGCGGGCCACAAGAACGCGCTCCTCCAGCTCAATTTCAGCATCTTTTCCGCGGGCATCCAGAACCGCATAATCATCGAGCGTCACCCGGTCACCCAACTCAATCTGACGCCCTCCCCTGAGCGTTATATTACGGCCAATTGTCACACCCTTCCCCATCCTGCGCAACAGAAAGCGATAGAAGAACCCCCGTAAGAATAAACCGAGAGCGCCGGGCATACTGCCGAAAAGGCCCGTGATCAGGTCGTATTTCATCATCTGCCACAGTGAGTCCGTGCCTGTGCAGAGCTGCGCGTAAAGTCTATACTTGGAATGCCGGCCAGACTGTACTACTTTTTGAATCTGCTGCTCATCGAGAGCATGGTCAAGTTTGTCTGTCATATTCGCCTCTGTGTTGTATAAAAAACAGGAAACCCACCGCGCCGATCAAGATCATTTTAAATCGAAGCAATAAGCTCATAACGGTACCGGCGGTGATATCGACACCGACCAGCAGAAAATAACCGGCAAAGGAAGCCTCCATTAAACCCAAGCTCCCGAGCGGGGCCAAAGGAATCATGGCTACCAGCATCGCGGCAGGAGTAACAGCTATAATGGCGAGCCATTCCACCGGCACTCCAAACGTCTTGAATGCCAGAAAGACATTGAGCCAGGTAAGCGCATAAAACAGCGCTGTGAGAGCGGAAACACCCAGCAACAGCGACCGGGAGTTTTTTATAACGCCCAGCGAGACACTGAGTTTTTCATGAAAGGAGTCCAGCTTGTTTTTCACCGTTGCCCACAGGGAGAGTATGCGTGCCGGCGATCCAATCCACTGCAGGACACGCATCACCCCGCGATCCATCAGAGATACAGGTCTTTTCACAAACAGCATGACAGCGATCAATATCAACCCACCGGCAGCGGCGGCAGCGGGAATCCATATAGCCGGATGGACATAAAGGGACGGTTTCACGAGGGGGGAAAAAAGCGCGAGCAGAAGCAGACATATGATACCGGTAAAGCGCTCCAGAAATACGGAAACGGCAGCGTGACTCTGACTATCTATTCGTTTGCCTGCCATGTAAGAGCGTACGAGGTCTCCCCCGATATTGGAGGGGAGTAAATTGGAAAAATAATAACCCATAAAGTAATATTTCAGCATAGTAAGGAAGGTAATACCCTTCCTATTCCTGTGAATACCGAGAAAGAGTCGCCATTTCAAGCAACTAACAACGATCATTAATACGGACATACTCACGGAGAGCAGCAGGTAAAGCGGATCCATCTGCACGAGGAGATCTTTCAGAGTCCCCCCCTGTATAAACTTCACCAGCACTGTGATAAAAAGTATACTGAACAGCACTTTGGCATACTGAAATTTAAACTTCATACATGTTAATCTCCGGGTTATGAAAGAGTTCGCTGCACCGCACTATGCACCCTCTACTCCATGCCTGCCGCTACTTAAAGATGATGCTTTTATATTCACAAACTGTACGATTACTGCAAGTATATACGGCTATGAACACAGAATTGATTATCATTGGGGCCGGCGCATCCGGCATGATGGCGGCGGTCGCCGCCGGTGAAAAAGGAATCAAAACGCTATTGTTGGAGCGCAAGAGCAAACCCGGTAGAAAGCTGCTGCTTTGCGGCAATAACCGGTGCAACCTCTCTACCAGCATGAGTGCTGAACAATGCATACGCGTCTACGACCCGTCTGTGGCCACGTTTCTGAGACCTGCCATAGAGCATTTTACACCCAAGACACTGCAGGCATGGTTCCGGGATCACGGCTTGACAACGCGCACTGATGCGCGGGGGCGAATCTACCCTGCCTCAGAAAATGCGGACGATGTGCTGCATGTTTTCACGGACCATATCCGCCAGCTTCGTATTCCCTGTATCTATAACTGCCCGGTACACTCCATTGACAGCAAGGGGGGTGTCTATACCGTAAACAGTGAAAGTATCAGCCTAACTGCAAAATATGTCATCATTGCAACGGGCGGTGTCAGCTACCCCAAAACGGGATCTGTGGGGGACGGTCAGAAGATGGCGCGTAAGCTGGGACACAAACTGACGCCCTATCGACCTGGCCTGGCCGGTTTTGATATGCAGGAGCAATGGCTGGGTGATTATGCGGGCGAAACACTGCCCTATACCAAACTGGATATTGTGTCCAACGGGAAAGTTATCGGCACCACCTGCGGCGCCGTGGTCTTCAACAAATGGGGCCTGACGGGTGCCGCTGTGGTTGACGCGAGCAGTCTGCTCGCCCGTCAGAACGTCAAACAGTATACGTTTCAGATCGATTTATGCCCGGATATTCCGTCCGGAAAGCTGGATGGCCTGTTGCAGAAAAGCACATCTAAAACACTGCAGCAACTGTTCGCGGCCTGGCTTCCTTCGGGTCCTTTTGCCAAGGAGTTTATCAGCCGTAATACGGACTACGATCCCCGTATGCGAGTGGGCTCGCTGGATGGTCAAGCACTGGCTGAACTCAAGAAGCACATCAAAGCTTGGCGACTGCATCCTTCAAAAATAAGACCCTTGAAAGAAGCGATGGTCACGGTCGGCGGCGTCGCGCTCGATGGCATCCATCAAACCACGATGGAATCACGAAAGCATCCGGGCCTTTATTTTACGGGGGAAGTCATGGATATTGATGGACCCACCGGCGGCTTTAACCTGCAGGCGGCCTTTTCAACGGCACAGTTATGTATTCACTCCATCCCGGTCGGAGGCCGTCACTGACACGTATCCGACTGTTGCCTCCAGCGGTAAATTGCGATCAGTGGCATACTCAGTCCTACACCGAGTATCCACGGGGCCAGCTTCAGGAACTGCTCCGTCCAGTACGTGACGGCCGTCACTTCCCGTGGCGCCCTGAAGGCAACAAATTCCCGGCACTGATCTTCGACAACCAGTACGGTCGGCGGTCCGGGGTTTTTTACTGAGACAGAGGCCCATAGGGCGTCACTTGTTTTGAGGTTATTCTTCCGGGCGGCGTGTCGTTTTCCGCTCACGGGATTATAGAGTTCCAGCTTGTTCTCATCCATGTACAGGTGTCCCGCCACCTCGAACTGAAGGTAGGCCGAATGTACATTGGTCATCCAGATACTGGTAAATATGCCGCGGTTCACTTTGGCCCCCGTCCCCCATTCCTGAGAGCCCGGAAGGGTCGGTGTTGTCGGCAACAGAGATCCCTGCTGAAAAGCGGAGCCCTCAGCCTGCCGTTGCTCTATATAAACGGGTTTTCTTGCGGGAGGCGGCATCCGGCTGCTGATGACATCGTTCCGCAGATAGGTCGATGTAACCAATGGATTCACCACCGGCAAAGCGGATTGATAGACCCCGTACAGATAGTCGATAGAGTCATCGCGGTAAAATTGCTCATAGATTTCCCTGTGCTCTTCGGCCTGATCCCGAAAAGCGGCGGCGCCGAGATACCAGTTCCCCCTTCGCAACAGCATATCGGCTGAAAGGGCGGTTACCCCGATGATGAGAGCCAGCCACCATACACCCAGATACAGCTGCAGGCGCCCACCCCACCGTTCATGTCGGCGATACTGTTCACAGAGAACCCACAGCGCGACCCCGTTCACCATGATACCGATACTGGTCAAATCCATATGGCGTGAAGGGGGACCGCCGCCATAGCCGCCCCTGTAGATGCCGGCCGCAAGCGCCTGCGCCAGTATCCAACCGCCGACACCCAGCAGTAACTCCTTCACATACGGCTTCTCATCGGAACGTTTCAACACATACTGTATGGCAACGATAAAAAAGGGCGCCCACAGCAGTACGGCCATCCAGGGTAGCTCTGTAAAGGGCCATGCCAGTGTTTTACCAAACGTGGACAGAAACTGCATGAACGTATCGGCCTTATAGGCCTGATGCTGACCTTCAACCAAAAACGGTTGAGAAAACAGGATCACGGCCACGCAAAGGGCCAGCGTCGGGATGGCCTCCTTCCATCGCCCGGGGCGGCGATACATTTTCAGCAACATCAGCACGCCGATAATGAGCGGTGCGAGAAAACCAGAGGCTACGGTAAAAATATTACAGAAGAGAAATGCTGCACCGGCAAACCATCCCGCGCTGAACGGTCTTTTGAACGAACAGAGCCAAATCGACAGCAGTGTGAAGGCTATCAGAAAATAAAACTGTGACTGGAAGCTCATGAGGACATTCCGGTAGGAAAACGGCAGTGCAAACATCAACACGGTCAACAGGGCGAAATACTCAATTCGTTTTCGGCCGGCGGCATTCCAGAAAAGCAGCATAAGCCCGATCCCCGCCGTCGTATGAAGAAGAGCCGACACCACCTGCTGGATCCATTGATCCCAGTGACCCGAAATCAGGACCAGGCCCAGACTCAGCACCCGCGTAAAGAAAATACGGTGTTCATTGTGTGCCGCAAAAAGATCGCTCCATGCCAAGTTGCCGCTGAAATAGGGTATGAGGGTGCTCCACGCCTCACCGTCCCATGCGTCCGCCCATGGTATGTTCACCGAATGAAAGAGCATGAGTGTCCATTTTGCGCCCGCCACAATCAAAAAAGCCGTGACCGTCCAGAAGGCCACTGTACCAACAGTATCGGTCCCCTCCCCGCTCGCCTTTCTGATACGGTGAACGGCAAAAGCCACTCCGAACAGAGCGATACCCACCATAGCCGAAAGCAGCAGCAACACATCCACTCCCTTGACGCGATTCGGATTGAGCTGCGGATTAATGGGATATTGAATCTTGAGGTAGAGAGCCGGGTGATCCTCTCTGGATTGACGAACGATCCTGCACTCACCCTCTGCAATCTGTATATTGGCAAGGCTGTTGACAGATTCGAGTTCATGCATGGCGACTTCTCTGATAATCCCACGGGCAGCGGTAACGCGAATACCGGTGATGGCCATCGCGCCCACGGCATTGAGCGGATCTACCCGAATAAACCGGATGTTGCGCTCCGGCAGGGGCACCTTGTAGGTCACGGGCACAGACGAAGGCGAAACTGTAAAACGGGATGATGATGGCAGCTTCTCATCAGGATGATGGGTCTCGTGATATACCATCACTGGCGTACTCACACTGGACTTCACATCCAGTTCCAAGAAGCGCTCTTCACCTTTGAACGCATAGCGTGGAGCGTAGTTTACGAGGACGAGTCCGACTACCACCAGCACGGCCGGCACACCTACTATCATTGACTTCATTCGCATAGTTCACTCTCCCGTCTCTTTGTAACCAGCATACAACCGATAAACGGGAAGATACTACTGCATTGAAGCCTCTGTTTTGAAGTGCGAAAATACAGTCTTTTTAACACCATAAAAACCATATGGCAGTTGCAATTGGTTTGGGGAAGGATACCTTAATAGCACTATGAGTAAAGATGCCATCATCGTTGCAGGCGCACGAGAACACAATCTGAAGAACATTACGGTACACATACCGCGCAATGCGTTCACCGTCGTGACCGGTCTCAGCGGTTCCGGTAAATCGTCACTGGCCTTTGATACGATCTTTGCGGAAGGTCAGCGCAAATATGTTGAAAGTCTCTCGGCCTATGCCCGGCAGTTTCTGGAACAAATGCAGAAACCGGATGTGGAATATATAGAGGGCCTATCGCCTGCCATATCCATTGAGCAGCGGACTGCTGGCTCCAATCCGCGCTCTATTGTGGCCACCACCACCGAAATTCATGACTATCTGCGGCTCCTTTTTGCCCATATCGGAACACCGCATTGTCCGCAATGCCGCCAGCCCGTCAGCCGTCAGAGCGCCGAAGACATTGTCAATCAACTCATGGCCCTGGCTCCGGGAACGCGGCTCATGCTGTTGGCACCATTAATCAAAGGGCGCAAAGGGGAACATGCGGAAGTGCTGGAAGCGGCTCAGAAGCAGGGTTATGTGCGAGTACGCGTGGATGGCGACATTTACGAAATAGAAGACGTGCCGCGTATCGACAAAAAGAAAAAACATACGATCGATATCGTCATCGACCGTATTGCCATAAAAGAAAATGTGCGCTCGCGATTAACGGATTCGGTTGAACAGGCCCTCAAGAGCGGCGAAGGACAACTGACCGCTCTCATTGAGAAAAAGCGTGACACGTGGGAGGAAAAACTGTTTTCGGAACGGAATGCCTGCACACATTGCCAAATCAGCTTTGATGAGCTCTCAGCACGGCATTTTTCATTCAACAGCCCCTATGGAGCCTGTCCGCGCTGCCATGGCCTGGGTACGATGGAGGTTTTCGACGAAACCCTGCTGATTCCCGATCCCGCACTCACGTTGAATCAGGGCGCCGTACACCCCTGGCGTCGCGGCGGAAGACGGCAGATTATTTATTACAAAGCGCTGCTGAAAGCCGTCGCCAAGCATTTTGATGTCAGCATGGATATTCCTTTTAATGAAATCCCTAAAACCTTCAGGGATCTCTTACTGCACGGAACGGAAGAGCCCATTGATCTCGGTTACTGGCGGGGCGGGGCGTACCGCAAGTACAGCAAACCGTTTGAAGGTGTGATCCCCAATCTGGAACGCCGCTATGAGGAAACGGAGAGCGACTACACGCGCCAGCGCCTCAGAACATATATGGCGCGGCTACCCTGTAAAGTTTGTAACAGTGCACGACTCAAGCCTGAATCACTCGCCTGCACTATTGAGGGGTACTCCATTCATGACTTGTGCAATCTTCCGATTGCCAATGCCTGGCAATTTTTCGATGGCCTCTCGCTGTCGTCTCAGCATCAGGAAATTGCCGGGGAAGTCATTCGTGAAATCAAAAACCGACTGAGCTTTATGAGTAATGTCGGGCTCGATTACCTTACGCTCAACCGTGAAAGCGGGACGCTTTCCGGAGGAGAAGCACAGCGTATTCGCCTTGCGACGCAGATTGGAGCCGGGCTAGTCGGTGTTTTGTATGTACTTGACGAGCCGAGCATCGGACTGCACCAGCGCGATAATGAAAAGCTGATTGGCACGCTCAAAGGGTTGCGCGATCTGGGCAACACAGTGCTGGTCGTCGAACACGACGAGCAAACCATCAGAGAGGCCGACTATGTTATTGATCTAGGCCCCGGCGCCGGACGACACGGCGGCGAGGTCACGTTTGCCGGCACTGTTGAGGCACTGCTCAAGAGCGACTCATCTCTGACCGCGCGTTATCTGAATGGTGAAGAGCAGATTGCCGTGCCGGATAAAAGAGTGCGGCCCAAAGGCCGTTACCTCG
>CAYXEW010000103.1:0-7644 GCA_964464115.1 uncultured Verrucomicrobiota bacterium
TTTTGCAACGAAACGAGAGATGCGGCTGGAAGGTCTGCGACCGTTCCAGCCCTACCATTTTAGATTTTTTTTTAAGCGGTAATGGTTTTACGTCAAAAAAAAGGTTCAGGAAACGGTGTCATTGGGAAATCCGGTAAAGAAGCTTGTTTCGCTTGACTTAACGCTATGTTTACAAAAAAATAACGACGAGTTAATTTAATAAGCGTGGAGCATAATACATGACCGAAGATAGCGTAAAAATGGATGCCATTGTGGTCGGAGGAGGACCGGCTGGTCTGGCGGCAGCCTTCGTCATGGCCAAAGCCGGATTGGAAGTGTGCGTTATTGAGCGGGGCGAATTTGCCGGTTCCAAAAATGTGGGAGGGCTTCTTTACGGCACGGTCATCAACGAACTGATTCCCGCTTTTTACGACAAAGCCCCGATAGAGCGCTACTGCTCCCGCCGTGAAATTATCTATCTGGGAAAAGACAAATATGCGGGGATTCAATTTGGTGCGGATGAATGGTCAGAAGAACCCTACAATGACACATTTATCGTGTATCGCTCAGCGTTTGATAAATGGTTTGCCGGACAGGTTGAAGAAGCCGGCGGCACCCTGCTGGAAAGCATGGTGGCCGACGAACTGGTCTATGAAGGCGAAGGATTCGACAAAAAGGCCGTCGGTGTCAAGCTGCGCGGGGATGAAATTTTCTATGCTGACGTCATCGTGCTGGCAGATGGTGCAAACGCACTCTTAACAGAACAGGTGCGCAAAGAACTGCAACTAAAGCCTGGCAGGAAAGAACAGGAATATGCGGTCGGTGTGAAAGAAATTATCGGGCTGCCGCAACAGACCATTGAAGACCGTTTCAATATAACAGAAAAAGAGGGCGTGGCGCTGGACTTCTTCGGCACCCCTTTCAGCGGTCTGGTAGGTGGCGGATTTATTTACACAGCCAAAGAAGGCCTCCACCTCGGGGCCGTATCCCGTATACAGAGCGTCGTCGACAGTGAAATCAGTCCCAATGAGATGATGGAGAACTTTAAGAGACATCCCTTTGTCAGCAAGTTAATCCGCGGTGGTGAACTATTGGAATATTCGGCTCACATGATTCCTGAAGGCGGCTACGACGCCATCGGTGAGCTGGCCGGAAACGGCGTGCTGATTGTCGGAGATGCCGCGGGGCTGGTCAATATGTCTATCTACAAAGAAGGCACCAACCATGCAATGGCCTCCGGCGTGATGGCTGCCGAAGCAGCTATCCAGGCAAAAGAAACAGGTGACTTTTCAAAAAAAGCCCTGAGCGCTTATGAAAAAAGCTTGCATGCATCGCCCACGATGAAAGACCTGAAAAAATATAAGGACGTGCCGGACGTAATGGAGGGCACGCCCAATCTGTTTGCCATGTATCCTGACAAGGCCGTCCAGATGATGGTTGATTTCTTTACCGTTACGGCGGAAACCAAAGGCTCTCTGCAGAAAGCAGCAATCAAGAACTTCTTAACCGGCCTGCCCAAAGTAAAATTTGCGGCCGATGTCTTTAAAGCGCGTAAACTCATGTAAGCTGAGGAGTGGAAGATGACCGACGATCAATCAAACAACATGTCACTCGAAGATAAACTGTACCGGACAAAGTATGAGCCAGACCCTTCCCATCCTCACATCAAAGTGGATCAGGAAAAGACAAAACAGAAACATGACAGGAACAAGAAACTGCTGAAAGTGTGTCCGGCCGAAGTGTACAAAGAAGACCCCAATGATCCCGACCAAATAAATGCTTCCCATGAGAACTGTCTGGAGTGCGGCACTTGTCGCCAGGTGGTAAAAGACGACAGCATTGAATGGAAGCAGCCCGACGGAGGTATGGGGGTAAAATACAGGCACGGGTAGCATTGAAAACGCTACCGTGAAACCTGTGCTGTTTAATCAGCACGTCAGGGGATGAACAGTTTTAATAACAGATGACAACGGACGAACAGACGGGAGAAAAAATATGCCTTGTAATTGTGCTGTAGTAGTAAGGGAAGTCTGGGATACACGCGATCTGGTCGGCGACATCCTCGATGACAGCGGTAAACTGAAAGAGAGTGTTCTTCAGACCCGCTTTGAACCGGAAGATCTGAACGCGCTTGAAGCCGCTCTGCGCATCAAGGATAGAGATGCAGGAACTGTTACGGCCATCAGTATCGGGGATTCCCGAAACGTAGATGTCTTGAGAGAAGGTCTTTACCGAGGTGTCGACAAGGTGATTCGCATCGCTGGCCATCCACACGATATGGATGTTCAGGGTATGGCTGACATGGTGGCTGATGCTGCGCGCGGAATTACGGACTGCAAGCTCCTGCTGGTCGGCACAACCGTTGTCGATGGGGAAAACTCGCTCATGGGTGCGCATATTGCCAGTGCACTGGGTGTGGACCAGGTTTCCTGGGTTGATGAAATAGAGTCTGCATCGGAAAGCACCGCCGTAGGGAAGCGGGCGGTGGAGATGGGATATGAATCCGTTGAAGTCCCCCTGCCTGCCGTGATGTCCATTGGCGTTGCCCTGCTGGAAGATGATCCACGGGCGCCCCGGAGTGCCAAGGCCATGTTAAAGCTCAAAATGAAAAAAGTGGCGATCGACCCGGTCTCACCGGAAACAGCACCGGTGGTGACGACACCCTGTGCCGGTTTTGAAAAAGTCGAACAGCGTGTTATTGAGTCAACCATCGTCGACGGCGAGGATGAAGAGGCTCTAAAGGCCATGCTTGATGAAGCGTTGAAGGGAGCACTATAATGTCTGATATAATTGTATATGCAGAAATTGACGACGGATTGATCAATGATATTTCACTGCAGTGTCTGTCGATTGCACGGGGATTGGGAGCCGATAAAATTAAATGTATCGCTGCCGGCAGTGGAATCAGTGAAAAAGCTGCCGAACTGTTTCAGTGTGGGGCTGACGAGGTGTACGTGGCAGACGATGAAAAACTGGCCAACTACACAACCAGACCTTACAAAAAAGTAGTCGGCGGCTGGCTGCAGCAGCAGGGGGTGGGACTTGCGCTGTTCCCCTCCTCCACCCTGGGCAGTGACCTGGCCGCTTCTATCGCCGCTGATATAAAGGCCTCCTGCGTGATTGATGCCGACAAAGTCAGCCCTGACAAAGCATACCGCATAGAGTTCGATCGGAAAGTGCTGACGGGCTTTGCGCTGAACAGTGATCTCAAGATCGTGGCGATGCGCGACGGTTGTGCCGATGCAGCGACGGCGGATAGTGGTCGGACAGGAGAAGTGCAGCAAATCGACGTAGTGCTGGATGATTTGGATGGCATGTCCAAGGTCCTGAAGCGTGATGTGGCGGAGAAGACGATCAACCTGAAAGACGCCAAAGTGATTGTGGCCGGCGGCGCAGGTGTTGGGAACAAAGACAACCTCGAACTCGTAAAACAGTTGGCGGCCGCCCTCGGCGGTGAAGTGGGCGCTACGCGAGCTGTCGTCGATGCGGGCTGGCTTCCCGCTGACCATCAGGTTGGCCAGACAGGAGCTACCGTGAAACCGGATCTCTATATCGCCTGCGGAATCAGCGGAGCGGTACAGCACCGCGTAGGTATGCAGGATGCAGATAAGATCATTGCCATCAATATCGATGAAAACGCACCGATCTTTAAGATAGCCCATTACAAGATTGTCGGGGATCTCACCGCAGTCATTCCGAAACTCATACAGTTGCTCAAGGGGGCTTAGCCTGCATTATTCATAAAAAACGCCATAAGAAATGTAACATATTGAATAGCAATGAATAATGACATGTGAGGTCAAACATTGAATTTGAATTCGATAACGGAATTAAATACAAGAGTCAATGGCGGTTTTTACCCAGAGGGCGCGTTGAAAATGCTGTATCTGTGTTGCCGCTTCGCTTCGGCTGTTGCCAAGGGCTTGCGGTAGTCAACTACAGCGGCACCCCTAGCGCCGCGCAGCTACAGCATTTTGAATGCTTGAATAATACAGGTTAGGATCTGTTTACAGTGCCGGAACCCTGCCGCCCATGTAGTATATATAAGCGCCCCGGTTTGCCGGGGAGCTTCCCGCATTTTTCACCTCAAACACTGTCCGCTTTTTTTCTTTTTCACATAAGCACTTTACATATATAGTGGTGGACTTATATCGAAGTCCGTAAAAAAGAAAACAATGTTGGGGTAAATGATAACCGGACAGGAGACTGCTGATGGCTGAAAATTTTTATACAGAGAACAAAGATCTAAAATTCATCATGGAGCAAATGCTCGATTGGGATGCGGTCGTTGCCGTCAAAGAGAGCATCGGCGATGAAGACTGTCCCTATGACGATACCGAAGAAGCAAAGTCTACTTATCTCGATATGCTGGAAACCCCTGTCGGTGAACTGGCCGCGCAGCGGTTTGCCCAGCGCGCCGAAGAGGTGGATGCCGTAGGCTGCAAATGTGAAGATGGCAAGGTCATTTTTCCCGAAGGACTGCAGCGCAATCTGAAGGACCTGTGCGACGCGGATCTCATGGGTATGACCATTCCTATGAAATACGGAGGCCTCGGATTTCCTGAAACAGTCTATACAGCCGCTATTGAAATTGTCTCCCAGGCGGATGCATCCCTGATGAACTTTTTCGGACTGCAGGGCGGCATTGCCGAAACCATCAATGAGTTTGGCAGTGAGGAATTGAAAGATAAATTTCTACCGCTGATGAGCACCGGTCAATATACCGGGGCTATGGCCCTGACGGAACCGGACGCGGGCAGCGATCTGGCAGCGATACAGACGCGTGCTAAAGGCGAGGGAGGCATTGAAGCGGTGCAGGATCCTGTAACCGGTATGTGGCATATCAATGGAACGAAACGATTCATTACAAACGGCTGTGCCGAAGTCATATTGGTGCTGGCTCGCAGTGAAGATCCTGTCAAGCGCGGCGGCGGACGCGGCCTTAGCTTTTTTCTCGTAGAAAAATGTGAACAGGTAACGGTGCGGCGCATTGAAAACAAGATGGGTATTCATGGCTCCCCCACCTGCGAACTTTACTTTGATAACTGCCCGGCTTACCTGATTGGAAAACGCGGTATGGGATTGGCCCGCTATACGGCCTGGCTGATGTTGGCAGCCCGTTTGGCCATTGGAGCCCAGGCTCAGGGTATCTCAGAAGCAGCGCTCTCCGAAGCCTTTCATTATGCCAAAGAACGTGAACAGTTTGGCAAACCGATCATACAGTTTGCGCAGGTCTGCAACATGCTGACCATGATGAGGCTGTACGCAGAGGCCTCGCGCGCTATTCTCTACAAGGCCAGTGAACTGGTGGATATACAGCAAGGTTCTGAGACCAAAGGGCTGAAAGCTGAAGCGAAGAAGTACAATCGACTTACCGAGGCCATGACGCCCATCGCCAAATACTTTACCACTGAAGTCGCCAATAAAATCTGTTACGACTCCATTCAGATTCACGGCGGCAATGGGTTTATGAAAGAATACCCCGTAGAGAGGCTCTATCGCGATGCCCGCATTACCAACATCTATGAGGGCACATCACAGATTCAGGTGTCCTGGGCTATTTCCCGGCTGGTTCGCGGTGATCTGGACGAAATTCTAGCAGATGAAGCAGGGTATCAATACGCCGACAGCGAGATTGCCTCTTTACAGGCCAGAGTGAAAGACTCACACAGCGAGCTGACTGCGGCACTGGCCGCACTGAAAGACAAGACTGTGGACTATCGCGAGCTCGTAGCCAGAGAAGCGACGGATATGTTTATCGATGTGTATTGTTCATACTTGCTGCTAAAGCAGGCTGAAAAATGGGATTATAAGAAAGCTGTTGCAAAAAAATGGATCGACATAATGATTCCTCGTGTCACCATGAACAAAGCTTACGTACTCGACAGTGAATTAGTACATTTAGAGCCTTGAGGGAAGGTAGCCGCGCAGATAAAAAAAAGACACAAAGAGGATGTCGCTGACTTTCTATTTTGTGGATCATCGTTTTTTGTGGAAATCTAATACATAATGACGCCAGACATACTTACATTTGAATCTGTAGATGATATTCTCGAGTTTGCCATTAAGCGCGAGGCTGAAGCATACAGTTTTTATATTCAATTAATGCGGCAAACTGATTCAGTCTCCATGAAAGCCGTTTTTGAAGATTTTGCCGATGAGGAAATGGGGCATAAAAAGAAACTTCAACGCATCCAGGAAGGTCAAGAGCTGGCCCCCTCCGCAGAAAAAGTTCTGAATCTGAAAATGGCTGATTATTTGATCGAAGTAGCGCCCTCACCCACTATGAACATGCAGGACGCGCTCATCGTAGCCATGAAGCGTGAAAAAACGGCCTTCCGGCTCTACAACGATATTGCCGACAGCGTCGGGGATGAAAAGTTGAAGGCGCTTTTTCTTTCTCTGGCACAGGAAGAAGCAAAACATAAACTCAAATTCGAGACCCTGTACGACGAGCAGTTCCTGGCAGAGGGGTAAAGGACTGAAAAAAAAAGGTAATCAGAGAGTGGCCCGCCTCGCATCACCAGATCATCAATTCGTCTGCCTTTTTTGTAAACGCCGGTCTCAAGCGTCGGGCACCACTGATTGATCGGTCTGCATTTCAGCGGACCTCGAATGCCGCATGGCGGCACTCCCGGACGAAGCCACCGAGACTGCGTCCGGGGAACAGCTTTAATCGATCGAAATGAGTTCCACATCAAAGATGAGAACCGCATTGGGACCAATCGGCGGCGAACCGCGTTCACCATAGGCTAAATCTGCCGGGAGATGTATACGCCATTTGGCGCCTTCCTTCATTAATTGCAGGGCTTCCGTCCAGCCAGGGATCACCCCTTGCAACGGAAATGTGGCAGGCTGTCCTCGTTCCACAGAACTGTCAAACACCGTACCGTCAATCAACTTGCCGGTGTAGTGAACAGTTACCGTATCCGTCAAACCAGGTTTTTCACCGGTGCCCGCTTCCAGAATTTCATACTGCAGGCCGCTCGATGTAATCATGACACCGTCTTTGACAGCATTCGCCTCCAGATAAGCCTTTCCTTCAGCCTCGTTTTTGACACCTACGGCAGCCATTTCAGCCTGCATTTGGGTAGCCATTTCCATACGTAACTGCATCATCGCCTGCTGTGCTTCTTCTTCATTCAACAAAGATTCAACACCGTTTGCGGCATCCTTCAAACCCTTTTGAAGCAGTTCAAAATCGAGGTCGGGAATATCGCGAGAGATATTCATCCCAATATCATAGCCGATAGTATAGCTGGCCTTTTCCATTGTAGACTCCATAACCGGCGCTACGTTTTTATCTTTTGCACAGGCCGTAACGACGGCAACGAGTAACATGACAGCAGCAATCTTTCTTATCATCTTTTTCCCTTTCTGTTGGTTGGCAATCATCGGCGCACCTTCTCATGCATTTCGTCGTATGTACAAACATAATTTTCACAAAATTACCTGTTGATGAACACCGAAATGGACTTAACCTGAATGCATGCACAAAGCACCCATAGTCTATTATATCACCGCCCACGGATACGGGCACGGAGTGAGATCCTGTGACATTCTTCAGGCCCTTCATCAACGCGATCACGAGCAACCTATCCATGTCGTGAGTGACCTGCCATCCTCTTTTTTCTCACAGCGGATGGATACATCTCATCTGCATTT
>CAYXEW010000103.1:7654-8799 GCA_964464115.1 uncultured Verrucomicrobiota bacterium
TCGCCGGAAATCTTTTGATATCGGGCTGGTTCAACACGATGCCATACGGGCGGATTTACCCGCCACGCTCGAACGACTGAACGGCCTTCACAGGCAGTGGAATACTCTCATTAGAGAGGAATCGGCCTGGCTTTCATCGCAGGGAGCGGGCCTACTTGTGGCAGACATACCCGGCATCCCCATTGAGGCCGCCGCCAGCCTCGGCATTCCTTCGATGGCTGTCGGTAACTTCTCATGGGACTGGATTTACGAACCCTTTGCAAAGGAACAGCCGGAGTGGAACACACATGTCAAAGCCTTCCGCAAGGCATACGGCACGGCAACACTGCTGCTGAAACTCCCGCTGAGCGGCGATATGCCGGCCTTTCCGCGACATGTTAATCTTCCACTGATCAATAAGCCCGGACGTAACTGCCGTGCCGCGATCGCAAACGAAACACATGCCGATCCGGCAAAAAAGTGGATTCTTCTTTCTTTTGCAGCACTCAACTGGAACGAGAGTGCCGAAAAAAACGTGACCGCCTTGGCAGAATATGAATTCTTCATTTTCCCCCCGTTGAACTTGAGCGGCGATAATATACACCTGATCCGCCATCATCAACATCTGTTCAAAGATGTCGCAGCCTCTGTCGACGCCGTGATTTCCAAGCCCGGCTACGGTATTGTCTCAGACTGTATTATGAATCGAAAACCACTCCTGTATGCAGAGCGCACCGATTTTCGGGAGTATGACATCCTGGTAGACGGCATTCAGCACAACTTGAAAAATGCTCACATACCGGCAGAAAGGCTATACCACGGTGATATAGCACAGGGGCTGAATTCGTTGTGGGATAATCCCGAACAGACCCCCATAGTCATGGGCGGAGGGGCCGAGCGCGCGGTCGAGATTATATTGAGTTACTTGTAAATCATTGGCTCTTCGTACTATTTTGTGGAAAGCGTGTACTATTTCTTATAACATCAGCGAATAGTGCGTCCAACCGAACCCCTCCGAAGTCTCGAGAACTAGCCGACCCTGCGGAGCGCTCCGAAGTCTCGAGAGCGCTCCGACCCTGCGGAGCGCGATATCACGCCGCCTGTCGCACTTTCCGGGTACTCGGGTACACGAGTACACGCTCGCACCCGGAAAGCACAACATTCGA
>CAYXEW010000104.1:0-8635 GCA_964464115.1 uncultured Verrucomicrobiota bacterium
CTATCTCCCTTGCACGATCAAGGGCACAGGCGCATCTCTTGACCCATAGATTCTGCGGAAGACCCTTTTTTACAGAGAGATTACCTATGCAACAATTTGAACTGATATCGGAAGCTACTGTTTTGGAACTGAATTGCCTGGCGCGATGGTACCGGCACAGGAAAACGGGAGCAGAAGTACTCTCCGTGATCAACGATGATGAAAACAAGGTGTTTGGAATCACGCTCAAAACGCCCCCCAGCGATTCAACGGGTATCGCCCATATTCTCGAACACAGCGTGTTGTGCGGTTCGCGAAAGTATCCGCTCAAGGATCCCTTCGTACAACTGTTGAAGGGTTCTCTGCAGACATTTCTCAACGCCTTCACCTATCCCGACCGCACCTGCTATCCGGTCGCCAGTCAGAACCTGCAGGACTTCTATAACCTGGTGGATGTCTATCTCGACGCCGTCTTTTATCCGCGCCTGACCAGGGAGACATTCATGCAGGAGGGTTGGCATTATGAACTGGAAAAGACAGGCGGCCCCCTGTCCATCCACGGCGTTGTATATAATGAAATGAAAGGTGCCTATTCATCCGTTGACGCCGTCATCTATGAATATTCCCAGCACTCCCTGTTTCCGGACACGACCTATGGCCTGGATTCAGGCGGTGACCCGGAGCGTATACCGCAGCTATCATTTGAAGACTTCCAGACCTTTCACCGACAGTTTTATCACCCATCCAATGCGCGGTTCTTCTTTTCCGGCAACGACGATCCCACAGCGCGACTGTCGATACTGGACACCTACTTATCAGACTTTGAGCATCTTCACATCGACAGCGGAGTGCCCATACAGAATGGGTGGGAGCCCCCCCAAAACATCACAAAAGAATTTGCCATCAGCGATGAGCAGGCAGGCGAAAAGAAGTTTGCGGTTACGTTCAACTGGCTGTGGCCCCGCTCAACGGATCAACAGCTCCATCTGTCATTGCAGCTGTTGGCGCATATGCTGGTTTCGACCGAGGCGTCACCGCTGCGGCGAGCGCTGATTGACTCCAACCTGGGAGAAGATCTTGCCGGGGTTGGATTTGAAGGAGAACTGCAACAGATGTATTTTTCCACTGGGCTGAAAGGTATTTCGGAAGACCAGCTTCCAGCCGTGCAGGCTATTATGGATGAAACGCTTCGCGACCTCGCCATACAGGGGTTTGATAAAGATACCGTCGAGATGGCCGTTAACACCATGGAATTTCAACTGCGAGAGAATAATACGGGCTCATACCCACGGGGGTTGGCACTAATGCTTCGAGCTCTGAACGGCTGGCTGTACGGCATCAACCCGACAGAAGCCATTCATTTTGAAGCCGTGCTCAACCAGACAAAGTCCATTATCAGGGATACACCCGGATACTTTAAAGACCTGCTGAATCAATATCTGCTGGAAAACCCCAACCGTACCCGCGTCGTTTTTAAACCAAACCCTGAATACGACAGCATAAAGCGAAAACGCCTGGAAGCCAAGCTGGCAAATACACTGGAGGCATACAGCGATGAGGAAAAGGCCCGGCTCATTATTGAAACGGACCAATTAAAGGCGCTGCAGGAAAAACCGGACAGCGAAGAAGCCCTGCAGTCCATTCCCTCTCTTACACTGGATGATCTGGACAAAGCAAACAAACCGATTCCCCTGGAACTGAAATCGGCAGCGCATCGCCCCATCGTATTTCATGACCTTTTCACCAATGGCATCGTCTACCTTGATTTAGGCTTTAATTTACACGCCTTATCGATGGATGAGCTGGCCTATGCCGCAGTCATAGGGCGGGTATTGACTGAATTGGGCACCCGAACCATGAGTCATATAGAACTGGCGCAGACGATCGGCCGCAAGACGGGGGGCATCAGCGTCAGCTTTATGACCCTTTCAGCGCTGGAGACAGAAGGAGACGCCCTGTGGTTTATGGTAAGGGGCAAGTGTATGCCCCACCAGATCCAAGATATGACGGACCTTTATCGTTCGGTTGTCATGGAGTTGGATCTGGAAAACAAAGAACTTCTGCTGCGGCTGTTGCGCGAGGAAAAAGCCGCCTTCGAGGACAGCATCGTCTCAGAGGGTCACCGCATTGCCGGCAACAGACTGAATGCGATGTATTCAGCCAGCGCATACTGCCATGAAAGAATGTCCGGCCTGATTCACTTCGATTTTCTAAAAGACCTGCTGAAATGCATCGAATATGACTGGGACAGCGTCTGCCGAAAACTGAAAGAAGTACAACAAAAACTCTTTCAGCAGAAACATATACTCTGCAATGTAACCACCGATGCCGGGACGTATACCTCCATGGAAGCTTCACTCAAGGCCCTGCTATCGGCATTTCCTGAAGAAGAGAGCTGTATGCACCGGCACCAGGCCACTTTAAAAGCAGAACACTCGCTTTTCAGCATACCATCCCAGGTCAATTACGTTGGGAAGGCCTGCCGTTTATTTGACAGAGCCGAGATGGTGAATGGCAGCTTCCTCGTGGTGTCGAGATACCTGAGAACGGCGTGGTTATGGGAACAGGTGAGGGTGCTCGGCGGGGCCTACGGAGCCTTTTGCAACCTGGGGCAGATCTCGGGAACGTTTTCCATGATCTCCTACAGGGACCCCCATATAGACCGCACACTCGAAGTATACGACAAAACGAGACACTATCTAAGCACCATCCACCTGGCGACAGAAGAATTGACACGGGCCATAACGGGCACCATCGGCGATCTCGATGCATACCGGCTGCCTGATGCCAAAGGCTACATGTCCCTTTCACGGTACTTATCCGGTATTGACGAGTCATACCTGCAGCGCATACGGGAGGAAGTGCTGGCTACTGATCAAAAAGACTTCAGACATTTTGCCGAACTGATGGAACCTTTTGAAAAAGAGGGGCGCACAGTGCTGTTGGGTTCCCCATCTGATATAGAGCGTTCCACATATTTTGGTCATCAGGCCATGGACTTGACCCGAATAATTATTTAGCCTGATCTATTCATAAAATGGATGGGAATGATTGTACTTCTTGGGTATGGGATGGATATGGACTTTTGATCAAGGAATTTATTCTCATCCATTTTTACAAAGGCTCGCAGTAGGTCACTACAGCGTCACTTTTCGGAGCCTCGCATCTACGCTAAACTTATCGCGTGAATAATTCAGGTTAGCATAACAGTTTTTCAGGATCAACGGAAGGCCGGCTTCGGTCGACGCCTGCCGCTAACGTACCGCCATCCGATTCTCTTTCTTTTTTCGTGTATTCAGGACATTTCGTAGTTTACGCTATAACGTACACATGCACGGTCTCGATAGAATCTTTTCTAAACACAGCCATGTAGCTGTGTTGCGCACGCTGTACCATACAGATCAGCCGCTGACCGGGCGCGAAGTACAGCGACGCTCCGGCATTTCAAATCGAACGGCTATGCTGGCACTGGGGGGGCTCGAAGAAGCGCGGTGCGTCCTCTGTGAGGTAACCAGCCGTGAACACTGGTACCAATTAAACAGAAAACACTACTTCTACCGAAAAGTGATCAAGCCTGCATTTGAAGCCGAAGAACTTTTCTGGGATGATTTGCGCAACTTGGTGCGCAATAAAATACGTCCGCCCGCTATCGCCGCGGTAGCGACCGGACCTATCGCCAGGGACGCCGGCATGGTGTACAGCCGATTGAGCATCAATTTACTCTTTGAGACCGGGCGGGACCGGATACGCGCCTACCGCTCTGCTCCCAGGCTAATAGAGGCGGCGGACGAACGATACGCGATTCCACTCACCATCAACATGGTCGACATGAACAACATGGATAGTGAAGAGTTTGATTCCCTGTGGCGACGCGTCGCCCGGGAAGGTATCTTGCTCTTTGGGACCCTGCCATAGTTTCTGAAAGGTCAGCCCTCAAAATAAAAAATAAGAATGGCGGGAAGGTTTCGTTCCTCAACCGTTCCAGCCCTACAAACCATTGTACTATTGATCGACGATTTTACGCGCCGTTGTCTTCTTGTAGGGCGGGAGGTCTGGTGATGCCCATGTATTGCCCGAAGCGGGGTGACGTTATGTGGATTTCATTCAAACCCCAGGCTGGACATGAACAAGCAGGTCATCGGCTCGCCCTCGTATTGTCGCCCCAGTCCTACAACCGCAAGGTGGGCCTAGCAATCTTGTGTCCCCTCACAAATCAGATCAAGGGGTATCCTTTCGAGGTACGAATTCCTGACGGGCTAAATTTAAATCTTTCGGGGTTGCAATCCTTGGAAATCACTCGAACTCGCGGGGATGGCGTTTTTTAAGTTTGGCAAGATGTTCACCGCGACCGGTCTGTTCGAGGCGTTCGATGTAGTGATGCGCTTTGAGCGCACCGCATGCGTGGTACGGCCCGCCCTCTTCAAGCACGGTTTCCATGGGATCGCCCCAGCCTTCAGGCATAGTATTCATCATGTGTCGGTGCCACTCGTCGTATTGGTTGCGCGCCTCTTCGCACAGCGCCGGATTGCCTTCGGCCACGTTAGTGGTTTCGAACGGATCGGCTTTGAGGTCGAAGAGCATTTCTTCGTCAAAGAGATGAAATCCGTCGTGCCAGGACTTGATCCAGAGGTAATGGCCCCAGCGGACGGAGCGCTGACAAACATGCGCGCACTGACTGAGGACGAGGTAGGCGTGTCCGCAGTCTGTACCGCTGCTGAGCATGCCCGCATAACTCGTCCCGTCCCATATTTGGGGCGTATCGATATCCGTCAGGTCCATGAGGGTAGGTGCCAGGTCGAGATTGTAATGCAGTCCGTTATCAACATGGCCCTGCTGTTTGCCGGGCCAGCGGATGAGCATCGGAATGCGGCAGGTGGCGTGATCGGCCGTTCCGTGTTCTGCATAAAGACCGAGTTCGCCGTAGTTTTCTCCGTGATCCGAGCTGAAGATGATAGCGGTGTCATCGAGCACTCCCTGTTGGTCGAGCGCATTTAGAATTTGCCCGACATGGTCGTCGGCGTAACGGATACCGCAGTCGTAGCCGTCTATGAGCTTGCGCATTTCGTCCATATCGCGCACTTCGCCGGGCTGGCGGGGATATTCTTCGGAGGTTGCATTGTCATACATACTGATGTCCTGAATGGAATGCGGTCCGGGCAGCTTTCGGTGTTCCTCAATAAGCTCTGTCGTATACCCATCGGGAAGCGGGTCATCTTTAAACGGGTTACCGAACTCCGCCGGGGCGCGGAAGGGGGTGTGCGGATCCCAGTAGTTGATGTGCAGATACCAGTTGTCCTCTTTACCGCGCTTCTCAATCCAGTCCAGCGCGGTCGGGGTAACATCCTCGGCCGACTCCTGCCCGCCCAAGCCGGTGTCATGGATTTCGCGAAATCCGGCATAGAACTGCCAGGCTGAGTGACGGTCGCCGAAGCCGCCGATATAGGCCGTATGAAACCCGTTGTAGGCCAGTTTAGACGGATACGTTGCGATGCTGTACTGACAGCGCAACCCGCGCTCTTTTCCAACTGGCCGCGGGTCGGCGCAGAGGCCTCCGTGATTGACTACGCCGGTGTGGATGCCGAACCGACCGGAGGTCAGTGCATTGCGCGACGGCAGGCAGGGTGCGTCAGAGCAATAATAATTATTGAATCGCACCCCCTCGGCCGCAATGCGGTCGATGTTCGGCGATGTGTTGCGGTGATAGCCGTAACAACCGAGATGATCGGGCCTTAACGTATCGATATCGATGTATAAGATTCTCATGGAGTCTCCCTATTTTGCCTCATTCACCAAGACCATGACGCTGTGCGGGGGCATGCTGAATGTGAAGTTTTTCTGCATGCCTTTATTTTCAGTGGTTTTGACAGAGACAACTTCTTCGTCAATATTATGCAGGGCCGGGTCATCACCGCTCAGCATGTGTACCGTATAGGCCGATTTCGGCGTGTACGGAAGATTAATTTCCACCGGCGTTGGCCCGTCCAGCCGCCGGGAGATAAACATACAACTGTAGCGTTTGCCGTCTTTGAATGCATAGCAATCGACTAACGGCAGATTCGGCAGCGGCGGAAATGATTTCATTTTGCGATTTGCACTATTGCTCTGGTTGACCACATCTGCCTGTGTTTCGGGAACATCCAGCGTTACCATCTCGGCGGTCTCTGCCGTAATGATGTCTCCCTTCAGATAGGCATTGCGCAGGCCGAGGGCTTTCCAGGCAATGTGCTCGCCCCATGTACGGTTATGCGATGACCAGTAATGGCCGTTTTTGAATTCATAAAAGGACTGGTCGCCAAATCCGTTGCGCAGGTTCATCATAAAGATGTCGAGTGCGTTAATCGCGTGTGCCAGCGATTTTCCCTGCTGTTGTTCTTCAATATCAAATTTTCCGGGTCCCGGCAGGGTGTATCCCGGCCCGGCCTCATACACAAGAGCTTTGATCTCACCCGGACGCCCCTGCTCTTTGGCAATCTCATCGACCGTCTTTTTAAACTCGGAAGATCGCGGCCAGAGCATTCGGCGCGAAAAAGTCAGAATATTCATCCAACCCTCTTCTTCCGATTCAGCCTTCATCAGGCCAACAGAATCCCAACCGCCGGTGTAGTAAGCGACGTCAATCGCATCTGCACTGGGGGCTGCCCGCAAAGCACGAGCACTCCAACCCCACTTGTTGTTTGCCGGTTGAGCGACCCAACCATTGAGTACGAGCATCAACTTATCTTGGTCAAACCATGGCGATTCTTTCATCTGTTTGAACATATATTCCGAAAAGGCTCCATATATCTCCGGCTTCCCTGGGAAACCCTGTGGCTGAAACATGCTGTTCCAGGTTTCGTTGCCTATCTCAATTTTGATGTGTTCAAACACCTCAGTCCACGGGGTTTTCTGCCCCATCTGTGCGCGTTTTTTCCCATAAGGACTGTCGGCAGGACCGGCGAGATATTCGATCAGGTTTTTCTGTTCCAAGCCGCTGAAGAAAGTCGAGGTAATGATCCAGGGATCTGATCCCGCCTGTTGGCAAAGAACCAGTTGCTGATGCAGACCCATTGGGTCCGGATTGGCCGCACCACGCTGTTCTTGAAATACCAGTCTGGACTTCTCCGGATAGCCGAGAGCATCGTCCAGGCCGAATCCAGCACCACCATTGTTCTGCAGCGCCCAAATTCGAAGCGTGCTGGGATTAAAGCGTTGAATCGTGTCTACGACCTCAGGATAAAATCCGTAGGGAGGCGGTCCGTCATTTTGTACAATCGTCACATTGTCGATGTATAAGGTGCCGGCCTTTGCGCTGCCAATGGTGAAGGGTTCGGCGGCGCCAACCGGTGGCGCGGCATCAAATTCGACCGTATATTCCTTCCACTCATGGCCCACTCGAAGGGTGGTCGTCTTCAAGCTGGCGACCTGCACCTCGACCTCTCCGGACGCCATACCATCCTGCCGCAGCCACATGCGGGCGGTATAGCTTCCTTCGCGGAGTCTCGGCCAGTCATCGCGCTCATTGCTCAGCAGCCAATAGCCCAACCGGACGGGGGATGAAAGGCCCGCCGGCACCGTCAGTGCCAGACTGGCTCCCGCCCCGTTCGGCGGCGCATCCTCAGCCAAGTACAGCCGAACCCCTTTTTCCCAATACATTCTCGGATTGCCCTGAATCTGAAAGCCGCCGACAAGCCACCACGGGTTGCCACCCCACGTCCGGGTAACCGATTCAGGAAAATCTGTGCGCTCGACCCCGATCACATACACATCGCCATTGCGGGGGGCTGGGCCGTCCTCGACAAATGTCAGGCGGTTTATGCCGCCCTTAGCCGCCTGATAGCTTTTTATTTTTTCTTTGCGAAGCAGCGACATTTTGCCGCCTTCAATTCGGTAAACATAGGCCATTCCACCATCAAAATAATGATCGCGAAACACATCCCAGTACCCAAGGCGAGGTCCGTCATTATCTTCAAAATAATTTTCTCCACCGCTGGTCACATATCCTTTCAGTCGGGCTGTAACCGGATTAACAGAAGGAGCGCCCCACCACTGATTATGCCAAGGTTCAGTGCTCCAATGAGTCATTGCCGGCGGGCGAACGTTCGCGCCGAACCTGGGAGGATCTGCTACCAGAACTTTATCGGAAATATTGAATACCGCCCGGGTCCCCTTGGGCTCCGGAACCTCGGCAGCAAACACGTGTGAGCAAAGTGCGAGGACTGCAAATACGAAAACGATTTTCTTCAGATTCACTGGACCACTTCCTTCTTATTATTGATGACCAATCGCTTTTCAGACAGCGCGGACATGCATCCGCTGGTACTGGTCTAAAACAGCGTTTTCGTTGGTGATAAGATAACGAATTATGGGGGAATGAGTCAAGAACTAGTGCGAAGAGCCCGCGGCGCCGGACCATGCCGTATTCACTATCGCATTATGAGGGTCTTCCGCAGAATCTGTGGGTAAAAAGAGACTTGGCGGATTGCAGGATGTCTTGTGCTTTGCTGGAAATGTTGGAAAATTGCGGATCGAAGGGTCGAAAATATCTCGTAGCGATATTTTCTGGGCATGGATAGGGAGAGATTGGGGGTGTAAGAGTAGGTGGACGAGTACGGGATTCGATGGTGAGATCACAGTTCGACCATGAAGACCTGAGGGTGTCCTCGCCGATGTCGTGCGA
>CAYXEW010000105.1:0-8518 GCA_964464115.1 uncultured Verrucomicrobiota bacterium
TTCGGCAAGTGTCTGCACAGCAGCGAATGGTGTCTGTTCCCGTCCGCGGGAACCGATCAATCGGGTCGCAAGATTGCGTCGAATGTTGTGCTTTCCGGGTGCGAGCGTGTACTCGTGTACCCGAGTACCCGGAAAGTGCGACAGGCGGCGTGATATAGGGATTCGGTTGGACGCACTATTCGCTGATGTTATAGAGATAGTACACGCTTTCCACAAAATAGTACGAAGGCCGGAAATAGATGAAGAAACCTGTTTGTTTCTTCATCCCAATGTATCGTATCTTTTTCGCGTCGCCGCCGGTCGCTCATGGCGTCCTTTGTTCCCGGTGGAACTCGGGATAATAGGTTGGGATAAGACGAGTTAAGCATGTCTAATAATGGTAAAAGTGATTCGGGTTTTGCTACGAACCGCAAGGCTCGGCGAGACTATACGGTCCTTGAAAAATTTGAGGCCGGCATTGAGTTGCAGGGCACGGAGGTGAAATCCGTGCGCAGCAGTCACGCCAGCATCAGTGAGAGCCACGCCCAGTTTGACGGCGGACAGCTGTTTGTCTGGGGCATGCATATACAACCATACAAATACGGCAACGTCCATAATCATGATCCCGACCGACCTAAACGGCTTTTGCTGCATCGAAGAGAAATTGACAGCCTGCAGGGAAAGGTGGCGACCAAGGGCTTGACGTTGATACCATTGCGCCTCTACGCGAAACGCGGAAAAGTGAAAATAGAGTTGGGACTTTGCCGGGGCAAGCAACAGGAGGATAAACGTGAAACTCTCAAAAAACGTACTGCCGACCGCGAAGCTGAGCGCGCCATGGCACGCTGTAAAAGGTGATTGAAATACCGGATTCGCGTTGCGGAAAATACTGAAAAGAGAATGCCGGGCCGACGAAGAATAGCCTCTCAAGCTTGTGCTCGGCTAGGAATGAAAATGAGCACATGAGGTCAGGCACCGATGATGTTCAGGATGGCCTTTACGGTTTCATACACTTCATCTATTGTGTTGGCGGGTCCGAGGCTCAGGCGAAGGGCGCGGGACGCCTCATCATGACTGAAGCCCATTGCTTTGAGCACGTGTGAGGGTTCCGGCGCACCCGCAGCACAGGCGCTGCCGCTTGAGCAACAGATGTTTTCCATATCGAGCCGGGCAAGCGCCGCATCCGAAGGGATGCCGGGTAATATCATTTGGGTCGTGTTGGGCAGACGGGGGGCGTTGCGGCCGGCAATCATCAGATCCGGGATCGACGCCGTCAGTTCCGCTTCAAGGCGATCCCGCAGTGGCTCTACACGTCTGGCGTACTCATCCGGCAGTGTCATCGCATCGATAGCGGCAACACCAAAACCAGCGATGGCGGGCGTGTTTTCGGTGCCCGCACGTCGACCGTTTTCCTGACTTCCGCCCCGGATCAGTGGTGAAAAGGGAGCCCCCTCAGCAATGAACAGTGCGCCGCAACCGCGCGGGCCGAACAGCTTGTGTGCCGACAGGCTTACGGCCGTCATCCCGGGTGTTACCTTGAAGGTTGTTTTTCCGACAGCCTGAACCGCATCAATGTGCAGCGGCGTATGGTGTGTCGAACAAATTTTGGCCGCGGTTTCCACCGGGTAGCACACGCCGGTTTCATTGTTGGCCGCCATCAATGACACTAGGGACGCAGGCTTCTCAAGTTGCTGCTCCAGTTCAGCGGGGTCCCACAGGCCCGACCGGTCAATCTTGAGCATGTCGATCTCAACGCCGTTGGCCGCCATGGACTCACAGGCCTTCAGCGTGGCGGCATGCTCCGTGGGTTGGGTGATGATGCGCGGTTTTTTAGCTGACCGTGTTAGACCATAAGTCGCAGTGTTAATACTCTCGGTGCCACCGCTTGTAAAAATGATATGACCGGCCTCAGTTCCGATGAGGTGGGCGACAGCCTTGCGCGCATCACTGATGAGCCGGGCCGATTTGCGCGCCGGATGGTAGCTGCCGGAAGGATTGTAAAAGTCCTGCATCGCGTGGTGCATTGCGTCTATGACGGCCTTACCGGGAGGCGTTGTGGCATTGTAGTCAAAATATATCATATTTTATTCGGTCTGCGCGCCAGTCTGTCTTATACCAAGTCTGTGACACACTAATGCTATGCGGAAAAATACGTTGAATCAGCAGGGAATCAAGAGAATAGCGGTGGGAATGAGTGGCGGGCTGGACAGTTCGGTTGTCGCCCACAAGTTGCATACCCAAGGTTTTGAGGTCGTGGGGCTAACAGCTCATATGTGGAAGGAGGGTTCCCGGTGCTGTTCGCTGGAGGATGTCGATCGGGCTCGGGCGGTGTGTGAATCTCTGGGGATTCGTCACTATGTTATGAACGCGGTGGATATGTTTCGCTCGCAAATTGTCGATCCATTTATACAGCACTATTTATCCGGCCGTACGCCGTCGCCGTGTATCCTTTGTAATCAGCATATCAAATTCGGACTCTTGCTGGAACGAGCCCGTCAAGTCGGCTGTGATGCCCTGGCTACGGGCCACTATGCAAAGATCATTGGCGTCGACAATACGATGGAGCTGCACCGGGCTGCCGACCGCCAAAAGGATCAGTCTTATTTTTTGCATCGGCTCTCTCAGGATCAGTTGAAATATGCGCGTTTGCCTCTTGGCGATATGACGAAGGGCGAAAGCAAAGCGTATGCCTTAGAGCATGGCCTGCCAGTGGTGTTTCGTTCGGAGAGTCAGGATCTGTGTTTTGTGACAGATGCTGGTCATGCAGCGTTTATTGAACGCGAACAGCCGGAGGCGAGGCAGCCCGGTCCGATTGTCGATGAAGCGGGCCGTGAGCTGGGTCGCCACGATGGTTTTTATCGATTTACCGTGGGGCAGCGGCGCGGGCTGGGTATTGCCTCAACCGAGCCCTACTATGTTAAAGCGTTGCTGCCGAAAAGTAATAGCGTGGTGGTGGGCCGTGCCGCCGACGTGTATGCGAATGAATTACAAGTTGACGAAATGCACTGGATTTCCGGTGCTCCACCAGATTCCGCTTTTCCCTGTCGGGTGCAGATACGATATCGTCATCAGCCCGCCGAGGCCGATATAACATGTGGTGAGCTGACACATATCCGATTCAAAGAGCCTCAGTTTGCTGTAACGCCCGGTCAGGCGGCAGTACTTTATGATGGTGAAAAGGTGCTGGGTGGTGGATGGATTATGTTCCCCCGCGCATCATAAGTGAGTATAAAAAAAGTCTTACATCATCACCTGCTTCTGCGATTTCAGCAAGCTTGGCCTTGCCATCCTTAATCTTGACTTCCAATACATTGACCTGCTTGTTAAAGTCCAGCTATGCGTCGGCACTGGATTCAAAGGCCTTCGCTTTCAGCATTTCAACCTAAATTCGGCAGTTGCTAAGTTTGCTGCATTTTGAATGCCGGATATAGGTTCACAACTTTTTTGCCAATCTATATCGTCAACTCTGTCACCCAGTAAAGCTCTTGACGGCACTAAATGGGTGCCGTCTAAGACGACATTTCTGCGTATGTGTCCAGCCTGAATTATTCACGCGATAAGTTTAGCGTAGATGCGAGGCACCGAAAGGTGACGCTGTAGTGACCTACTGCGAGCCTTTTGTAACGAAGCAGGTGCGCCGAAATCGTCGCGCCTTTTGTAAAAATGGATGAGAATAAAATCCCTGATCAAAAATCCATATCCATCCCATATCCGAGAGGTACAATCATTCCCATCCATTTTTATGAATAGATCTGGCTAGGCACTTTGTCGGGCTACAATCTTGTGAATTAGAATGACTCAAGCCTTTCCTTCAGCTCGGGTACGGCTTCTTCCATTTGTCTGAAAACCTCCTCCGTTTTTTCAAACTCCAATATGTGGATGTCCGTAAGTTGTGGGTTAAAGTAGATGCTGGGTGGATCTTTTTCGATCATGGCTTTGGTGATTTTTTCCGTAAATATGTCGAACATGCCCAGCGTCGCATCGATTATGCTGGGTGAATCTACCATTCCCTTTTTACGCCCGGGTAAAACATCTATGGCGATGGTTTCATCACATTGGTCTGCAAGAATGTCGTAAGGGAGGTTGTTGCTCACACCGCCGTCTACAAGGATGCTGCCCTCATGTTCCACTGGCACAAAAACGCCGGGAATCGACATGCTCGCCTTTAGCGCCGGGAGCAGCAGCCCGGAGTCGAAAACGACCGGATCTCCGGAATAGAAGTCTGTTGCTACGATACGCATAGGAATAGTCAGGTCTTCAAACGTTTTTGCATCGGTTTGTTCAATGAGGTGCCGCAAAAAGCCGTCGGCCTCCAGTAAGCCAGTCCTTGTCCACGAGGGACGAACGGCCTGCAACCATTTCAGCAGGAAGGTTCTTTTGGCGTAGAGATTCTTTATGCCATCACTTTTCGTGACTATGTGTTTTTCTACAAAGCTGCGTATATCCTTCCCCGACATACCTGCGGCGTACAAAACACCAATGATTGCACCCATGCTTGTTCCGGCGATTAACGCCGGTTTAATCCCGCACGCATCGATGGCCTCAAGAGCTGAAATATGCCCAAGACCCCGTACACCACCTCCGCCGAGGGCAACGCCCACTGTGCTTCCATTCATATTCATATTTTATGCCTAATGGGCCGGGGCTGACCGGCCACGCAGTGGACTGTAGCAAAGCTGCTTGCGAAAGTCCAGCGCGTGGTCCAGCCAGCCATAAGGGACCTCGGTGAAGACGCCATTGATCATCTCGCGCGATTGCCCATATTGCGGATAAAATCCGAAATTATAGAGATGGAACGGTTGAGGAACGAAACCTTCCCGCCTTTCTTATTTCTTATTTTGAGGGCTGGCTCTTCAGATACAAGGGGCCTGGCGAATAGCCGGAAACAGTATCGTCTAACCTGTCTGCGTGCGGCACGCACAGGCAGGCGCGCTCTGACAAAACAATGGCTATGGGACCAAGGAGTGCCGAACATGAGGCAACAATGGGTTGATCTTTCCGCCACGGGCGAATCTGCCTGTGGTACGACACTATCCCAAGTCTTCATCGGCTTGAGATGCACTGCCGGAATCCCGAAGGGTCGGGAACCCGCTTGCTTGGTGGTGTGGGAACCGGGACTGGCCTACTGGGTCAGTCTCCGGCCACCCGATTCTGCATCTTTTCTTCTGAACATGAACCGAAATGGCGTGTACAGGACAGCAATCAAGACGGCACCGATGGTTCCCGTTGGAACTGCATAAATTGGGATGAACAAGAATGCGATTGCAGTGGTTGAAGACACATGTTCATCTGTGTAGTAGGGGCGTTGAGCCATCCATGAGCCCCACAGGATCATCGCAAGAATACCAATGAGACCACCAACAAAGACAGGAAGGCCATAATCCTTAAATCTGGTCTTGGATAGGGTGACAAGAATGATCCCCAGGCCCACATAGGGCACGAATCTGAATGCAGTAAAAAATAGATACCCGAAAAGTGTAAAGTACTCGAATGCATCCTCAAAACCAGCAGCTACCGAGTGTCCGCCAACTTGCACGGCAAGAGCCCATTGCACCAGGTTCTCGTTGACGATGAGCGCAACCAAGAGGAGCACGATCAGATACCAGAACTTCAATATAGTTTTCATCATATTTGACAGAACGTCACCAATAAGGCGGCGCGTGATGCGCGGGATATGGCCAGGCTTTCACCAAAAAGGCCACGACGCGTATCACGCCTCGCCTCGATTGGATTAATCGCTGTCTTCTGGTGTTTCCCACTCTGGAGGCAACCAATCAATAACGCTGCCTCCGCTTGCTGGGTAATATGGGCTGACCAAGTAGTTATCTCCATCTTCCCATGTTACACGGAAGTCTTTGACTTGAAATGTCTTGCCTTCGTGTAGGTCATACTTTCGATCCTCCAATGAGGGTGTCGGGTCAAACGGATAGAGCGCCTCAAGCACTTCGGCCTTCTTGTCGTCAGGTATGATGTATTCCTCCACTGTGCCGTTCTGAACCTGTAGCGGTTGGGTTGGATATGGGAGCTTGCCTTCTTCCGGTTGTAACCTGTCGATCATCTATTTCTCCTTTTCAGCGAATGCGGCGCGCAGCGCCGCCTGGAACGGCTCAAATCAGCGGCGCGGTATTCCGCGTAGGCTGCATTTGTCTTGTTCGATCATTTTAGCTTTTAAATGTTCCGGGGCAAAATCCGCATCATTGGGCCAGCCGATGGTGTGAAGTGTGGGGGATAGAGTAAATTGTTTAAAAAAAGAGACATCCTTTAGTGGTTCAAAAACCGGCCCCCATAGAGAGTCCTTTAAATCAACCTCTCCTTGAGTTCCATCATTGAAAACCAAGTGAACCGTATAGCCTGATGAATATTTTGCGTCAATAACTTCAAGCATAATTACTCCAGTGGCGGTAACTTCTTTAACGATTTGTGCTTTTCTGCAAGCTCCCAATCTTCAAGGAGGCGGTCTCGATTTATCTCTGTCCATTCCAACACTGCACGCAAAGCGCGCGGCGGGAACCGGCCTTCGACAACGCTTGTGGCAATTTCTACGCTAACCCTATATTCACCGTATTCGGCATGAAAGTGTGGAGGACGCTGGTCGTCGTACAGCATTGTTATTACGATTCCTAAAAATCTGCAAATTTCCGGCATGAAAAAAACCTTTCTGCATTTGGCTGCACTATCGCATCGGCATGTCAGAAATTCAATTCATTTTTTCCAGATCGAATGCGGAGCTGACCATTTTCAAATAGTCGTATTCGACTATTTGAAATATGTGTCCACCGATTTGTTGGCCTCCTACGTCTTTGTGTAAGATGGAGTCAACCCTTTGAACATTGGATAGTGCTTGGTGTTGAGCGTCTTTAAATCTGCGTTCTCTGAATCGGCGGTAGCGGCGATGATGGCGTCGGCCAAACCAATGCCATGCGACTTTGCATAGTCTCTTTTGTAAAGACCACCTGATTTGGCGAGGATTGGCGATACGGGGATTACGCGAAATAGAGAAATCAGGTTGTCCAGAGTGTTTAGTTCGTCATTTCCTCTGACTCCTGCATAAAGCTCGGCTACAACTATGCTCGAGAGGATGATTCGATTCGAGCTGGTTTGCACTATGGCAACAGCCTTTGGATGCCCCCTGAGGAAGTCAACCATGACATCTGTGTCAATAAGGATCGGCTTTGCCATGGTTTCAGATCCTGTCCCAGGTTCGCCGATTTGCCTGAAAGTCCGGCAAATCATCGCGATCTTGCCACATGCCTGCTGCATTGTTCAGTATGGTTTTTCGCCGACTCCCGCTGCTAAGTTCGATAAAACGGTCTACAGCCTCGCGAATAAGTTGCGCCTGATTCTTGCCCTCGGATGCCGCTAGGGCTGCCAGTCCGCATCGCTCTTCCTCTGTCAAATAAATTTGAGTTCGTATCATGTCACACCTTCAATGTATACAGTAGCATCATACATTGCATTTGATTTGTCAATTCTCATTCCCCGGACGCAGCCTGCGGCTGCGTCCGGGGAACGTTGCCGTTGAAGGTTTCGGCGCGCTAGCGACGAATACCTTCCGACGGCGTGTTCGGTCCGTTTGTTCCCTTCCGTGTCTCCTCCATAATCGCCTTCGCTTTCACGAGAAGATCGGGCATCGGTTCTGATCTCCGGAATGTCGCCCGGTGTAGTTCGTAGAAGGTCAGCCCACTCTCCACATCGCGTTGCAGGGATGCCATGGCCGCATCCGGCTTGCCGTCGTGCAGTTGCTTCATCGGAACGAGTGCCTGCGTGACTTGAAAGGATGCCTGTCCGAGAACCGCATCCTCCACCAGATTCTTCCAGAAGAGCGACGCTACGTTCATCCCGACGATACCGCCAAGAAGGAATGCGGCGATCAGCCCAACCGTGATCAGCATTCCTTTCTTCACATCCATCTCCTTGACCGAACGTCAGCCTTAAGGCGCTCCGGTGAGGCCGTCCGCGGCCTTACCGGAGTCGCCTCCGAGGCTTTGTTCGGCAATGTGTTTCGGAGGCCATACGTCATCGAAGAAGTCACTGATTCCGAGCTCCTCGAATTCGGGTTCTGAGAGAACACGGCAGACCTTGCCGTGTTTGACCTCAATGAAAGCGATGTGGCGGTGCTGGTCATCGGTCCGTACGTATGATGTTCCGTCACGTGTTGTGCTCTTGGGAGAGCACGCTTGGCAAATGAAGTCTGTCCGCACCCAGGTGTTGTCGTACTTCGAGAGGAGGTCCGGCATGAAATCGCTAGGGTAGTACACATCGAGACTTCGCGCTTCGCGGGCTTGCCATTTGATCTGGATTTCCGTGTGTGGGCTCACCTTCCCTGTTGCCCGACACCGAATGTCTGCAAATATCGTGTTGAACATTCCCATAGTTGTGTCCTCTGCTGAACGTTACCAATCAGCCGACCGGTGACACACGGCTCTGTGGTCTGCTTTCACCGAAATCGCCCGCCCGCGTGTCACCGGTAGGCTGCATTGGCTGGTTCGCCGCTGTCATTATTATGCCACGGCTAATGCATGAACTTCTTTATTAAGCC
>CAYXEW010000106.1:0-8200 GCA_964464115.1 uncultured Verrucomicrobiota bacterium
GGAGGGTCGTGTTCCACCGCGACCATTTTTTGAAAGCGCTGTCAGAACCGATTTATATATGTGCATATACGTTCATATACGGTTGGAAACTTTTTCTTATTTAGCCGCGAGAGAACTCAAAGAAACGCAAAGAAGAGGGGAACCGCAAATGAACGCAAATCGACGCAAATGAGGAGGGGACTGGAAGAGTTTTGACAAAATCATGGATAGCATAATCATTCTAAATATATTTCTATTCTTTACGGCCTGGGGATTTCAATATTTATCAGCGCAGAACCGATTAATATATGTCCATATACGATCATATGCAGTTCCTGAGCCTTCTCTTATTTGCGCGCATTTGCGTCTATTTAACCGTTCCCAAGCGGTCACTATTTTATTTCATAAAATTATCTATCGCTGCGCTTTCGGGCGGTTAAAAAAAGTTCCTCATAGAATTTTGTGGAAGATGAAAAATAGTGACGGTTAATGTGAAGGTCTATTGAAGCAGCAACTAAATAAATCATGAGGTATACATAGCTGAGTATACTCAGTGCTGTTCGGAGTGCTCCGGTTGAACGCACTATTCGCTGATGTTATAGAGATAGTACACGCTTTCCACAAAATATTCCGAAGAGCCTGGTTTTTGGCCAATGGCTTTTCCGACGCTTTGCATTTTCATCTTTCTAAACGCGTGCATTATGCAGGTTAGCAATGGGAAAAAAGAATCTGTTTATCGGTAGGATTATTCAGCGAGACACGCCCTTTAAAAGTCAGTTGGCCGCCAAATTTAAAATCGCCTTTCACGTAAAGGCTCTCACAGTGCAGCAGTGATGGAGGTCCATCATAAAAACGGGCCGAAAATTCATCCATGATCTTAAAGTAGTTAGAGTCGAGATGTATGAGAATGGGGCTCAGTGTTCGCTCGGGATTGGGGACGACATTCATCATGTCGTTTAACTGGTAGCAGTCTGACCATAGAGCCAGTAAATCGTTGGTCGTCTTGACCGGAGCAAAGCGCGTGCGCGGAACATGCAGCACGGCTGGCTTGTCAAACACCTCCAGGGCGGCTCCCATGGCCGTTTCGAGCTGAAGTACCTTTGTCGATTCTGGGTCCTTGGGATCGACCGTTTTATGATTAATAATCAAAGGAAGCCCCAGAATACCCTCATGCGTATCGAGTTTTCGCTTCAATGCATGCAAGTTGACCCATAGATTATTAGTATTAAAATAACGGTATTTTTCGATATCCCGGAATGCCGGCAGATCTTCTTCTCTGCATTGGGCAGATTCGCGCAACATCAGACGGCCATTGTTTCGTACCGCGATATGTCCGCCTTTTTTATCAGCCGGTGTCCGGGTTGCCGCCTCCATGAGAAAATCGATATTTCGTTCTGCCATAAAGTCCAGAATAGCGGTGTCGAGATGGGCACCCAGATTGTCAGCATTGGACACAAATGCATACTCGAAGCCTTGTTGTAACAATTGCTCGAGCGTGCCGGATGTTTGCAGGGCTGTATAGATGTCACCATGCCCCGGCGGACACCATTCCAGTGAAGGGTTCTCCTGCCAGTTAACGGGACCCATCGTATTACTGTCAATTTTAGGGATACGGTTCTGAAGAAAGCTGAGCGGCAGCGACTGTTGAGCCAGATCAGGGTAGGCATCCATGGCTTTCATGGAATCCTGTTCCGTACTGAAACTGTTCATTAAAAGGAGAGGAACCGCAGCATGTTGCCTTTTGCGGAGGGCCTGAATATTGCGGGCAATAATATCCAGAAACGTCAAACCATTTTTAGCGGGTAGCAAACTTTTAGCTTTCTCCAGTCCCATGCCGGTGCCAAGCCCACCATTTAATTTTATTACGACAACCCTGTCCAAATGGGGGGATCTGCTTTTTTCCACACGTGCGATTTCTTCATATTTCAAAGCGTTTTCGAGAGGTCGAATCATAGATTCGTCGTAAAACATAGTCTCGTTATGAAGCAGTTTCGTGTAGTAGTGACGAAATGTTTCCTGAGCCAGGACGGGGATTCCGTCGTCATTCATTTTTGTAAGTAGTTGATCTAACATAACATATAGAAAGTACAGTGCACTGCATCTGATGCAAGTGCTTTCATGTTAGGATCATGCTAGCCATGATGGAATTTGCCGTCTGAAAACTGGATTATGCGGGTATCCAGTCGAGCAGGTCAGACTAAGCTCTGATCACCAACAGCAGTCCGATGATCATGAGGTATGCAGCAAATGCGTAAAGCCCGTGCCGACGGAAAAAGGCGAGACACAGGTGTATACACGCTATGCTGACGGCAAAACAGGTGATAAAACCGATGAACAGGATATGGGGGGCTATCCCCGAAGTTGAACATGTCAGTATATCCTTCATTTGATATACGATGGCTCCTCCAATGGCTGGCAATGCCATAAAAAAAGAGAAACGAGCGGCATCGGTTCTCTTCTGGCCAGCCAGCATACCGGCCCCGGTCGTAAGCCCCGAACGCGACGCCCCGGGCAGAATCGCGAAAACCTGAGCAATACCCATGACAAGGGCCACTGCATAGCCAAATCGACCCTTTTCTGTTTTTCTGAATTCACAAAAGAGAAACCACATGGCCGCCATTAGCATGACGACGCCGACAGTTTTGGAATTTCTGGTTGATTCCAGAACGGTACGCTCGATCACCGGCCCGAAAAGGATTATTGGAATAGTGGCTAACAGGAGGAACAGTGGCAATTTTCTGTAGAATGATGCATGCTCCACTTTGTCGGGTTGCCGATAGCTCTGAGCCCAGTAAACCCATTCTTTCCAAAAATAGATCAGTATCGCGAGGAAGCTGCCGGCGTGTAGTACCGTGTCGACAACAATACCGAAATCGTCAGAAAAACCCAACATCTCCCGGAGGAATACGAGGTGTCCGGAACTGCTGATCGGTATAAACTCAGTGCAGCCCTGTATAACAGCCAATATAATGATTTCATATATCTTCATAATCAGGAGCGGGACTATAGTTTAGTAAAGCGGGTTGAGCGAGTTTTTTTTGCAGTAAAACCGAACCCCTCCGAAGTCTCGAGAGCACTCCGATTGACCGGTTCCCGCGGACGGGAACAGACACCATTCGCTGCTGTACAGACACTTGCCTTATCCGGATTTCTGTATCCATTATTGGAGGGCGAAGCTCCCGCTGAGCTTTGTAAATGCAGGAGAATGGCAAGGGAACCGGGGTTATTTAATGATTTGCATCAGGTATCTGTTGCCGATGTTTATTACATTGGAGGTTCCATGGCTTTGCAAGGCCCTAAAACAGATTTTGCGATAATACTTTTCTTAAGGAAACGGGTGTTCTTGATTTCATGACGAACGGCATCGCCGATACGTCCTCCCTTCCGATAGGATGAAAACATAGAAGGCATCATGACAGGAGCTATGCGAATAGACAGGACTTTTGTACTTTTCATGGATGAGTTGGCCGATATTCGCAAAATGCGATGGCGCGCTTCTGCATCGCCTTTGCGCAGGTCAAATGGAGTCATCCGGGCAGGGGGAACCATCCCGATCTCTGCAGCGGAAGGAGCCACTGCCGGTATGGCGGAGGACCGGGACGCTGAAACAGGCACTTTCACGACGGGCTCTGCGACTTCTTCTTCCGTCTCTTCCTCAACAATATAGCGCTCAGGGTAGAGCTGTCGTACGGCCTCTGTCCATTCCTGCATTTGATCGGATTCGTTCCCGACAGGCGCATCTGCAGGCTTCGGAACTGTTGTCAGCCCCCTCTTTTTCTTCATACCGCCAGCCTGCGCTACGAGCCACAGAACGGCGGCTATTATCATAATCAGAAATTCGAGCAGACTGTCCATTACGAGGTAGCCTCCGGACAGCAGAGGCGGCTCGGAGCCGCCCCTGCCAGTATTCGATTATTTGCTTTCATCATCATCACCGGCAATGGATTCTCGCATAGTGGTGTCGGCCATCACATTCTGCATGCGGTAGAAATCCATGACACCGAGGTTGCCTTGCTTAAAGGCCTGCGCGATGGCCAGAGGTACTTCGGCCTGTGCCTCGATCACCTTTGCCTGCATTTCCTGAACCTTTGCATTCATTTCCTGCTCAGCGGCGATCGCCATGGCGATCGCCGCTGAGCAGGAAATGAATGCAAAGGTTCAGGAAATGCAGGCAAAGGTGATCGAGGCACAGGCCGAAGTACCTCTGGCCATCGCGCAGGCCTTTAAGCAAGGCAACCTCGGTGTCATGGATTTCTACCGCATGCAGAATGTGATGGCCGACACCACTATGCGAGAATCCATTGCCGGTGATGATGATGAAAGCAAATAATCGAATACTGGCAGGGGCGGCTCCGAGCCGCCTCTGCTGTCCGGAGGCTACCTCGTAATGGACAGTCTGCTCGAATTTCTGATTATGATAATAGCCGCCGTTCTGTGGCTCGTAGCGCAGGCTGGCGGTATGAAGAAAAAGAGGGGGCTGACAACAGTTCCGAAGCCTGCAGATGCGCCTGTCGGGAACGAATCCGATCAAATGCAGGAATGGACAGAGGCCGTACGACAGCTCTACCCTGAGCGCTATATTGTTGAGGAAGAGACGGAAGAAGAAGTCGCAGAGCCCGTCGTGAAAGTGCCTGTTTCAGCGTCCCGGTCCTCCGCCATACCGGCAGTGGCTCCTTCCGCTGCAGAGATCGGGATGGTTCCCCCTGCCCGGATGACTCCATTTGACCTGCGCAAAGGCGATGCAGAAGCGCGCCATCGCATTTTGCGAATATCGGCCAACTCATCCATGAAAAGTACAAAAGTCCTGTCTATTCGCATAGCTCCTGTCATGATGCCTTCTATGTTTTCATCCTATCGGAAGGGAGGACGTATCGGCGATGCCGTTCGTCATGAAATCAAGAACACCCGTTTCCTTAAGAAAAGTATTATCGCAAAATCTGTTTTAGGGCCTTGCAAAGCCATGGAACCTCCAATGTAATAAACATCGGCAACAGATACCTGATGCAAATCATTAAATAACCCCGGTTCCCTTGCCATTCTCCTGCATTTACAAAGCTCAGCGGGAGCTTCGCCCTCCAATAATGGATACAGAAATCCGGATAAGGCAAGTGTCTGTACAGCAGCGAATGGTGTCTGTTCCCGTCCGCGGGAACCGGTCAATCGGAGTGCTCTCGAGACTTCGGAGGGGTTCGGTTTTACTGCAAAAAAAACTCGCTCAACCCGCTTTACTAAACTATAGTCCCGCTCCTGATTATGAAGATATATGAAATCATTATATTGGCTGTTATACAGGGCTGCACTGAGTTTATACCGATCAGCAGTTCCGGACACCTCGTATTCCTCCGGGAGATGTTGGGTTTTTCTGACGATTTCGGTATTGTTGTCGACACGGTACTACACGCCGGCAGCTTCCTCGCGATACTGATCTATTTTTGGAAAGAATGGGTTTACTGGGCTCAGAGCTATCGGCAACCCGACAAAGTGGAGCATGCATCATTCTACAGAAAATTGCCACTGTTCCTCCTGTTAGCCACTATTCCAATAATCCTTTTCGGGCCGGTGATCGAGCGTACCGTTCTGGAATCAACCAGAAATTCCAAAACTGTCGGCGTCGTCATGCTAATGGCGGCCATGTGGTTTCTCTTTTGTGAATTCAGAAAAACAGAAAAGGGTCGATTTGGCTATGCAGTGGCCCTTGTCATGGGTATTGCTCAGGTTTTCGCGATTCTGCCCGGGGCGTCGCGTTCGGGGCTTACGACCGGGGCCGGTATGCTGGCTGGCCAGAAGAGAACCGATGCCGCTCGTTTCTCTTTTTTTATGGCATTGCCAGCCATTGGAGGAGCCATCGTATATCAAATGAAGGATATACTGACATGTTCAACTTCGGGGATAGCCCCCCATATCCTGTTCATCGGTTTTATCACCTGTTTTGCCGTCAGCATAGCGTGTATACACCTGTGTCTCGCCTTTTTCCGTCGGCACGGGCTTTACGCATTTGCTGCATACCTCATGATCATCGGACTGCTGTTGGTGATCAGAGCTTAGTCTGACCTGCTCGACTGGATACCCGCATAATCCAGTTTTCAGACGGCAAATTCCATCATGGCTAGCATGATCCTAACATGAAAGCACTTGCATCAGATGCAGTGCACTGTACTTTCTATATGTTATGTTAGATCAACTACTTACAAAAATGAATGACGACGGAATCCCCGTCCTGGCTCAGGAAACATTTCGTCACTACTACACGAAACTGCTTCATAACGAGACTATGTTTTACGACGAATCTATGATTCGACCTCTCGAAAACGCTTTGAAATATGAAGAAATCGCACGTGTGGAAAAAAGCAGATCCCCCCATTTGGACAGGGTTGTCGTAATAAAATTAAATGGTGGGCTTGGCACCGGCATGGGACTGGAGAAAGCTAAAAGTTTGCTACCCGCTAAAAATGGTTTGACGTTTCTGGATATTATTGCCCGCAATATTCAGGCCCTCCGCAAAAGGCAACATGCTGCGGTTCCTCTCCTTTTAATGAACAGTTTCAGTACGGAACAGGATTCCATGAAAGCCATGGATGCCTACCCTGATCTGGCTCAACAGTCGCTGCCGCTCAGCTTTCTTCAGAACCGTATCCCTAAAATTGACAGTAATACGATGGGTCCCGTTAACTGGCAGGAGAACCCTTCACTGGAATGGTGTCCGCCGGGGCATGGTGACATCTATACAGCCCTGCAAACATCCGGCACGCTCGAGCAATTGTTACAACAAGGCTTCGAGTATGCATTTGTGTCCAATGCTGACAATCTGGGTGCCCATCTCGACACCGCTATTCTGGACTTTATGGCAGAACGAAATATCGATTTTCTCATGGAGGCGGCAACCCGGACACCGGCTGATAAAAAAGGCGGACATATCGCGGTACGAAACAATGGCCGTCTGATGTTGCGCGAATCTGCCCAATGCAGAGAAGAAGATCTGCCGGCATTCCGGGATATCGAAAAATACCGTTATTTTAATACTAATAATCTATGGGTCAACTTGCATGCATTGAAGCGAAAACTCGATACGCATGAGGGTATTCTGGGGCTTCCTTTGATTATTAATCATAAAACGGTCGATCCCAAGGACCCAGAATCGACAAAGGTACTTCAGCTCGAAACGGCCATGGGAGCCGCCCTGGAGGTGTTTGACAAGCCAGCCGTGCTGCATGTTCCGCGCACGCGCTTTGCTCCGGTCAAGACGACCAACGATTTACTGGCTCTATGGTCAGACTGCTACCAGTTAAACGACATGATGAATGTCGTCCCCAATCCCGAGCGAACACTGAGCCCCATTCTCATACATCTCGACTCTAACTACTTTAAGATCATGGATGAATTTTCGGCCCGTTTTTATGATGGACCTCCATCACTGCTGCACTGTGAGAGCCTTTACGTGAAAGGCGATTTTAAATTTGGCGGCCAACTGACTTTTAAAGGGCGTGTCTCGCTGAATAATCCTACCGATAAACAGATTCTTTTTTCCCATTGCTAACCTGCATAATGCACGCGTTTAGAAAGATGAAAATGCAAAGCGTCGGAAAAGCCATTGGCCAAAAACCAGGCTCTTCGGAATATTTTGTGGAAAGCGTGTACTATCTCTATAACATCAGCGAATAGTGCGTTCAACCGGAGCACTCCGAACAGCACTGAGTATACTCAGCTATGTATACCTCATGATTTATTTAGTTGCTGCTTCAATAGACCTTCACATTAACCGTCACTATTTTTCATCTTCCACAAAATTCTATGAGGAACTTTTTTTAACCGCCCGAAAGCGCAGCGATAGATAATTTTATGAAATAAAATAGTGACCGCTTGGGAACGGTTAAATAGACGCAAATGCGCGCAAATAAGAGAAGGCTCAGGAACTGCATATGATCGTATATGGACATATATTAATCGGTTCTGCGCTGATAAATATTGAAATCCCCAGGCCGTAAAGAATAGAAATATATTTAGAATGATTATGCTATCCATGATTTTGTCAAAACTCTTCCAGTCCCCTCCTCATTTGCGTCGATTTGCGTTCATTTGCGGTTCCCCTCTTCTTTGCGTTTCTTTGAGTTCTCTCGCGGCTAAATAAGAAAAAGTTTCCAACCGTATATGAACGTATATGCACATATATAAATCGGTTCTGACAGCGCTTTCAAAAAATGGTCGCGGTGGAACACGACCCTCC
>CAYXEW010000107.1:0-8161 GCA_964464115.1 uncultured Verrucomicrobiota bacterium
AGATATTTTCGACCCTTCGATCCGCTATTTTCCAACATTTCCAGCAAAGTACAAGGCATCCTCAACCCGCCAAGTCTCTTTTTACCCAAAGATTCTGCGGAAGACCCTTATAACGAAATTCCAGAGGCATGTTGAACTCAGGCAATATCACCAACCACTGTAGGACATGATGGTATCATGTTTTTGTCGTAGGACATGATTCATTTTGTATTCGGCAGGTTTTACGCCGTCACGAAAGAATGCCTTCCAAGCTGTCACGGTGATCCTGAATCCACCGCACGATGTCAGTTATAATATCGTGAACACTTTTCTCCGGTTTCCAGCCGTATGCATCTATAATTTTGCTGTTGTCAGTGATGTAGACGGGAATATCTACAGCTGATGTTTCCGGCTCCGCTGTAATCGGAATCTCACAGCCCGTGACATCCCGGCAAATCTCAGTGAGTTCCAGTAGCGATGCCGAGACGGGGCGTCCGCCCCCGGCATTGAATATCTGTCCATTCCAGGTGTGGAGGCCGGCGCACTGTTTTTCGATTAACGCAAACAGGTCGTTGACGTGCAGGATATCCCGCACTTGCTTGCCGGCTCCTCCAAAACCGATGTATTTGAGAGGCTTTCCAAAGAGGTGCCGTGCCGCCCATAGCGTGACAACGCCCTGATCTATCTTTCCCATTTGCCAGGGACCGGCAATGACTCCACAGCGATTGATCATCACCGGCATGTTATAACTATAGGCGTACTCGTGGAGGAAATATTCAGCGGCCAGTTTTGTCGTGCCATAGAAAGAACGGGCGCCCTCCAATGGAAATGTTTCAGCAATACCGTTGGCAGATACGCCGGCAACGGTCTGGAGGCTCGCCATTTCAAAACGGGTATCCGTCTCTTCGAGAGAGAGGTGGCGTATCGGGTCTATGGGGTAGACCCGGCTCGTACTCAGAAACAGCAGCGCCGCATCATTTTTCCTTGCCGCTTCCATGCAGTGAATGGTTCCGTTCAGATTGATGTCGATAACCGTTGACGGGCCGCCGGCCGCGCCCGCATGCACGGAGGGTTCGGCGGAACAGTCGATGAGTAAGTCAAAGGCCGGTATATCGGCGAGATCTCCGGGTTGGCGAATATCGCCATGCATAAAGGATACGCCCGCTTTGCGCAACCTCGGGAGGTTTAGCTCGCTGCCGCGCCGCATCAGATTATCCAGCGCCGTCACCTGTACCTGTTCGTAATGTTGTTTAAACAGAAGGCACAGTGAGGACCCCACAAAACCAGCCCCCCCCGTTATGACAATATGTTTGCAATCCATTTCCATTTCCTCAGTTGATACGTTGAATGATATAGTCAGCCATCTGCTCTAGGCGCTGCGTTTCCTCAATGTCTCTTAGCGCATCACGTGCTTGCGCTATATACGCCGCCGCCTTTTTCCCGGAGGCATCGAGTCCGTGTATTGCAACGCAGGTCAGTTTATTGTTTTTGGCATCACTGCCGGCATCTTTTCCGAGCGTTGCGGTGTCGGATGTGGCATCCAGCATATCATCGATAAGTTGAAAGGCCATACCGATGTGCTGGCCGAATGATGCCAGTGCCTGCTGGACAGCCGGCGAGGCATTCGCACAGACCGCACCCATTGAAGCGGATGCACAGAAGAGCCGGGCCGTCTTGTTGAGGTGAATATAGTCGAGATGTTCAGGGTCCGCTGACGAGCGCGAAGCGTCCATATCTTCTGTTTGCCCTCCGATGATGCCGGTGCTTCCCGCTGCATCCGCGAGTTGCCGGATAAGGAGGGGAGCCTGCGGCTGCCGTGCCAGCAGTGAAAAACTCAGTGTCAGCAGCGCATCGCCCGTCAGGACGGCGACGGCTTCGCCAAATGCGCGGTGACAGGTAAGCTGTCCCCTGCGGTAATCATCATTGTCCATGCAGGGCAGGTCATCGTGAACCAGCGTGTACGAATGCAGCATTTCAATGGCCGCCGCGGTCTCGAGGGCCTGAGCCTGCTGTCCGCCTGCCGTTTCGCAGGCCGCCAGGCACAGAGCGGGGCGCAGGCGTTTGCCACCGCTCAGAACGGCATAGCGCATGGCTTCATGCAGTTTTTGCGGGCGCGTCTCAGCCGGCGGCAGGAGATGATCCAGGGTCCGGTCAATGACGGCCTTCTGTTCGCTTAAAAAGGCATGAAATGAATGCATCGAATCAGACTAGTCAGGTTCCGGGCAGTTGCAAGACAAAAACCCTGCAGGCATAGAGGCAAACGCTTGACAATAGTGACGGAAAAACGTAGTGTTCGCCGTTCGCCGTCTGCAATATTCAGGCGCTGACGAGAGGAATAGAACTATGCCGACATATGATTACGAGTGTACAAAATGCGGGTACACCTTTGAACTTTTTCAGTCGATGATGGATGAGCCCAGAAAGCGGTGTCCGAAATGCAGAGGAAAGGTGAATCGTCTGCTGGGTACGGGAGCGGGACTGATCTTCAAAGGCTCTGGTTTTTACACGACGGATTATCGTAGCTCGAACTATGACGCTGGTAAAAAAGCCGAATCAGGCAGCACCAAGAGTGCCCCAACGAAAAAAGAGGCGAAGGCTTCTAAAAAGAGTGATTGAGTATGTGGCATCACCTCTTTCGTATTCTGCTTCTCTGTTTACTGATCCTGCTGCTCGGGGCGCTGGCATGGCCCGTATCGTTTCCGGGTGAAAAAGGGACGGCTGAACAGGCGCGTGTATGCAGGTCGAAACTGGCTGGTTGGTGGATGCAAACACAGCAGGGGACTCGTTGGCAGGGCGTCTTGGGTGAAGACGAAATCAATGCTTGCCTTGCCTATTGGTCAACGGGGCGTCCGCAGTCCTTTCATGTCGACCTTCAATCGGGTACACTGGACTTATACATTCATATAAAGCGCTCTCTTTTGACACTATCCTACAGACTTTCCCTCGAGCCGTCCGTTGATGCGGAAAATGTAAACCGTTTTCTTGTTGATCAAGTGAGTCTAGGCCATTTACCATTACCGAAAATTTTTTCCGCAGGGTTGATTGAAAATGTTGCGACCGTATTTTCAGACATGGAGCGGGAACGACGTATTTTTGAGAAGTGTACAGAAATGACCGTAAAGAGCAATGAGATCAGACTGGTGTCCGGCTCATTGCAACCGACAAAGGATGTGTTGAAATGAGAGATAAAAAAGAGTTCTATAATATACTTACCCAGCTCGATGGTAAACTCATATCCGAATTGGACCAAATGGTAGGGGATTTTGATTTTTCCCGCTATGTCGTCAAGATGGATGGGGTGCCCAACGGAGAGGTGCTCGACACCATTCCATTTATTATTCGCGTTCCTCAGATTATCGCTGAATTTCCTGCCGACTACTATGATAATTCTATTCGCTGTACGGCCTTGGAAGATTATCTGACGCGGCGAATGGCTGATCATCTGAATGATCTTATGATGTATGATGAGAGGGGTATATCACTGAAGAGGATCAGTATTGCGGAATTGGAAGATCGCATTCTGCCCCGCACATCAATGCTGGTGGCCGATGAATTTGTGGAAGCGCGCGTATGTCTGCACTTTCCCAAAGGAGCCCGATTTATTGATGCAGAGAACTTGATCGATATATTTTTTAATGAGTTGCCTGAAGTGGTGAATGAGTCGCTCTTTTTCTATAACCTCGATCAGGACGATCTGGATTCATTTATCAGAACTATGGAGCGCAGTGACCACGTCAGACAGTTGCTGCCCACCCGTGGCATGATCAGTTTTGTTCACCAGGGTACGCTGTTGGCTTCCGAAGCCCTCGATATCAGGTCGCATACCCGTACTGAAGTGAGTATCCAGATTGATGATACGGCATTGTCCAAGCTCCAGCTCGCCGACGGAACCGAGGTCGAAGGTCTAGGCCTCTCTACCGGTATCACAGTTATTCTCGGTGATGATTATTCCGGACGCCTTGAACTGATTCGGAGCATTGCGGATGGTATTTTTAATCATATCCCTGGAGACGGAAGGGAAATGGTCGTGACCGTTCCGGACGCTGTCTACGTTGCTGCGGAGCCCGGCCGTTGTGTGCATCGTGTGGATATCAGCACGTTTATAGACAAAGAATTGACTCGCGCTGAGGAGTTTTCGACAGATTGTGCAACGGCATATGAATCACAATTGGCCGGCATGATCGAAAACCTTGAGGTTGGAGCCCATGTACTGCTCTTCGACGAACAGGATTCTGCCCCTGCATTTATCTCGGCTGACAAGCGGGTCAAAGGGCTTATCAGTGAGGATGGAGCAAATGGCTGCCACTCTCTACCGGCGCGCGCGCGGCAAATCGTCGATGAGTTGGGGGTCTCGATTGTCGTGAGCGGTTCTGAATCCATTGCCGGCTTTATTCCCATGGCCGATCGCGTTCTAAGCGTCAGGGACGGCATCGTTCGCGATATAACGGAGGAAGCAAAAAAACTGAACATCGAATCTGTAGAGATACTAGAAGATGCTCAGAAAATTCATGATCTGGCTGAACGCAGTCGGTGGATCGTGCCTTCCAGTATTGATCCCAGTCTCGGTAAGGAAGACGCTGTCATTAAGGCGCTTGATGCTCATTTACTGACCTTTGGCCGTTCTCTGATTGATCTCAGCGGTATCTTCCAGATTGCGGACAAACAGCAGACCGGGACTATCGGTCAGATTTTGTTTTATGCAAAACTCCGCTACACGGATGAGAGCCTTTCCATTTGTGAAATAATGGATTTAATTGATCGCGATTTAAGTACCGAAGGGCTGGAATATTTATCACCCGACTTGCGCGGTGATTTGGCTCGGCCGAGGCGCTATGAAATCGCCGCCGCATTGAATCGCCTGGATACGCTGCGTATCTCCCGCGTGGGGGCTTAATCGACGTATGCGGGTGCTCATTCAGCGGGTCAGCAGTGCTGCCGTCAAAATCCGCGGCATTACAGAGGCTTCCATTGAGCACGGCGCCCTGTTGTTGATTGCTATCCAAAGGGGCGATACGCGTGAATCGGTTCGCTGGATGGCCGGTAAGGTGGCCCGTTTACGTATGTTTGATGATGCGGCGGGGCGCATGAATGCATCCATCGATGAAGTTGGCGGCGATTACCTGGCCGTGAGCCAGTTTACACTCTATGCGGATTGCCGGAAGGGTAACCGTCCGAGCTATATGGAGGCGGCCCCTCCGGATGAAGCAGAACCCCTTTATCAGGATATGATCAACGAATTGAAAGCTTTGGGGCACAGGGTCGAGAGCGGCGTGTTCAGGGAGCGTATGGATGTACACTTATGTAATGATGGGCCGGTCACCTTTATGCTGGAATCTCCTTCTCCTTAGTGCAATCCTGCTACTGGGGTCGGCTGTCGGGGTCCGGGGCGGCGATCAGGAACGGTGGTCCAGCAATGTGTTCAGTACCGATCGAAGGTATGCTGTACTCGGGCCTGACAAAAAGCAGAACCTCATGTGGGCTGTTCATACAGGTGAGCTGTGGGAAAAAATGCAGCGGGCACTCAACATCGACTACCCTTTTGAACAGAATGCACCTGTCCGCATACGTCTGATGAGTGACCCGCCCTTCTACAGGGTGATACTGCAACAGCGTTATGTCGATGGCAGACTGATGCAGGACCTATGGATGGATGAAGATCTCGATATAGGTGATCTGTATGCGCGTCGAAAAATTTTTCAACTTTTTATGAACCGCTGCGCGATCGCACACCAGCCACCTTCAGCGAGAACAGTTTCTCTGGCGAACGTGCCGGAATGGTGGGCCGCCGGATTTTCATTAATTACCGATCCGCAACTCAGACAATACTGTCGCAAAAAAGCTGCTCAGTGGGGTCGGCATGAAGTACCCACAATACAGGATTGTATAACGGGTGTTGCCGGGACCGAGCGGCTCAGCAGAAGTGTTGCCGCCGCACTGGTTATCGATTATCTATCCGAACAGGGTGTCGCGAATAAATGGTTTACTGCCGTGTGTAAACAGGCTGCTCAGGCAGAGCCGCTTGCGATTGAAGACCTATTGCCGTTGATGGGGCAGATCCATGACCATGCGGCTCTGGAGCAAAACTGGATGCAGTGGTTAACGAATGCGGCATTCGGTGCGGTTGAATTGCGGCCCGTAAATAAACAGGATTTTGAAGAAATGGAGGAGGTTCTCCAGTTTCGGGCAATGTTTGATGATGAAGAGGGCACCGTCACTGTTATGAGACCGATCGATCTCCTTCAGTATCTGGGCCGACCTGAACTGGATCAGGCTGTTAAACCAGTGTTGAGAAAACTGGAGCGCTTGTCATTTGAAACCGACAAAACTCTGTCTTCCGTCATCAGAGCATACAGTCAGTGGCTTGAGAAAGTGCTGAGAGCAAACCCTGATACAGATTTTATTCAAACCAACCTCGGCCGGGAGCTGAAGCGCATCCAAGAACGCTATGCAGACGTAAAAGAGCTGACGGCCAATCGTATACACTTCATGGACCAAATGGTTATCAATTACGGTATTGACGGACCGCAGAAGGAAGCCGTTAAGAGGTATTTAGATCAGTTGGAAGAACGTTTTCCGCAACATAAGCAAAAGCCTGTGATCGACAACTGATCAGGCATATGCCAAACTGCGGCATTTTAAATGTGCAACTGATAAAGGATGAATAGCTGGGGCAGGAGATAGAGGTATGGCTACGAGCACGAAGACAACTGTCGGGAAGATCGAACAGAGTATTTTGAAATTTACCGCCGGTAAAGATTATATACTGGATCGGGCACTGGTGGAATATGACTGTCTGGGCACGGCTGCTCACGTATGGATGCTGTCCGAACTGGATATAGAAAAGAAGTTGTTTCTCAAGACGCAGGCACAGTCTGTTATACAGACCTTGATCACTATCATGCGGCGGGCCCGCCTTGGAACATTCAAGATACGTTTGAGCGATCAGGATGTTCACCTCGCAGTGGAGCGCGAGCTGACCCGGTGCCACGGTGATCTCGGAAGAAAAGTGCATACGGCCCGCAGCCGGAATGACCAGGTAGCGCTGGATTTAAGGCTGTATGCTCGCGATCAGCTCCTGAGTATTATGGAGGGTATGTTGAATCTGGCAGCCGAGCTCGCCAGGCTTGGCAAGCGCCATGAGTTGACTCCTATGGCCGGGCGTACCCACATGCAGCCGGCCATGCCCAGTTCGGTCGGCGTGTGGGCCAGCTGTTATACGGAGGATCTGCTCGATACCATGACCCTCTGTAAAGCGGCCTGGGATCATAATAACAAAAGTCCTCTCGGTTCAGCGGCTGGCTTCGGTGTGCCGCTGCAGATCAATCGGCAACGCGTGGCTGATTTGCTGGGCTTTGACGGCATCGTTCACAATGTGTTGTATGCATCCAATGCGAGAGGAAAAAATGAATCGGTCATCATGGATGCCGTTTCACAGGTTATGGTTTCACTCTCAAGACTCGCTCAGGACCTGATTATATACGGCATGCCCGAATTTAATTATTTCAGTTTACCGGATGAATTGTGCACGGGTAGCAGTATCATGCCTCAAAAAAAGAATCCCGACGCCCTCGAATTAATGCGTGCTAAAACAGCCCGTGTGATAGCCAACGCACAATCGGCAAAAGAAATACTCCGTGCAAGTATTTCCGGATATAACCGTGATATTCAAGAGATCAAAGAGCTTTTTATGGAGAGCCTGGAAACGGTCGGTGCCTCATTATCGGTCATGTCCGTCATTGTAAAAGCCCTTACCGTCAACAAAAAGAGTCTGCTGGCGGGTTTTACACCGGAACTTTTTGCTACGGATGAGGCCTTGCAGTATGTGGCGGACGGCATGCCGTTTCGCAAAGCCTACGATGCCGTCAAGTGTCATTTGCAGGATCTTGAGCACCGTGACCCCAAAGAGTCTATTATGCTCAAAAAGCATGCGGGTGCGCCGTTGGGTCTTGATTTTTCCGGCTACAGGGCACGCATTAATGCTGACAGACGCCTCGTGGATCGGCGCAAAAAACACCTCGCCAGAAAATATACGGCACTTTTGGGAGTATCCTATCCGACGCTTGAAGACGTCGACCTCATTCCTCATTCTTAGGGTTCACACAAAAATGTAAAGGCGTGGAGGGTCGTGTTCCACCGCGACCATTTTTGAAAGCGCTGTCAGAACCGATTTATATATGTGCAT
>CAYXEW010000108.1:0-7982 GCA_964464115.1 uncultured Verrucomicrobiota bacterium
CATATACGGTCCCACACACTCCTCTGTTTCCTCTGTTGCCTCCTTGTTCATTTTTTTTGTGCCTCTTTGTGCTTTTCGTGGCTACCCTCTCTTGCCTCTGTTACCTCTTTGTTCAATTCTTTTACAAGGAGGAAACGGAGATAACGGAGGCTTGAAACAGAGTAATTGATGAATGATGATTGTTCATTGATGATTGAGTCACGCTTTGTTGCCGGTTATTCGTTATTGGTTGGCGGATGAGCATTCCAACCCTCAAGGCATGATACGGTCAGTACATGTATTTCTTTAACAGCCTGAAGCGAAATGTCATTTGTATAGAAAATCTCACAACCCGCTTTCAATGCTGCGGCAAGCTGAAGGCTGTCGACTGATTTGCAGTTATAATCTGCACGGATATCGGCCGCAAATTCCGCAATCGAATCATCAATTGCTATCAGGGGTTCAGCAAGAAGGCTCTTGAAAAGCAGTTTATAACGCATGACCGCTGATTTATCATTATTGCGCTTTGGGTGCACCAATACTTCCATGAGTGTCAATGAAGAAGACACCACATCATCACCCGCTTTAATCATGTCGGAGAGCTGCTCATGCACAGCTTTTCTGAATTGCGGTTGCCCTTCCGCCAGATATATAAACGGTGCCGTGTCTACAAAAACTTTGCTCACAGATCCCTCTCCCAGGAGTCCCTTTCCTTCCGAATCCAAGTCTGGACATCGTCACTGCGGGCATGATCAGCATAAAACCCGTCCAAGTCGTTCAGGACTTTAAGCCTGTTATCACGCATTCCTTTATCATCAGCATTGTTATCAGCAAAACCTACGGGAGCAATGACAGCCACGGCTTTGCCCGCCCTTTCCAAAATAAAGGTTTCAGACCTCAGGCGGACATCATCGATGACGGCGCCCAAATGCTTTCTTAAATCCATTGCTGAAAGCGTCTTCATATTCACCTCAACTATATTGATATAATTAGTATACTAACTATATCAATCATATCAATGAACTGTTTACAAGAGTTATTGATGATTGTTGATTGTTCATTGATGGGGTTTGGAATAGCCACAAAAAACACGAAAATTCACGAAAAAAAAGAAGCAGTTGGGCTTTACTTAAAATAGGGCGACACAAACCCGTTTGTGATCGCACATTTTAATATAGCCTCAAGCCTGCCTGCAGGCTGTATGTTCCGCAGGAACAAAGGGCTTATCAACTATATATGTCTATATACGTTCATATACGGTCCCACACACTCCTCTGTTGCCTCCTTGTTCAAATTCTTCTTTATTCGCATCTATCATGTATTTGGCCATAAATTGTCGGTTTTTTCACGGCGCGCCCGGAGAGCGAGCTCTACCTGTTTATTTTATTTTTTTTGTGCCTCTTTGTGCTTTTCGTGGCTACCCTTTCTTGCCTCTGTTACCTCTTTGTTCAAAATCTTTTATATTCCCCACCTTTTTATATTTAGTACTTCGTGCTTCGTTAGATGACCGCCGACTTCTGACCTCTGACTTCTCCTCTTTCCTTAACCGTATATGAACGTATATAAACGTATATGAATGCTTGGATAAGCCGGATTCACCTTGTCCAAGCACCAAGCACGAATCCCCCTATCAATTACCAATAATCACCTATCAATTCCGGCCTCTGCGTTTACCAAGCACAGCGAAAAGGGTCGCATATCAGCGTCGTGATTTACCGTGTACGCTGGTTTTGCTGGTTCGGCGATCATCTGTAACCGGGTCTACCGTATCCAGGAACGGAAACCGGTTGAAATCCGTGTCCCTCGTATAAATTGTGCGAATGCCGTTCTCTCCCATCAGTATGGCCGTGTGCGCATCAAACACCAGATTCCCTGTAATCCCGGGAACTTCAGCAAACACCTCAGTGGCTACATGGCGATGACGGTCTGTTTCGACAAGAATACCGAGACGCGGGGAGGCGAACAGGGCATTGATGAACAACCATGCCTGTTCAAGCGAAAAGGGTCGGGATAGAACTCGTGGATGAGTCACCACGCGCAGAAACTCGTAAACAATACCCCAAGTAACACTCCAGTAGTTCTCGGCATCGCACGTGATCAGGAGCATCCTTGTTTGCACCATAGACCAAGACATTCGTATCAACAACGAACATGCCTATCCCTCCATTACATTGTAGAGGGCATCTCGGTTGGCCACATTCACCCGAAGCCCACCGCCACCGAATTCAGGCAACGGCGGCAAATCGACTTCGCGTTGTTCCGGCTCGACAATGACCCGAAGCGCTACTTCGACTAGCTCGGACATAGTTTGCCGACGGCGTACGGCCTCGCGTTTGACTTCGAGCATCGTCACATCGCTGATATTGAGTGTAGTCTTCATATGGATTAGCATATTGCATATACGGATTACCGTCAACTGGTTGTTTCTGTCTTGTTGTGCTTCATCAGCGGTTTCAGACTTCAGCCTATTCGGTAGCTTGGTCACTCTCAAGTTGCGCTTCGAGGCCGAATCGAGTTCACTTTCGTTACGGCTCACAGGTTCGCTTCGGCGGGATTCGGTTGAATGCACTATTCGCTGATGTTATAGAGATAGTACACGCTTTCCACGAAATGTTACGAAGAGCCATATAACTCCACAAACCGATCTATAATACGATCCACATCAAAATCCCGTTCAACTCTCTGCCGACCGGCAGCACCCATTTCCTTTGCCTTTTCAGGATGCTCTACCAGCTCCGTCATGGCTTTTACCAAGGCTTCTTCATTGCCCACAGGGATGATCCATCCATTCACGCCGTCCTGAATCAGCTCCCGGTTGCCACCACAATCCGTCACGATTGCAGGCAGCCCCGCCGCCATGTATTCCAGGATAGTATTCGACAGGCCCTCATTGGCATTGGGCACCAGCAGCCCGGCGTCACATGTTTTCAACAGGGCCGGTATGCCAGTCATATCACCGGGCAGGATCAGGCGGTCTAAACCTGATTCCCGTTTCAAACCCATCACCTCAGGCATCATCAAGCCATCACCGGCCATCACCATTTGAACCGCAGGAAATTTTTCAGCAACCTGCCTGAACGCACGCACAGCCAACAGGGGATCTTTCTCCCGATCCATTCGGGCCACATGCACAAAAGTAAAAAAGCCCACACTTGATTCAGGCGGATGAGATAAACGGACAGGTACGTCTGCTTTCCGGTCGAAAGCGGCCAAGTCAATAATGTTGGGAATACACTGAATTTTTTCTTCCGGTACACCCACGTCCACACGCTGACGCTTAATGGCCTGTGCATTCACGACCACCGCCCGGGCCGCCAGATCAGCACGCCGCATCAGAAACCGTTTATAGGTCGGATAGATAGAGCCCATATCCCGACGGCTGGTGATGAAGGGCACACCCGCCAGCCTTGCGGCCGCCGACCCAAAGATCGAGGCATCGGCATCCCAGGTATGAACCAGATCAAAACCTTCAACCTTTATGTATCTGGCCAGTCTGCGGATTTCACGCAAGCTGTTGAGCGTGAAAAAACGCGCCAGGTGCCATTCGTAAACCGGGCCGCAAACAGCTTCCACACTATCCAGATAAAATCCTTCACGCTTCAGCACGGCCACCCGTTGCTCCAGATCCCGATCATGGAGCCCCTTGACAGTCAGCGCGCACTGCCCCTCAGTACCGCCGCGGATCAGATTGTAGACGATGTGCAGTATTTTCATCAGCATTTAACCGCTCGAAAGCGTTAATTGATAAGTGATTATTTGTGCTTGGTGCTTGGTGCTAAGTGCTTGGTTCTTGGACAAGGTGAATCCTGCTTATCCAAGCATTCATATACGTTCATATACGGTTAAGAAAACTGGATCAGAGAGGGACCGTTAATGGACATATATAAAGACTTTTTTTGAACAAGGAGGAAACAGAGATAACAGAGAGATGAAGGAACCGTATATGGACATATATGGACGTTAATGGGGTTTTGCGCAGGAACGGGATGCTGAACATATACTTTATATACGGTTAAGAGGAGAAGAGGGAGGTCAGAGGTCAGAGGGCGGAAATTGGAAGTCATCTGACGAAGCACTAAGCACTAGGCACCAAGCACCAAGCACTACTTACTTACATTTGCGCTTATTTACGGTGGTATATTTCACTCCCTTAATTCTGTTGTCTCTTTGTTCAATATCTGTTTCCTGTCTAGAAAAGCGTCAGCACCTCATCGGCCGACACTGCGGGTCGGCCATTGTCATACAACCGGTCGAGGCCAAAAGCCTTTAAGAGTTCACGGGCCTTTTCTTTTTCACCCGACGTCAGTTCGTCTGCTGGATTTTCAACCTTACCGGAAACACGGCCGCTGTCCCTGCGAGACGTAAAAGATGGGCGCTGAAAAAATGCGCGGCAGCGGTTACTATACGTACAACCCAACCCATGACACAACCTTTTCAATTCTTGCTCCGGGTGTTTGCGCAAGTCTTCATAAAACACAACCTGAACATCCTGTGGGGCCAACTGAGTCAGGGGTACAATTTGTTCAACACACCACAACAGTATTCGCCTATCAAAATCTGTATTACAGGAACAGATCATTGGATCAAGTGACCCCAGGAAGTCGCGTTGGAGGTTTTTATCCGCCAGCAGGTGTTGAATATTTACGGTCCATCCCATTTTTTTTTGCGAAAGCGCTGTGGCAAAGGGATGTCGTATAATATATACGGTCTTCACATGCGGATACGAATTGAGCAACCACTTGGCCGACAAGTTAATCGACACGTCTTTAATCAATCTGTTAGATGAATAAAAACAACGATTTTGGGCGTCCACCCAATGGTTGCGGAGCCTGCCGGTGAAAACCTTTTCAGCAAGCTGCCGCGCCTCCGGATATTCCACCTCTGGTGGCAGATAAAGCAGCCCCTCTGGAAAGCCCAGCGGGGTCAACACCCGGCGGTGAAAAGGTTCAAACATAAAACGAGCATGGAGCGCGGCATTCAAGCAATCAGCCATCCATGTCGTACCGCTGCGCGGGCTCCCGAAAAGCAGCACCGTATGGCGCGGATCATGCCGGTCGATATAAACGCGGCTGAAAACCCGGCGCTTGATCTCTCGTATAAGTCTTTTTTGCAGTATTGGGATCATATATTGTTTTAACTCACACAGGCCTTAAAATAAAATGCCACGAGCAATGAACATGTAGAGGCGCCCGCACGCTTATCATTACTGATCAAACATATCTCCGTACATGGTGTTACGGTATATATTTTTCAGCTCTTCAAAATTTTCCACGCATTCACGAAGATCATCGCTAGTATTTTTCCTGTAAGAAGACTTGAGAAGCGAACGTGAAACCTCCAAATAATCCAGCGTGTTGTTGAACACCTCGTCCTGATTCTGAAGAAGTTCGGCGTAATCGATTACCAGCCTGGGGAGATTCAGGTAGTCACTGAAATTCATTAACTCGGCAAGTGCAAACGCTGCTTTTTGAAGCTGATTGTCAAACAGCTTAGGATCTATATACAAACTGCCAGCTGACCGCTCATCACCCATTAAATTATACCTGTTTTTTTCTCTGAATAGACGAGCGGCATTAATATGACTGATACTTTGTTTCACTATATTATCTCTTTTTAGCACGATAATTTTCGCATCGTATAACTCAAACAGCCTTTTCATTTCCTGCTTATCTGACATATCAATCACCTTGGTTTTAAAACCCATGGCTCTACAATTATCACAATAGATATTGCAAAAATGCATGAACTCTCTTTTTTGACGGCTTGCTAATGACCCGTATAAAACCTCTTTAACAGCTCTTTTTAACCGATAGGCAGCACTGTTCATATAAGCGCGCTCTTCATTGGCCGGTCTTTCCAATATTTCTCCCCGGGCCTCAATTTCGGGATGACTGTCCAGGGCGTCGAGCAAAAAACTACTACCGGATCGCCCCTGGAAAAGGACTACAAATAAGCCACTTTTATTCATTATATTATTCCTTTCCAAAGCACTTTATACAGTATTCACTATGTTACTCTGAGTTATGATCAGATATATTCGCACCGTTCATTTCAAGTAACAGCTCCGCTGTTGCGTTTGCTGCCAGCGATATGCCATCGGAATTCCAGTGCGTATCATCGCGCCAGTAAAGCTTATGCCCTTCGGCGGCTGCCCGCCTGAAAGCAGGCAGTAAATTTATGGTTGCCACCCCTTTCTCTTTTAACCCCTCTTCGATATTCCAAAGACAGGAGGGCGGCAACGCTGTCGCATCCGGAAGATACTCGCGATACACCTGCGCTTTGTCAGGTATAAGGATTGTCAAAAGCTTTATATGATGGCGACGACAGTAGTCATTCAAGTACTCTATACTCCACACAATGCGCTCTATATCACGTTTTTCATCACCCAACATAAGAGCTTCAACTGATTCCCCGTAAAAAAGCGGCTCCCAACCATCAGAACCTTGCTTCCCTTTTATGACGGCGGGGTTAATGTGTCCAAACAGTACGTAACGCAGTTTATTCCAAAAGGTTCTCGCCAATTGAGCTATCACAGAATGCGACGGCAGAGAAACTCTAAGATTGCGGGGTGAGAATACATACCACGCAACACCCTGTTTTCTCATAAGAGCTACTTTTTTTACTTTTTGATCATCCGGATTTTCGTTATCCCACAATTCCCAAACCAGACTGCCTGCAAATATATGAGCTTGAAGTTCACGCTCCACAATCCCCCAAACAAGATATACGGGGGGATTGGTTTTAAAATGCTCTGAATCAAAAAAACGATTGAGCGAGACAATTGGTCCTCGCCCCGCTATCGCGTGATTATACACGCTCATTGATGTCAGCAATCCCAAACGGTCATTGAATATATTCGTAAGCGGGATCCCGGCCTGCATATAGCTGTCACCACAAACAACTACATCGTAAGCATCTCTTTGTGATTCTGGATGATTCCGGTAACCCCGCATATCTTTATAATCCCAATACGAAGGCCTTTTTTCCGCAAACTTATCAATCTCACTTCGAATACCTATCAGCTTTGTGAGATCCCCTCCCCAAACCGCTGACACAAAATTACTCTCACACCGGGTATCGGCCTGATTTTGCTTCTGCTCCTGTTTTGACTGCAAAAATACTGTATGCCACTTAAACCAGTAGAACCGCATGAACCAGTCGCCGGCCAGCAGAGCCAGCCAGAGGCCGCCCACTACAACCGCGAACAGGGCGTATTTGTTACTAAACTTAAACATTAAAATTAAACCGTATATGAACGTATATACACGTATATGAAAAAAAATGAATACTCAGGCAGAAGGCTCTTTATCGAGCGCAACTTTTCGCCACTCAAGCTTGGGATGTTTGAAATTTAATATCAGACCGGCCGTGCAGCCTGTTATTCGCAAATAGTTCAACACCTGACCTATATGTTCATCCGTGATCTTTTCTACAGTCTTGGCCTCAACAATTACTCGGTCTTCCACTTCCAAGTCGGGTATATAATCATCTATATGCTCACCATCATAATAAACCGGATATACATGCTGCTGGTCATAACGAATGCCTTGTTTCTTAAAATCAACACACAACGCTCGTTCATACGTTTTTTCGCGAAGCCCATGCCCGATCCCGTTTAAGACACGCATCCCGCATCCTGTAATCTTATAAACAAGATCATTCTCTACCCAATTATTCTCGTCTTCATTCATACAGCATCCTCTACTCTATTTGCGTGTATTGCGGATCGTAAACAAGATGGTTCAACCGCAAATGGACGTATATGCACATATATAAATCGGTTCTGACAGCGCATTCAAAAAATGATCGCGTTGGAACGCGACCCTCCATGACAGGAAGAAAATATTTTAACCGCCCGAAAGCGAAGCGATAGATGATTTTATAAAGTAAAATAGTGCCCGTCAGGGAACGGTTCAATAGACTCAAATGTGCGCAAATAAATAAACTGTGGGCTTTATGAAAATTTGGCGGCACAAACCTGTTTGTGACTCCACTTTTTCATG
>CAYXEW010000109.1:0-7888 GCA_964464115.1 uncultured Verrucomicrobiota bacterium
GTCGCGGCGGCGAGCCCGAAGGCGGCAACCGCTAATAGACCGTGGACTACGGCGGCGAGACCGGCTCCCTGTCCGCCCAGATTCCACAGGCTGTACAGCAGCCTTCGGTAGAGCCAGTTATGTACCACCCAGGGCGCCCCCTCATTCAAAAAAGAAAGGCTGTCTGCCCGGGGCAGACCGCTGTCAGCGATGAGACGCCCAATTGACAGATTCATCCAGAAGGACGGACTGAAGGGAGGTTGCAGGCAAAACAAGAAGACGAGGACAAAGGCCGGAATAAGACCCAGCCAGAAAAAGATACGCCCCTGTGAGCCAGTTGACATCTGTTCATTATTCATACCACATTACTCCTGCTCTTTATTTTTTGACATAGTGGCCGATCAACGGTCCCAGATCAAGTACCAAATAGGTCCCGCAGTCCATTCTTCACCCCGTACAAAAATTGATATAAAAAACGTCACATGATACTTTACATGCCACCCAAACGCCCGTATACTCCGCGCCACTAGTAGACCAAAAGTAACAAAAGTTTAGCAAGAATAAGAAGAAGATCGTATATGGACAGCATAACTAAAGCAAGTATCAGAAAAGAACACCAGCTTCACGAAATGGATTCCGGTTCGGTGGAAGTGCAGGTGGCCATCATAAGCCGCCGTATTTCTGAACTCACTGAGCACCTGAAAACCCACAAAAAGGACCACAGTTCGCGTCGCGGGCTGATTATGTTGGTTAACAAACGACGTAAATTGCTGGATTATATCAAAAACAAAGACGAAGAACGGTATACATCCTTAATTAAGAGGCTCGGCCTTCGCCGTTAAATCAGTCACGAATCCTCGGCTGCCCCTTCGTGTTAGGGTCTGTTCACAGCGTAACGGACAAGGGTTGGCCATCTAACTATAAACAACCGAAACAAGGTGGAATATTAATATGAGTAAAGTAACGACTAAAGAATGCCCTTTGGCAGGTAAACCCATCACATTTGAAACGGGCCGGATGGCCCACCAGGCCGCGGGAACCGTGAACGTGCAATTAGGGGAAACCATCCTCTTTTCAGCCGTAACCGCAACAAAAGAACCGCGGGAGGGTATTGACTTTTTCCCCATGCAGGTCGAATACCGCGAAAAATTTTACGCGACAGGTCGCTTCCCGGGGGGATTTTTTAAACGGGAGGCAAGACCGTCCGAAAAAGAGGTGCTGACAGCGCGCGTCACAGACAGACCGCTGCGCCCCATGTTTCCTGACACTTATCACAACGATGTGCAAATCGTTAACACCGTATTGTGCGCGGATGGCGCCAATGATCCTGACATTTTAAGCATCAATGCTGCCAGCGCGGCTCTGATGCTGTCCGAAATTCCGTTCAATGGCCCCATTGCCGCTGTGCGCGTGGGACGCATCAACGGCGAAATGATCCTGAACCCGGATCATGAAGAAATACTCAAAAGCGATCTCGACCTGATTTATGCCGGCACCAAAGAGTTACCGCTGATGATCGAAGGTTCCGCCGATGAGATCAGCGAAGAAGACTTGCTGGCCGCCATGAAATTCGCCCAGCAATATGTTGAAGAACTTTGCGAGGCTCAGCTATCGCTGCGCCAGTTAACGGGGTTGCCGGAAAAAGCCGCGTACGTTGCCCCCGAAAGCCGCCGCGAGGGAATGGTCAGCAAACTGCACGAACTGCAGGGCCAACAGATGAAAGAGTGCCTGGCCGGTAGCGATAAGCTGGAGCGCGGAAACGCAATCAAAGCTATCAAAGACGAAGGCCGGAAACAGTTGGCCGACCTGTTCGAGGAAATGACGAACGAAGAATATTTCCAGGCATTTGACGCATTCGAAATTGAGGCGGTACGTTCGCTTGCTCTGGACGACGGAAAGCGGATTGGCGGACGCGGAATGGACGAGCTCCGAGAGCTGTCAGGCGAAGTCGGCCTGTTGCCGCGCACACATGGATCTTCGCTGTTTTCACGCGGTGAAACCCAGGCGTTGGCCGTGGCCACACTCGGCACCAGCTCTGATTCTCAGTCACTCGATGCGATCACGGGCGGGCCCGTCTCAAAGAACTTTCTGCTGCACTACAACTTTCCGCCTTATTCTGTCGGAGAAGTCGGCAGGCTCGGCACGACCAACAGAAGAGAAATCGGTCACGGCAACCTGGCTGAGCGAAGCCTGAAACAGATCCTGCCAAAAGATTATCCGTATACCGTCAGACTGGTGTCTGAAATTATGGGGTCGAATGGTTCGTCATCCATGGCGTCCATCTGCGCCGGGTGTATGGCCCTCATGGATGCGGGCGTTCCGATCACCAAAACGGCAGCCGGAATCTCCATCGGACTGTTTTCAAATGGGGAGAAGGCTCAGCTGATAACCGATATCCTGGGAACGGAAGATCATTGCGGTGATATGGATTACAAAGTGGCCGGCACTCGGGACGGCATCACAGGGTTCCAGGTGGACCTCAAGATAAGGGGACTGAAATGGGATCTCGTTGAAGGCGCCTTTGCCATGGCAAAGGAATCCCGGACTAAAATTATCGACTTTATTGAAAGCATCATTCAGGCCCCGCGCGAGGACATCTCCGCTTATGCCCCCCGCATTAAAACCATTACTATACCGGTCGATAAGATCGGGATGCTCATCGGGCCGGGAGGTAAAAACATTCGGCGCATAACGGAAACCTTCGGTGTGCAAATTGATATTGAGGATGACGGGTCCGTCCAACTGTTCAGTAGCGATAAGGAAGGTCTGGCGGCCGCTCTTCAGGAAATCGAATTGATGACCACTGAAGCGGAAGAAGGTAAAATCTATCGCGGGACCGTAACGGGTGTGAAAGATTTCGGAGCGTTTGTCGAAATTCTGCCTGGCAAAGAAGGTCTGGTCCACATCAGCGAGCTGGCCGATTTTCGCGTAGGCGCCGTCGAGGATATCTGCAAAGAAGGCGACCCGATGTGGGTGAAGTGCCTCTCGGTCGAAGATAACGGACGCATTCGGTTGAGCCGGAAAGCGGCCCTTGAGGAAAAAGACGGAGAGGAATAGTCGCGGCCGGGAACGCTCGGTATGCCAGCTCATAGCAGTACAGAACGGCGGGTCCGTGAGATCATTCGGCTGTTGCACAGGCAGCATCCCCATGCACATTGCGAGTTGCATTATACGACGCCGCTGGAACTGGCCATTGGGGCTATTTTATCGGCACAATGCACCGACAAGCGTGTCAACCTCTTAACGCCGCCGCTCTTTAAACGGAACCGGTGTGCCGCAGACTGGTGCCGTATGACCCGGAACGAGCTGGAACTGCACATCCATTCCGCCGGTTTTTTTCGCAACAAGGCGCGCCATATACATGAACTGTGCGCGACGCTTGAAAAGCAGTATGGCGGCGAAATGCCAGAAGATTTTGACGCCCTGGTAGCCCTGCCCGGCATTGGGCGCAAAACGGCGAATCTCATCAGGGTAGAGGCCTGGAAGAAACCAGGAATTATTGTCGATACACATTGCACCCGCGTGGCGAACCGCCTCGGCCTGACACAAAGTAAAAATCCTGAGCAAATCGAACGGGAGCTGGGCGCACTTGTGCCGCGACCGAAATGGGGTCGCTTTTCACACTCTATAGTCATTCACGGTCGCTATATCTGTAAGGCCCGCAACCCCGACTGTGACAACTGCCTGCTCTGCGAACTGTGCCCTTATTTTCTTGAGAACGGCTCTGGATAAATGCGTTTGTCTGCGGTATACCGTACTGGATATAAATCGGGAGTATATATGAAAATCAGAGTCCTTTACACAGTCGGTATGCTCATGCTGGTGAGCGCCGTTTCAGCCGTTAATGCAATGGAGGCGGAAAAGGAATATACCACCGTCGAAGTGCAGGAACTGGCAGCGTATCCTTACAAGTATTGGGCTCAGGGTATTGTGTTCAACGATGTCATGAGCGAGCGGCAGAAACCCAGAAAGCATCGGCACGAAGGGATCCTATATATTTCGGTCCAGATGGAAACCGTGGGCGACTGTTTCATTCCCGCGCCCGTCTACGACCAAATGATATCGAAATGGAAGCCGGGACGGGAGTACGTCATCAGCGGGACCGTGCTGCAGACAGAGGGCGGACTGTTCAAAAAAGAGCGTTACCTCATACTCTGCGAGGGAATCGGTGAGGTCATTCGCGAAGAAGGGTTTACCGTCACTGCCGAAGCCGGGCGCGCCGGCTCTCAAAACCGAGTGCAGTTTCAGACCCTATTGAGCCGTGTATTTAAAAACCTCAGCTCTATGGCCGCTTCCAAGGGCAACGATTTGTCCACTCTGGTACACCCCGATTACGAACAGAGAGACGAAATACTGAGCGCCATTGAAAAGGATATCGGGGTGTGGACCGAGGAGATTGAGCTGTCGGCAGCCAGGGTCCTGGCTACCCTCTTATTGAACAACATGGCTGATGAATTGAATCGGGCGGCGGCATCAACGCGACAAGGATCAAGCGAGTCTCCGGCAGTAACCAATGTTGATGAGCTCGTTGAAAATAGCCCCCCTGAACAGGAACTGGATGAAAAAACGCGGAGGGCACTTCAAAAAGAGCAAAAAAAACGGGCGAGAGAAGAAGAACGGCGCAAGAAAAGCGAAGCGAAAGCTCTGAAAGAACTGCAGCTAGAGGAAGCACGACGTAAAGCGCTGGAAACCGAAGACCCTCCCCGAGAAACCGGCGATGAAAATGCAGATGCTCCCGTAGCCCATTAATCAGAAGCGGGGACGTTGACGGGTGGGCCACAAGCAGTACAAAAAGATACAAAGACCTATAGACAGACACTACTTCTATGAAGCGTCTGTCCAGAGTGCCGATCACACCCTCGCCTTCATAGCACGCATATTCAAGAAATGGCGCAACCGGAAGCCACGGGGGTTCAGGGAAGATTTTTGCGGAACAGCCCTACTCTCAAGCGAATGGGTTCAGCGGGGAAAAAATCGTTGGGCGATGGGCGTTGACCTTGACCGTCAAACGCTGAAATGGGCGCAGGAACATCATACACTACCGCCTTCAGTAGAACTCGTTTGTGATAATGTCCTGCACCGAAGTGAGCCCCGGGCTGATATTATCGGGGCCTTTAACTTCTCCTATTGTGCCTTTAAAACGAGGGAAGCATTACGGGCCTATGCCGCAAACAGTTATCACGCACTCGTAGAAGATGGAATCCTCGTGATGGATATATTCGGCGGGCAAAAAGCCATGGGTGAACTCAAAGAAAAGCGTTGGGTGGAAGCCGGGAGGGCCGTGGACGGAACGGCCATACCCCGTTTCAAATATATATGGGAACAGCGCCGTTTCAATGCAATCAATCACCATCTAACCTGTATGATTCACTTTCATATCAAGAAGGGGCCCAACATAAACAAGGCATTTGTCTATGACTGGCGGCTTTGGACTATTCCTGAATTGACAGACATCCTGCAGGAAGCCGGCTTTGAAAAAGTGGTTTTTTACGGTCACGGATGGTTCAAGGACGGTTCATCCAATGATCGTTTTGCAAAGCGGTCCTATTATGCAAACGAAGATGGCTGGCTCGGTTACATTGTAGCCATTAAATAGCCAGAGTGCGCTTTTTACAAACATGTGTTTTATGTTTGATCTTTATTAGCTTTATCATGCATATAGCTAGGTTTTGTGGGGTAGCTTTACGCTAAGGAATAATCATATGTCACAGGCTTTTAGAGATATTATTGGATCGATGACAGATGAAGAGGCTCTGATCTTTTTCTTCATGCCGGGGTTCCTTTGCCGCATTGTGGCGGGGGCTGACGGAGTACTCGACAGGGCAGAGCAGCAGGCCGTGAACCGGTCGGCTATAAAAGCCAATGAAATAGACGATGAATGGTCGGCCGTGGCTGCACATTTTGAAGATGATGTCGCTACCATGCGTTCTCATCTTCAGGACGAATTTAAAATTGATCAGGATGCAAAAGTCCGCCGCTTTCACGACCTCATCGACAGTTACAAATCTATTCTCGACCGACTTCCCGATGATTTGCATCACCACATTAACGACCATATTGTTGATTCCATGATCTCAGTGGCTGATGCATCAGGCGGTACATTTCTCGGGTTTGGTAACCGTATTGATCAGACTGAACGCAATAACATCAAAATTATCCTACGCAAACTGCAAATCAATATTCGCGATAATACCAAACGGTCAAAGCTGGGACAACTGTAGCCTGTCACGCGCCGGACCAATATATACAGAATGTTCATTTTGTTTTTTACTTAACAGCGTTCTGCGCAACACCTATACTGTACATCAGTTGCACAGATGATTTTATACGGATCCAGCGTTCAATTTGCGATCCCCCCTCTGACCTCCGGGGGCATTATGTTATCCTACCGCTGCACGAGCCGTTGCCGTCATTGTGTATACTGTTGCAGTCCATCTATGCCCGACCAGTGGGTTACTGACGAAGCGCTGGATAAAATCTTCAAATCGCTACATCACGAAAAATACCTGCAGGGTATCCATATAGCAGGTGGCGAAGCTACCCTTCAGATGGATAGGCTTCTCAAAACGCTTGAAAAAGCTGAAACCTATGAGATTCCCGTAGACTACGTTGAAACCAATGGCTGGTGGGGCGGGGACAGCGAGAAAGCCTATGACATATGTCATCAACTAAAGGATGCGGGTCTGCAGACGTTGTTAATCAGTGTCTCCATGTTTCACACTGAGTTTATTCCCTTCCGCGATGTGAAGCAGGCCGTTGAGGTCGCCGAAGATGTTTTTGGGGAACGCAATGTCATTATATGGTTGAGCCACATTTTCAAATTAATGGATAGCCTGCAGTACGACAGCACGATGCCCCTGAATGAATTTACCAGCAGGACGGGCTTGACGGCAGAGCAATGGCTCGGGGCGTATCCCGTAGCACCCGGGGGCAGAGCTGCCGACGAGTTGAGGTCCTGCTATAGAACCTATCCGGCACTTCATTTTGCAGGACAAAACTGTTCGGAAGACCTTCAAAATACCGAGCATTTTCATATTGATTTACACGGTAATTATTTTCCCGGTTTTTGTGCCGGCCTGCAGGCGGCTACGGCAGACTGCTTACACCCTACCATAACGTCTGAAGAAAACCCCGTCTTTATGACGCTCTGTGAATCGGGTCCCTGCGGTTTACTGGAATTTGCTGCCCGGCACTACGGATACGCGGAAACTAAACAGGGCTATATCAGCAAATGTGATCTCTGTCTGGATGTCAGAAGATTTCTCGCGGGGGCCGATTATTTTTCAGAGTTGCAGCCTGCGTATTTTTATACATCCCGCTAGACTGAATTATTCACGCGATAAGTTTAGCGTAGATGTGAGGCACCTAAAGGTGACGCTGTAGTGACCTACTGCGAGCCTTTTTTAACGAAGCAGGTTCGCCGAAATCGTTGCGCCTTTTTTAAAAATGGATGAGAATAAAATCCTAGATCAAAATTTATATCCATCCCATACCCAATAGGTACAATCATTCCCATCCATTTATTTGAATAAATCAGGCTAGAATCGTCTTTTTTAAAATCAATAAAAGCGCGTAGGAACGCGCTTACCTACACTTAAAATGATTCTGCTATCCATGATTCACACCCTCTTCATTGGCGTCTATTGGCGTTCATTGAACCGTTCCCAGGCGGTCACTATTTTACTTCATAAAATTATCTATCGCTGCGCTTTCGGGCGGTTAAATAAAAAAGAGTTTCCAGAACGGCCGTGGCCGTTTTTTGTCCGACACTGGAGGGCGAAGCTCCCGCTGAGCTTAATTCCATTCCCCTCTTCATATATGTTCATATACGTTCATATACGGTTCAATATCTTACAATTCCTTATTTTCTATTTTGAGGGCTGGTACCAATCCGAGAGTCCTATGGAGG
>CAYXEW010000110.1:0-7829 GCA_964464115.1 uncultured Verrucomicrobiota bacterium
GGGCAGAACATCCCCAAGCCAACATTTTTATGATTTCTATGGGATGCTAGTGAATTAATATATATGTTCATATACGTTCATATACGGTTGAAACATTTTCTTATTTAGCCGCGAGAGAACGCAAATATGAGGAGGCTCAGGAACCGTATATTAACGTATATAGACGTGAATGAACGTGTGGTTCGTTTATGTCTGTCTTCCACGGCTAGAATCAATGCCGCCCGGCCGGGCCGTCCAGCTAGGTGAGCAGGTGTTCATCTTCCGGATTGTGCCGGCGCTTCATTTTCTCGGGCTTCCATGGCACATGGCTGAAAATAAAAGACAGCAGCCACGTCGCGAACAGGATGCCGCCGCCATAGAATAACAGCGCATTTACGGGATACCCTTCGTACGCCTTGGAGAAATCGGTCAGTAAAGCGCCGCCCATAACAATGAGCAGGATGATCGGTGTTATAAATCGAATACAGAGATCCCAGATGGGAATCAGGCGCATGCCTCCTGAGGCATTTACATGGTGGCGCATATTCTGGGACTTAAGTAGCCAGCCAATCAGAATACATTCAAAAATACCTCCCGCAATAAGGGCGTAGTTGTTGATGAAATGATCAATAATGTCGAGAATATAGAGGCCGCCTCGAGTACAGAAGACAATGCTGCCCAGTATACCAATCCCGCAAATCACGGTGGTGGCCTTTTTCCGTGAAACACTAAACTTATCACTGATTGAGCAGGAAAAGGCCTCAGTCAGCGATATCATGGAGGAAATGCCGGCTACAATCAGTACGAGAAAGAACATGGCTCCAAAAAGCCTGTTCATTACCGGCAGTTGATTAATGGCTTCCGGGTAGACCACAAAGGCCAGTCCGGGGCCGCCTGTAATTGCTTCATCGAAGGGGAGGCCCTTGGCCTTGGCCATAAAACCAATAGTGCCAAAGACCGCAAAACCGGCGATAAATGAGTACAGGCAGTTCACTACACAGGTGGCGAGGGCGTTGCCGGTAATATCCGTTTTTTCAGGAAGATAGCTGGCATAGGTGATCATGATGCCGAAACCCAGTGAAAGCGTGAAAAAGATTTGTCCGAACGCAGCCACCCAAACGCTGCGGCCTTCGGCTGTAGCCAGACTGATTTTGGCCAGATCCGCCTTCAGATAAAAGTTCTTAACAGCTTCCATGGCTCCGTCGAGCTGCAGCGACCAGCCAACCAGGATCAGGGTCAGGACAACCAGCAGCGGCATAAAAATCATACTGGCTTTTTCTATACCGCGGCTGACATCACGGTAGCAGATAAGCCAGCAGATGACCCATGCCAGAACCGTAGCCCCCAGGATGGGCCAGCGTATGCCCATCAGCGAAAAAGGACCTTCACTGATTTGTAAAAATTCGTTGAAGAAAAAGGATTGGGTGTCAGCCCCCCAGCCAAGGTTGAGAGCGAGGCCGAAATAGTTGATGCACCAGCCAATGACGGCGGCATAGAAAAAGTTAATGCCGAAAAAGGCGACGATCGGCATCCACCAACCGAGCGGTTCCCAGAGGGGGTGGACGCGGGCAAATGCGAGTGGCGGCGAAGCTTTCTCACGATGTCCAAGTGAATACTCCAGAATCATCAGAGGCAACCCAGCGAGCAACAGGGCTGTGGCATAGGGAATGAGAAATGCGCCGCCGCCGTTTTCATAGGCCATATAGCTGAAGCGCCATATATTTCCCAAGCCGACCGCCGAACCGATCGCCGCTAGCAAAAATCCAAGTTTGCTGCCCCAGATTGCTCGTTTATGTGCTGCCATCACAATCTCCTTAAGCGGCACGGCCGTCTAATCAATCGTCATCTGGCCGCTCGCGCTCGTTCTGTTAAGTGGTACCTGCAAATGCCCCGGAGGTAATCCATTGCGCGCGCGGGGTTAATTTCTGTGCCGAAAGGTAATGCGCCCTTTTGTTAAATCATAAGGTGAGATCTCAACCGTCACTCTGTCGCCCGTTGTGATCTTAATGAAATGCTTTCTCATCTTCCCCGAAATATGGGCGAGGATTTCGTGCCCGTTTTCCAGCTTGACCCGATACAATGTGGCCGGCATCACTTTTACAACTACGCCGTCCACCTGAATACAATCTTCTTTTTTCTCTGCCATATACTGTCTCTCCCGACTTTACGTTACCACTGACGCGATCCTTATCTGGCCGCCGCCAGCCCCGACACAGCGGCTTATTAGCAACTGTTCAAACCTGTTAACCCTGCATATGTACCTAAAAGTGTACCGAGGGTGCAAGATGTCTTTAATGCCTATTCACTTTCAGGTGGTATGCCCAGCTTTCGGCAGAGGGAACTGTATTCGGTTTCCTTCTTCAAGTGGCTAAGTTTTTCGGGCATAAATTCAAGCCAGCGGATCACTATATCTTTATTTTTGTAGGCTACCTCTTGCAGCAATGGCCAGATCTTATCTACTTTGTCCAGATCCGAGTATACTTCAGCCAGAAGCAATTTAGCGCTGTGAGCTTCTTCGTTCAGGGCGATAGCTGTCAGAAGCGATTTCTCTGCCTTCAAAACATCATTTTCAGATAGAAAAAAAGATCCCATCCAGTAGTGAGCGAGATAGTAGTTGGGGAACTTCTGCAAGAGTTGCTGCATTATTTGAAAAGCCTTTTCTACGTTGCTGGAGTTATAGAAAGCGCGCGCCAGGTTAATCTCCAGTATAGGTCTGTTTAACTGAAATTGTTCTTTTAGCTCAAAAAGTTGTTTTTCCAGTTGGGTTGGCGCTTGATCGCTTTTAGTTTGCAGTACCTGTCTTAACATATTGTTGAGTTGTGTGAGTTGGCTTTTAGTCTGGACCCCGGCAATAATCTTGCACACGCTGTTCATTGTTCCCGCACCCAACAGCTCTGCCATTTCATCATAATCGTTAATCAATATATCAATGCTCAATATGAGTTGCCTGATGTTGATAAATATCCAGTAGTCGAGCCAGGCAGGTTGCTCACGATTATATACATCGAGATAAAGGCTGGCAACTCGGGCCGGAATGCTGTCATTTTTTATTGAAATCGCTCTGTTTGCAATGTGTCTGGCCCTGGTAAATTCTTTCATACGTATATTGACAGAGGCCCAGCCTGCCATCATGGATGCATCAAACGGAATGATCTGCAAGTATCTGTAATAGAAGGTGTCGGCTTCACGATATTGACCCAGAATACTGAAAGTGATGGCGGCAAGCCGCAGTAACTCAGGGTTATCAGGCTGAAGGGCGAGGCCGTCTTTGATGTGAACAATGGCCCGGTTGTATCGTTCATTTTCTATCAATCTTCGTATTTGAAGCAGTATTTCAGCCGTATCCGCTGTAGATACCTCACCTATAGTTGACTTAAAGCCGACATCCAGTTTATCAAAACCGATTTTGGACTGTATTCTCAAGTGATCAAATAAGCCGGGAAATTTTCCTTGATAGAAGGTCTGATACTCTTCCTCCGACAGGTCATCAACGATGTATTCGTCAATCCAAAACAGGCTTTCCGCAGCGATCGGCAGGTTTCCCAGAAACACGGCCAATATAATACTGAGCATAATAGATCTGCAGCCTGAAACCGTCATGGCGTAACCTCACAGAGCCATTCCCAGTCAACATTCTTCAGTGAGGGAACAATGCAAAAAGCCTCACTCAATTTATCAGCTGTATGAGTATTGCAAACGGCCAACACATTCAAACCGGCACCCTTTGCCGCTGCAACACCAGTCGGCGTATCTTCGATCGCAAAAGACTGGGCTGCATTTAACTCGTGTCCCACCCGCTCCATCAATTGCTTCATCGTCATTATATAGCTTTTCGGCGCCGGTTTACTAACGTCCACATCATCGGCAGTCACGATGGCGGAAAAACAATGCCTGATGTCAAACTTTACCAGTAACGGTTCAATATCTGAAGTCAGAGCCCCCGTACACAAACCCAATGGTAGTCTGGTGTGGCACTCTCTGATGAGCTCAATGGCTCCGGGGCAGGGGGAAACCTCTGCTTCCTGAGCTTTGGCTGTAAATAGAGCCGCTTTTTTGCGGATCAGTTCCTGTATGAGTTCATCGTCCACGTCAATGGACTCATTTTGGAGGGCCTTTTTGAATAAATCACGATCGTCATAACCAATATAATGCTCGTGATACTCTTCCCAGGTACATGCGAGATGGAAAGATGAAACGGCATCGGAAAAGGAGGCGTAGTGCAGATATTCAGTATCCGCTATGACTCCGTCAAAATCGAATATAATGGCTTCCGGTACAGGCATATAGTTTTCAACCACGTTTACAAAAATGATCTGTCACTCATTCAGATGGATGAACCTACAGGCTCGCAGCGGCGTTGATCAAGCTGCAAATCGCAGCTTTCATGAATCAACCTATCAATTTCAGAATTTCGGGAGCCGTCTCACTGATCAGTTCCCTGCAGAGATGTTCCACTTCACTTCCCGATTTGCAGGTCAGGCACGTCTGCGCGAGTTTTTCTGCCTGAGCATAGTGCAGACTGCGAATGACATCTTTGACCAGCGGAACGATGGTGGGGCTTACACTCAATTCGTCAGCCCCCAACCCTATCAGCAGGGGAACATAGATGGGATTGCCGGCCATTTCACCGCAGACACCAGTCCAGATATTGCATTTATGCGAAGCCGCCACGGTCATTTGAATCAATTTTAAAATAGCGGGGTTTGTCGGCTCATAGAGGTAGGCGACGCGTTCATTTACCCGGTCGACGGCCAGCGTATACTGCACCAGGTCATTTGTTCCGATACTGAAAAAGTTGACGTGCGGGGCTATGTGTTCAGCAGTCAATGCAGCCGACGGTATTTCGACCATAATGCCGACATCGATACTTTCATTAAAAGACACCCCTTCGTCACGCAGTTCGTCTTTGGCTTTTTCCAGCAGACAGTTGGCTTCGATCACTTCTTCAACTCTACTGATCATCGGGTACATGATTTTCACATTCTCAAACTCGCTGGCTTTGAGGATGGCTCTCAGCTGCTGCATGAAGATGGCTGGATGGGCCAGTGAAAAGCGTATGGCGCGTGAACCCAAGAAGGGGTTCACTTCCTGGATGGCCGTCGCCGAATTTACAAATTTATCACCGCCGATGTCGATCGTCCTGATAATAAGCGGCGCGGGGTGAATGGCTTCCGCCACATCGCGATAGACCTCTGTCTGTTCTTGTTCAGACGGCAGTTCTGTCCTCGATACGAAGAGGAACTCTGACCGAAACAGCCCGATACCGAACGCCCCGTGCCGTTTGACCGCGTCCACATCTGCCGGCAACTCAATATTTGCAGACAGTATAACGCTGTAGCCGTCCTTTGTTTCGGCAATCTCATCGCGCAGCGCTTCCAGTTTATCTCTCAAGTGGCGCTGTTCTTTCGCGCGCTGTCCATAGCGTTCCAGTTGTTCCTGGGTCGGGTTTACAATCAACACGCCTTTTTGTCCGTCCATGAGAATGTGATCGCCGTTCTCGATGCGGGTGCTTATGTCGTGCAACCCGACGATGGCCGGGATTTCCATAGCCCGTGCCATAATCGCCGTATGCGATGTGGAACTGCCCAGGTCCGTTGCGAATCCGATTACTTTGGACTGATCCATACCGGCGGTTTCGGAGGGCGGAATATCGCCGGCAATCACGATGCAAGACTCTTCTAGTTGTGAAAGGGACCCACTGCGCTCACCGGCTAGATTGCGAATGATGCGACGGGCCACGTCGCGGACATCGGCCGCCCGCTCTTTCAGATAGTCATCTTCTACCTTGGCGAGCGCCTGCGCATAGCGTTCTGAAACATCGGTGATGACGGCTTCCACATTGATTTTGCGCTGACTTAGTCCGCGTATCACTTCCTCTACAAACGACCGGTCATCCACGACCAGCATGTGGGCGTCAAAAATACTGGCGTTCTCGTGACCCAGTGCATCCCCAATTTCACGCTGGATCTGGTGCAGTTGGCGGCGGGTATGGATGAGCGCATCCTCAAAGCGCGAGATTTCATTCGCTATCGCACTTTCGTCTATAGGGGTCTCCTTTACCCGATCTTCCTCCGTGGAAAGAATAAACGCTTTGCCCGTCGCGACGCCGGACGACACACCAATGCCCTGGTATATTTGGTTTGCAGGCTGTTGTTTTTCGTTCATAACTGCGGGTATATTAAAGCTCGCCATATAGTGTACGGTTAATCTTCAAAAAACTTATTATGGAAGAGCTGTTCCAGTGCTGCCAAGGCTTCAGCGGCATCGTGTCCTTTCGCGCATAATACAAGCTCGGCCCCTTGGTGTCCTTCCATTGTTAGCAGCCCCATAATACTCTTGCCGGACACCTGTATGCCATCTTTCTCTACCATAATATCGCTGGCATATTTAGTAGCCATTTTGACAAAAAGAGCTGCCGGGCGGGCATGAATGCCGTACTCGTTTAAGACTTTAACTTTTCGCCTTTCTTCCTTCATGACTCTTGTTTAAATGAGAGAGTTAACGGTTTAATCCATAATGCCTTTTTTGCGTGTCAATAGTTCGACGACTTTGGCGTCCAGTTCTTTTGCCGCATCGTGGCCCAGCACTTTGAGGCGATGATTCAGCGCCGCCAGTTCCACGATGTGCGCCATATCCCGTCCGACATCCACATGCAGATATATCACCGGAATCTGAACACCGAGGATCTCCCGGCAGGGCGCTATTTCGGTGTCACTTTTGTCCGTGCTGTCGCGATAGAGCTTTACAATAATGTCGAGCTGCTTCTGCGCCCGGACGGATGTAACGCCGTACAGACTGGGCACATGTATAATGCCGACCCCGCGTATTTCGATATGAAACTTGGTCAGATCTACCGCTGTCCCCATCAGGGCACCCCAGCTCACGCGGCGGAGAATGGTAACATCGTCAGATACCAGACTGTGTCCCCTTTGTATGAGGCCCAAGGCTGTTTCACTCTTTCCAATACCCGGAGAGCCCTCCAGCAGCAGCCCGATTCCTTTGATATCAATCATGGTGCCCTGAACGCGCTGTCGCGGCGACACGAGGCTCTCAATCAGTATCGTCCCCGCGTGCATGAATTCGTTCGTCACCATGGGGGTGCGCATCACCGGCACTTTATATGCAGCGGCCAGTTCTATTATCTCCGGATAAGGATGCCGATTTCGCGTTAAGATGATACACGGAATGGTCTGTTCGAAGATTGTTTCCAGGTGCTCTTTACGCTTTTTGTCATCAAGCTGCTTAAGATAGGTGTTCTCTGAAAGGCCCAGCACCTGTATACGGCGGTTGGCAAAATGCTGTAAGTAGCCGGCGAGGGCTAACCCCGGCCGGGACAAGTACACCTCCTGCACGTTTCGGTCCAAAAATTCTTTTCCCGATATGAGTTCCAGCGAGAGCACATCCCGCGCTGCTTCATAAAAATCTTTCAACTGAATAGAGCTCTGTTTATCCATTGCGGCCTCCTTCAAAGGAATACACCAGCATACACCAACACGGTAATGCTTTCATTCTATACGGGCTCATCTTTATTATTCATAATCGTATAAATAGTAAACCCTGCGGATCATGATGGGTAGATATTTCAGTAAAAATCAACTGGTACATTAATGTGGAGGGTCGCATTCCACCGCGACCTTTTCGGTGCAGAACTTTTTCTTATTTAGCCGCGAGAGAACGCAAAGAGGGGGACTGGAAGATGGATGACAAAATCATGGATAGCAAAATCATTTTTTTTAACAGGAGATGGCTCGGCCAGATATGTGGAGGGTCGCGTTCCACCGCGACCATTTTCGCCTCCTGAGGGGTCAGAGTACCAGGAAGAAGTCAACGGTAAATTTTGATATAATTTG
>CAYXEW010000111.1:0-7672 GCA_964464115.1 uncultured Verrucomicrobiota bacterium
TCACCGCACTCCATATTTGTTTGGAGTGCGGCAATCTGAATTGCCGCTTTGGGGGGAGCGGAGCGATGGAGAAAATGGAAAAAAGGGTGATCCCTTTTTCTATTTCTGATTTTCTTGCTGGCGTTATGGTCTACAAGACGGTATTTGCGCGGATTAAGTATTTGAAGAAGAGGATGAGCAAGGATGCATCGCTGAGGAATATTTATGAACAATGCAAGAGCTGTTTATCGATTATCGAGACGTGAGCCAAATGGCACCCTCGGGTGTGGCGTAACTGCCGGAATCCCGAAGGGTCGGGAACCCGCATGTACGGTGGTTTGGGAGCCGGGACTGGCCTACTGGGTCAGTCTCCGGCCACCCGATTGGCATATTGGTCATGCGTCAAACCGCGTGGAGCTTTTCGCTCAGCCACTCCCGAACAAGTTCAGTGTCTTCCACTCCTCGTGATTCGGCCTCACGATGTAATGCCGCCGCGTCATCGCGAGGAAGTGCAATCCGTAGAATGTTGCCAGACTCGAACACAGGCTCTTTAACCTCCTCGAGTTCATGCTCGAAATCGGTTAAGTCGTGGGTGTCCCAAAACCGGGCAACGTCTGCTATAGAATCTATTTGTGGAATTTTATTCATCTCTTTTTCGACTTTTGAATCGCCTCCGTTCATTATCTGTCATGTCACGAGCCGTAATCGGATAACCTTTGCCATCGGGAAACTGAATGATAACGCAGAATAGGTATCGTCCTGCAGTTGTCTGGCCAAGTACATAATAAACGGGGTTCGCTCCCTCTGTCTTACTACGTAAAACTAATGGATCTCCGAAGCACACTTCTTCTGTTTCGACAACATTCACTCGATGTGCAGCGATATGCTCAATCCTGTCATTTGGCCATATCAATTCCCTGATTTTCATAAATCAATATTATCTTATCAACCGATTAGTAGCAATATTGATGAGCGACGATTTTATATTTGCGAACGTCGTGCTCACCGGACCAGTGAGGGCGCGCATCGCGCGGCCTTACTGGGTACGGGTCAATTCTCTGGTTCGGTTTTCCTTTCCAGCTCCTTAATCTTGATCCGGAGTTCCTCATTCCGTTCCATGGTGTCCTCGATCCGTTGCCTCAGCTTCTGCCTGTACTCAGGCAGTTCTGAGGCCGGGACGTTGGAAAGATGGTGGACGTAGTGTAATGCGGTTGGGAGAATGAGCCACCTGTTGGCACGGGCAACGTCGCCGGTTGAAAGCGCAGAAAGCGCGTTGGCCGAGATGGCTGCGGCATACACGTCGTCATCCTCATGGTCGCGGACCATGACCTGCATCTCGCGGTACAGCTTTATAAAGCCAGCTTCGTCCAAACCGGTGGCCTCTCGAATGAGACGCATGTGTCGAAGGATGGGACGGGTGTAGCCGAGACACCACCCAAGGCCGACGCCACCAGCGGCGACCAGCAGAAAAGCGACGATGATGCCGATCCGTTTCATATCTTCCTCACACCGAACGTGTGCCTTTCTCTACAAAACCAGAGTGAAACGGCGGGTTTGAAATAGGGAGCAGGCTGTTGTTGTGCAGTTATCATTTCGTTTTGTGTTTCTCAATCAGTTCCCTTGCCCGTGCCTTGAACTCTTCGGCGGTGTGTTTGTGACACTCCCGATCAGTTCAACAATGTCTCCGGATACTTCATTCGCCTTCCTCAGGTCCGTGGAAGATACGGGATGGAGGAGTCCGTTCGTCACGGTGAAGTGATCGAGCGTGACCAGATTGGTGGTCATTAGGTTCACATGATCAAGTACGCCGTCGGGCGTGAAGTGGGTACCCACATTCACGCCAGGGATCGAGTGCGCAGAACAGGTCAGCCCGTCCTGCTTCTCCCACAACTCCAAGGCAAGTGCGCCCCGGACGTGCACCGTTTGCCGGATTAGGTTGATCGCCCCGTCACGAGTGTAAGTCATGCAGACAAGATTGGTGGTGCCGTCGCGGGTGAACGCCTGGGTGCGCACGACCCGAGTGCCGTTGGTGACAGAGATCGCCGTGGTTTCGACATCGCCCGCGAGTGATGCCGTCACTGTGGCAAGTAGGACTGTAAGAATTGCTTTCATCTTCTCTTGCACAACACAGAGCGTTTTATGCCGAGTGTTGCCGCTGACCAACGTTAATATTTGCGAAGAACCCCCGCCGGCAGTATTCGGCATAAAATGATCTTGGACGTGGCCCCTTCGCGTTTAATTTCCTTATATGGAATTTATACGCAGGTGTGTTGGTCCGGGCAAGGATAAGTTTTCAGTTATAAAGGCTGATTTTCAAGCAATGCGTGTTGATCGAATGCCTTTGAGTGTGTTGACGGGATGCAGAGCAAATCGTTTGTACGCACAGACTATAGCCTGGGTTGATCACGGCGGTTTGAGTTTCTTCCTTTTGTTTTCCGATTACTGAGTATGGGGCATCCAGCCGCACCTCGGTCAATAACGGCGCGAAGGCTTGCAGCCATTAGCGCCCTACAATGTGATCCACCGTTTTGTTATATGTTCAGACCTGACTCGAACATCTCGGTTTTGTTTAAACCATAGCTTCGACGGCATTGATCACTGTATCAATCGCTTTGACGCGGGCAAACAGTTTGCAATTTGACTCAACAATGGTCCATGGTGCATGCGGGGTGCTGGTACGTAGCAGCATTTCTTCGACGGCCTGTTCATACAGCGGCCATTTCTTGCGGTTGCGCCAGTCTTCCTCGGTTATTTTCCATTGTTTGTGTTTCTGGCGCTGACGGTCTTCAAAACGGCGTAACTGTTCTTCCTGGTCAATCTGTAGCCAAAATTTCACAAGTACTGTTCCGAAATGGGTTAGATGCGCCTCCATTTCATTGATTTCACGGTAGGCTCGGCGCCATTCAGCGGGGGAGCAGAATCCTTCGATGCGTTCCACCATGACCCGGCCATACCATGAACGGTCGAACACGGTGATATGTCCGGCTTTTGGCATACGATTCCAGAAACGCCACAGATAATGATGCTGTTTTTCTACGTCATTGGGGGCGGCAATTGGCACAACTTCATAGCCGCGCGGATCAAGATTTGCGGTAAGGCGTCGAATACTACCGCCTTTGCCGGCGGCATCGCAGCCTTCATATACGATTACCAGCGGAATGCGGTTAGTATACAGTTTATGCTCAAGTTCACGCAGCTTCTTCTGTTTTTCCTTCAACTGTTTGCGATATTTATCGCGCGACAGGTTTTGTGAGAGGTCAAGCTGTGAAAGAATGCCGGCAGTTCTAAGCGGCGTCTTTTCCGGTTTCTGTTGGCCGGTGTTCCTTACTTCTTTTTTTGCCAGCTGGCGTTCAAGACGGTCAATGACGGTGCGGAAAATTTTCAGTGAAGCAAAGCGGCGGTCATGGGCCTCAATCACGGTCCATGGGGCAAAGCCGCTTTCGGAAGCCGCCAGCATTTCCTCACTGGCTTTCAGGTAACTCTTGTAGCGCCGGTGTCGCTTACGATCATCATCCGTTACGCGCCAGGCGGTAGCCGGATTCTTTGCCAGTTTATTGAAACGCTTCTTCTGCTCATCCTTGCTGATGTGCAGAAAGAACTTGATAATGACCATGCCGTCGTCGTTCAACTGCCGTTCAAATGAGGTGACGTCGCGGAAAGCCTGATCAATCAGGTTCTTCTTGGTATTTTTTTCAATATGTTCATCCAGCAGGCGGCTGTACCAACTGCGATCGAATACAGCAATAACGCCGTTTTCGGGAATTTTGTTCCAGAAGCGCCAGAGAAAAGGGTAATGTTGCTCTTCCTCTGTCGGTCTCAGAATGCTGTGGACTTTAAAGCCGCGCGGATCCAGCGGCAGAATCAGTTCATTGATGAGGGTACCTTTGCCGGCGGCATCCCAGCCTTCAAACAGAATCAAGAGGGGGATTTTCTTTTCTCGTGCCCGTCGCTGTAGCTCGGCCAAGCGCAGATCCAGCTTGTCCTTTTCTTTCTTATAAACATCTTTGGCGGTGCGTTGTGAAAGATCAAGCAGTTCAAGCATAGCTACCTCCAATTTCAGGTATGAATTAATAAAAATGTTAGCAGATGGCTATGAAAATAAAAGCTGAAACGGAGCAGACCTTCCAGCCGCACCTCCATCAAGAACGGCGCGAAGGCCTTCAGCCATTAGCGCCCTACAATGTAATCCACCGTTTGTTCTATGTTCAGACCTGACTCCTACAGGTGTTTTCAAGCGCTTTACTTACGGCTTCTTCAGGTGTTTTTGCATGTATAATACCAGTATCGATTTTTCCGTTTTTCATCAGGCTCCATGTGTAAAGACCTATAACCGGGACTCCTATTCTTAGTGCAAAGGCAATTTCCGAAAGCGTTCCGTATGCCCCGTGTATGGCTATGACGGCGCTACATGAACGCACCAGCATCATATTGCGAAAAGCTCCCATGCCGGTGGGCAGAGCCACATCGATAAACGCATTTGCATCGGCACTGTTATCGGTCGGCAAAATGCCGACTGTAATTCCTCCGGCCTCTTTGGCGCCTTTTGCCGCGGCCTCCATCATGCCACCCATACCGCCGCATATAAGTGTGGCCCCGGCTTCGGCAATCAGTCTGCCTGTTTGCATGCCGAGCAGAGCTTCTTCCGGTGAACAGCTGTTTGGCCCCAACACGCCAATATTATATGATTGTTGCATGGCGTCATTTTAACCTGAATGATTCATTTATTTCAGCAAATTCTGTATCAATCCATGACCCTGTAAACAGCAGTTAAAATGCTGAAACCATTTCTATGCCCAGAGGGTGCACCGTCTGAAAAAAATAACGTCTTTTTTCAGCCTGTTAACTGCCGGATTTAGGATGGCGGTCTTCTTTTCTGTCGCAGATTGCTTTTATCCGTTCCAAGACTGGCGGGTGACTGTACGTCATAAAGACCATGGCCGGATGGGGCGTGAGGTTGCTCAAATTATCGACTGAGAGTTTTTTCAGCGCGTCGATCATGGCGTCGGGGTTTTCGGCTGTTTCGACCGCAAAGGCATCGGCCTCGTACTCATGTTTACGGGAAAGCCAGTTGCCGACAATAGAAAGGATCAGGTTGATGGGTGTATAAAGAAACCCGAAAAATACAAGCCCGGCATAGATCGGCAGATGCCCGCCAACGGTTTCAAAAGATACGCTGAAGGCCTCGTACAGGCCTTTTCGATATAGAAACAGCGACAGGATGAACAGCATGATACCATTCGAAAAGATGGAGATCAGCATCATCCATTTTATGTGGCCCAGTTTATAGTGTCCCACTTCGTGAGCTAGTATGGAAACCAGTTCCGGGATTGAGTGTTTTTCGATGAGCGTGTCGAAAAGGGCAATGCGCTTCCAGCGACCCAGCCCAGTAAAATACGCATTACTTTTAGTGGAGCGCCGCGAGCCGTCTATGGTGAAAACGCCTTTCAGGGAAACGCCCGCTTTATCGGCATAGCGCTGTATCGCCGATTTAAGCTCACCTTCAGCCATCGGCGTGAACTTGTTGAACAGTGGCAGGATGGTGACGGGGGCTATGATCATTAAAAAAAGCTGAATGAGGCTCAGCGCTATCCAGCAGTACAGCCAGCCCCACTGACCGGCCGCCGAAAAGAACCACAGCACCAGACTCAGAACAGGAGCTCCGATCACGACTATGAGCAATATGGATTTTAACTGGTCAAGCGCGAAGGTGCCGGCCGTGGTTTTGTTGAAGCCATATTTTTCTTCCAGCACAAAGGTGGAGTAGATACTTAAGGGTATGTGTACAAGCTGGGACAGGAGTACCAGCCCCCCCGTGAACAGCAGGCCCGTTCCGATCATGTTAAGTCCGGCGCTGCGGGCCATAGCGTCTACAAAGCCAAATCCACCCAGCAGGATGAAAAGCAGTGTTACGGGCAGCATGATTGTCGAAGAGATGACGTCAAACCGACTGGTCTCAAGGAGATATTTTTGTGACCGGGCATATTGTTCGCCGTCATACCAGCCCTCGAATGATGCGGGAATCTTCGGCTTGATATGCTTGATATTGAGCCATTCCAATACGAGATCGAGCAGGTAATGCCCGATCAGCAACAGAAGAATAATAAATAAATAACCATTCATGTTCATATGGTAACCACAGATGAAACGGTTTTTCACAGATTTAATTGAAACAAGATAAAGAGCTATTCGTATCGGTTGTCTTCACCGTTCCCTTTTGGATTCCCTTGCTGAGCACCACTCTGCCGGTCAAGTATTCTTTACAAGCTCCTTGATGTAGCTCAGTCTTTCTGCATGATTTATGTAGTCGAATGCGCGTGCGGATATGCCAGGCTGCATTTTTCTGTGAGTGGTCGGCGTCATTTTTCCATTAATAGAAGGTTCTATGGAATATACAGAAGCAAAAAGTGACTTTGATCATTTGGATCCGGCTCTGGTGATCGACTTGGTTGAGGCGGCGCTGGGTCGTCGCAGCACGAATGTCTGTCGCCCACTCAACAGTTATATCAACAGGGTTTATGAAGTCCAGCTCGTCGAGGGTGAGTCCGTGGTTGCGAAATTCTATCGCCCGGGGCGGTGGTCCCATGAGGCCCTGCAGGATGAGCTGGATTTTGTCATGGAACTGCAAGCGGAGGAATTGCCGGTTATTGCGCCACTCACGGTAGGGGGCCGCGCCCTGTTTGAGCACCACCAGATGTATTTTGCCATCTATCCGAAAAAGGGCGGCCGCGTCTGCGATGAATTTCTGGAGGAGCAGTGGAAGCAGTTGGGACGCTTGATTGCGCGGGTCCATATGGTGGGAGAGCGGCATGCTGTCCGCGACCGCATGACGTTGCACCCGCGCCATTCGATGCAACTGCACCTGGCTATGATCCTTCAGTCCGGGCTCATTCAGCCGGACCTCGCGGTCTCTTACAGTGAAGCTGTGCAAGGGGTGGCGGATCTTATTGCTCCACTCTTCGACGATATTCCGACGATCCGTATTCACGGCGATTGCCATCAGCAGAATATAATCTATCGTCCCGGCGAGGGTTTTTTCGTCATCGATTTTGATGACATGGTTACGGGACCCGCCATCCAGGACATCTGGATGCTACTGCCGGGGCGGGTGCAGGATGTCCGTTATGAGCTGGAACTCTTTATGGATGGCTATGAGACGTTTCGCGAATTTCCTTACGAGATGCTGAAGCTCACCGAACCTTTGCGCGCGATGCGCTTTGTGCATTATACAGCCTGGTGTGTAAAACAGGCGGCAGATGGTGGCTTTACCCGGCTGTTGCCGGACTGGGGGTCACACCAGTACTGGAAAACTGAAATTGATGAAATGGAAAAACAGCAACAGGAAATTTTGGACGCTTTATCGTAAAGACACCATAGATTGGGTGGGTAAAAAGAGACTTGGCGGATTGCAGGATGTCTTATACTTTGCTGGAAATGTTGGAAAATAGCGGATTGAAGGGTCGGAAATATCTCGTAGCGAGATTTTCCGGGCATGGATAGGGAGAGATTGGGGGTGTAAGAGTAGGTGTAAGAGTACGGGATTCGATTATGAGATCACAGTTCGACAAGGAAGACCTGAGGGTGTCCTCGCCGATGTCGTGCGAATGCTCGTGGCGTGGGAATGAAGGTTGGAGGAACGACAACAGGTCAGGATCGCAAATAACGTACTCGTACACCTACTCGTACACACCTATCT
>CAYXEW010000112.1:0-7646 GCA_964464115.1 uncultured Verrucomicrobiota bacterium
ATGCGGCCAGTCCGCCGGTGCTGGTGGCCCTGAGCTGCCTGGTCGGCCGCTTTGAAGTTCCCGGAGAAAACTGTCTTGCAGAAGATCTGATACGCAAAGAGGGCGGCGGTGCTGTGGCCGTATGGGGCCCCTCGGGTCTTTCGCGCAATGATGCGGCAGCACGTATGGGTAAAACATTTTATAAAAATGTGCTGCAGGATAAATCGGGTACCCTCGGCCTTTCGGTGCAGACAGCCGAACTGGGGGCCGATTATGATGCCGATACCTTTGGCATCTATAACCTGCTGGGCGATCCGGCCATGCGATTTGCGGGTAATACGCAGGGCACTGTTGCAGATGCGGGTTATGCACAGTGGCGCTGGCAGCGCTTTGCACCGGGTGATCTGGCTGACCCGTCTGTGAGTGATGAAGAAGCCGATGCCGACAATAATGGATTCAATAATTATGTCGAGTACGCCCTCGGCAGTGATCCGAATGGTGATGACCTTGTGCCTGTCTTGAGAGGTTTGCGCGGCACTGAAGATGACAGTGACTGGGCTGTGCTGGAGTGGTACCAGCGCCGGGGCGCCAAGAATGTCGAATACAGGATTTCGGTTTCCAGCAATCTGATCGACTGGACGTCATCCCCGACTGCGTTGGAAATTCTATCGCAAAGCAATATGCCGGATGGTATTCGCGAAAAGATAAAAGCACGCGTACCGATGAAAGACAAAGTCTACATTAAGCAGGATGTCATCAAACAGAAGTAGTACTGGGAATTCACCGATGAGTATGAAAGAGAAAACAGTTGCTGACCGTCAGTATGAACCTGTCGGAAAAATTGTGGTGCGCCACATAGGCGATGACGCTCTGCTGGTACCTGTGTCGGGTAACGCTGCAGATGATCATGCCGTCTTTCCTCTCAATGAAACGGGTATGTTTATCTGGGAACGGATCGTGGAGGGGAAATCTATTGCGGAGATATCACAGTTCATCGCCGGTATGTATCGGATTGACAGCGACCGAGCCGCGGATGACTGTTCCCAATTTGTGGATCAATTGCTGGATGCGGGGTTACTGAAGGCCCATATATCATGATTTGTTCAAAGAAAGACAGTTTTTCCAGACAGTGGACGGATGGCTTCCGGCGCAGGGCACATATGATGCAGATTCCCGTTTCCGGATCTGTTGCCCTCAACCATTTGTGTAATATGGACTGCTGTCACTGCTATTTAAGTGATGGGCAGCGGGCAGATGTCAATATGCGAAGCGGTGATGCTATAAAGAACGACATAAAGGAATGGGTTGAAGCAGGTTGTCTGTATTTACTCATTACAGGAGGGGAGCCAATGCTTCACCCTGATTTTGTCGATATCTATCGGTTTGCATGTGAACAGGGACTAATCGTGACGGTTTTTTGTAACGGATCCATGGTCGGTGACGAGGAACTCGCTGTTTTTAGAGAATTTCCGCCGCGCAAAGTAGAAGTTAGCCTTTATGGAGCCTCGCCCGAAATTCACGACAGGGTCACGGGTGTACATGGATCGCATGAAGAGGCATGGAAGGGTGTACACCGGTTGCGGGAGGCGGGTATTCCGCTGGTCTTGAAAACGGTGCTACTGACCTTGAATAAGCATGAATTAATGAGCATGAAGGGACAGGCCGAAAAGCTGGATATACCGTTCCGGTATGACTGTGATGTGTTTCCCCGAATAGCTGACCGACAGACAAAACCGGTCCAGTATCGCGTCGGGGCAGAGGAGTCAGTTGCTTATGATGCTGCTGATAGGGCCCGCATGCAGGAATGGCGCATGGCTTTAAATCGCTCAAAAGATCTGCATATTGATCCAAATGTGCTATATTCATGCGGTGCAGGGAGAACGGGCTTTCATTGTGAACCCGACGGGGCATATTCACCGTGCCTGTTACTCAGTCATAAATATGTTTATCAACGGGATGCTGCGGAAACTTTTGGTGAAATATGGTCCAGGATGAACAGTGATATGTCAGAAAAGAGACGCATTTCAAGCCTCGGGGAAGATCCAGAGACCATAGGCTTATGCACGCATTGTCCGGCCGTGAATTACCTGGAAACAGGCTGTGAAGAGACAGCATCGTCTTTCAGTCTTGAGTCTGTTGAACGGCGTTATGATTTGTTGAAGGAAAGTATGAAGGAAGAGAAATCATGAAGAATGAAACTAGAGAAGAAAACGAAAAGAAAGTCTACGAGAAGCCTTCGATAGAAAGGGTGGACCTGGCGTTGGATGAGACGTTGGCGACCGGCTGTAAACTCGGCTCGGATAGTGCATGCATGGGACCGCCGTCACAGGCCTATAACGAGGGCTCATAGGAAATGAATTTTGGCATGGTTATAGGTCCAATGGCATGGCGTATCCGCTCTGTAGGGGATACTCCCGCCGTGCATACTGATCGTGCATATCGTGCTTTCATCAGTACTGAAAAGTCTGATCAAATGGCTCCTATGGATCTCACCGTGGATATCAAAGCGGGTACAGTGAATCGACCGGGGGGGCCTCCGGTCTATATGAGTGGCCAAAACTGGGCATTGTGGAAGTCAGCTGATGAGTACCGCTTTTGTACAGGCTATACGCAGCAAGCCCCTGACCGATGCTGCACTGTGGATGCTGCCTGTCGTACTGCGGAGATCGTTGTACGCGGCGATCGTCTGCAGTCCTGTGAGCAAGCCATGTGCTATCCAATCGATCAAATTCTCACCTGGGGTTGCCTGTCGCACTGTAGCGGCATGCTCATTCATGCGGCCGCTGTTGTTTATGATGGCGAAGCGTATGTCTTTACCGGTCGCAGCGGTGCCGGAAAGTCAACGATGGCTGAGCTGTTTGCACAATCCGGTGGAAGGGTTTTAAATGACGACAGGGTTTTGCTCTATAAAAAAAGTGGACAATGGTATGCGGCGGGAACCCCCTGGCATGGTTCCGGGCGCTACGCTTTGAATGAAACGGCCCCGCTTGCCGGTCTGTTTCTGCTCCGGCAGTCAGATGAAAACCGGATACGTGAAGTCGGACCGAACGAGTGTGTTCAAGAGCTCCTCGTCACTGTCTCTGTGCCTTGGTTTGAAGAGGAATGGACCGAGGCAACGCTCTCTGCATTGCATCGTTTGAGCAGGGAAGTCCCGCTGTCGTTGCTGGACTTTACAAAATCGCTGTCGGCCGTGCATACCGTCGCCGATTATATGTTGAAACCCGCAGGTGTTGCCGTATGAACAACATAAGCAAACAATCGCCGAAGAGGGCGTACAAAGTAGCGGATCATGCCGTAAGCCCGATGCTTGCGTGTATGGAGCGCCTTCCAATGGTCATGGCGCCGAACCGACACCCCGACGCCGATGACCGCCTCGCGCTCAATGCTTTCAATTCCTTTGAGCGCGGCATCGCCGGTGCAGAGCAGGCGTCTTGTTCCCCTTTCGCGGCCGACGCAACGGTGAAGAATACAGCGGTTGTGGGCGAGATAAAGCAGAATCATGCCGCATCTGACGGGCCGTTTCATGATGGGGTCGATGACAACGGTATCACCGGTTTGAATGGTCGGACTCATACTCAGACCGTCGGTTCTTATAGAAACAGAGTAGCCTGCTCTCAGTTGCTCTGCAGTCAGAGTTGCAGCCTTAGAATAAAGTGGATTTTGAATGACCATTTGACAGACTCTTGTGTGTCCTCAAACTATGTAAAGGAGTAGGTGCGTTATGAATACAATAGAAAAATATAGAAAAATTATCTGCATGCTGGCAGCTGTCCTGCTGGGATGCGTGGGCTTGCAGCATGCATGGGGATATGTGGGTGAGGCCATTGTCGTGGAACAGGTCGGCAGTGTAAGAGCAAAATTGCAGACAGGCTCTGCTCACGGACGTACCTGGAAAACAATACATCTGGCAGACGGCAGTGCGGTTGGTGAGTCCGACTTTATTATAACGGGCGACGATGGCCGCGCGTGTGTTGTCCTGTCGCCCGGTGCTCTCTTGTGTATTGCACCCGACACAGAAATAGTGTTATCCATGTTGAGACATGAATCCAAGGGATTGCCCAAGTCATCTGATGACATACAGAGACGCATTCATATACAATTGAACAGGGGACGCATTCTGATTCACACTTCGAGTGAGCCCGGCCTCCGTGATATTCGTGTGATGGTCGAAGGCGGCGAAGTTACCATGAATATGGGGACGGTAGTTGTGGCGCAACAGGCGGCTGATGAATGGATCGTAGTGAGTGAAGATTCGGAAGTGACGGTGACACCTGATGGTTCGGATAAAGTCATTCTGGCTCAGAATGAAGGAGGTGTGCTGAAAGTGTCCGGCGATAGTGCACAGTTTGAAAAAAACGAAGCGGTAATGGATTCAGAGTTGCGTGAATTTGAAGTATGTGAAGTCTTTTTTGACGATCTGGACGATTATATTGCCGACCCCGTTCAATTTGATAAAGGCGGACTGACAGGTTATATAGGAAGCAAAGGCGGAGTGAATTTTGTCGGCTCAGAGCCGGGTGTTCTCGATGTCAGTCCCTCTTCCACAGATGTGCCCAGGCGTGACACACCTGCTTTACCGCCCATTAATATGCCCTCTTCGAAGGGGCGGTGGGGTGAACGCAAAATATGGGATTGGTACGAGAAAATGGGGCCTATCAAAGGGTTTAACTATACACCGCGCTATGCTGTAAATTCTACTGAATTCTGGATGGAGGAATCCTTTGATGCCGACGTCATTGATGAAGAGCTCGGTTGGGCTCAGGATGCGGGCTATACGGCGGTACGCGTGCAGCTTCAATACGTCGTCTGGGAAAATGACAGAGATGGCTTCATGGATCGTTTAAATGAATTCATGGAGGTAGCGGATAAGCATGACCTCGTTGTGGTGCCCGTGATGTTTGACGATAAGAATTTGGCGGGTGATGAACCATTTTACGGCCCGCAGCCGGAGCCTGTCCCGGGCAAGCATAATGCCCACTGGGTGCCTAGTCCCGGTTATAACGCTGTAACAAACCGCGATAGCTGGCCGTTGCTTGAGGAGTTTACTGAAGCCGTCATAAAAAAATACCGAAAAGACAGCCGGGTGGCTTTCTGGGATCTCTATAATCGAGCTGGTGATGGTGGGCTCTGGGAGGACTCACTTCCGTTTATGGAGCAGGTCTTCAACTGGGCGAGGGACGTTGATCCTTCGCAACCGGTCGCAGTGCCGGCCTGGAGCCGACCCGGTAGTGCTATGATGATGCGTAAACTGGAGCGTTCTGATCTTATCACCTTCCATAGCTTTGACAGACCTGAAAAAATGGAGTCGATGATTGAAATGCTGAAACAGTATAATCGGCCTATTGTTTGTTCAGACTGGCTGCTGCGTCAGCAGGGAAATACGTTCGAAAAGATTCTCCCCTTGTTTGCCCAGCACGGTATTGGATGGTTCAACCGGGGGCTGGTGCAGGGAGCTACACAGGAATACATCCAGCAGGACCAGATGCGTTCGGATGAGAATCCCGATCTGTGGCAGCACGATGTATTGAAGAAGGACGGTGATCCTTATGATGAGGGTGAAATTGAATTGATACAGAATTTTAAATTTGAGGATCAGTAATTATGAAACATATAAAACTGACAATATACCTGTCCATTGGATGCATCTTGTTGCTGAGCTTTATCATGGTGCATGCTCGTCCCGACTACTATACCTCTGCCTTTTACACGCGTGGCATCGAGTCGGCATACAACATGGACCGCGGCGATAATTATGAACCGTTTTATGTGCCGGTTGACAAGTGGGCGCTGTTGCCGCGTCTCAGCCTCGCTTATTCGCAGAGTGACAATTACTATTTGTCAGAGTCCAATGAAATATCCTCTGCAACGCTCACACTGGTGCCGGGGGCCATGCTGGTCTATGGCCGGCCGGAGCATAATCATGTATATATTGATACCGGTATGCAGATTCCTGTTTATGAAAAAGAGGAACTGCTGGAAAACGGTAATGCCTATATGTTGATGCTGGGCGGCGTCTATAAAACCGGACGAAGCAGGTTGAGTCTGCGGGCAGGACACCGGCGGCAGGAGCGCTCGGACTGGGCCCTGGGTGAGCGTATCGTGCTCCGCGACATAACCGTCAATGCCGATTACGAATATCGGTTATCCATGAAGTCTGATATCGGGGCCGCCGCCATGGTGGGTGTTTATGATTATGACCGCGATGAATATATCAATTACAATCGCTATTATGGACGCGTCCGGTACGCCCATCGTTTAACGGAGCGCAGTGACTGGTATATCGAGCCGGGGTTGGGTCGCGATGAGCTGGATCGCTCAGAACAAGGCGTTTACAGTGATGCCGATTTTGCCGAACTATCACTGGGTTTGAGGGGCCGGTTGACGCCCAAGACAACGGCCAGCGGTTCCGTTGGATACCGTTGGCGGGAGTACGACGATTCTTCTATTCGGGATACATCCAAGTGGATAGCAAATTATTATATGGACTATTCACCCGGTGGTCTCTCCGTTTTCAGTCTGGATGCCATTGCAGATCTGCGTCCCGATGTAACGGGGCAGGCGGGCGCTGTATGGGATCGTCGACTGACTCTTGGGGTCAACCGACGCTTACTGGTAGAGTCCCTGCGCGGTTCGGCCTCTTTTCTGGTTGGCGACATAGACTATATTGATAATTCGTTTGCGGCTGACGAAACGTACTGGGGTTATCGTCTGGGCATTGACTGGTGGCTGAAAAGCGATCTATCTGTAGGAGTCGCTTATAGTTATAATGAGAGAGACAGCTCACTGAATGAAGATACAGATTACGATCAGTGGTCGTTTCGAATGAGCTGGAATTATTAGGCGGGCGGTTTATTAGTGAACATCATATGCCGTATATGGGTAGCCGGCTGTATCGTGCTGGCCTCTGCAGGGTGTGCGCTGTTGCAGACGGTTCCGCAGGATGAAGACAGCCTGGAAAGCAATGATTTATTGCAGGACTATGTTCTGAAGTCGGGTGATGAAATTGATCTTCAGGTATTCAGAGAATCCGATCTGTCGGGCCTGTTTCAATTGGATCAATCGGGCCGTATAAGACATCCTTTGCTGGGTTATGTGCATTTGCAGGGGGTGACTCTTCAGCAGGCGGAATATGAGATTAAGCAACAACTGGCCAGTCAATACCTCGTCGATCCAAAAGTCTTTGTCACACTCCCGGAATCTTCGCGAGCCCAGGTTGTGCTGTTGGGCGAAGTGAAGCAGCCGGGTGTGCGTTCGATGCCGAGCGGGCAAGACATGACCCTTCTTCAAGCTATCGCTGAGGCGGGAGGTTTTACTGATTTAGCGGCAATTAACCGGGTTAAAATAGTGCGCCGCAGCGGGGGCGAAGATACTTCCATTCGCGTACGTGTCCCACGTATTATCGAGGGCGAGGAGCCCGATATCAGGTTACTGAAAAATGATGTTATCATGGTACCTCAGGTCCTGTTCTGATGCCGTTCATAGAACGCAAAGGAAAAGATTAACATAGGCATAGAAAATATAGTGAGAAATAGATCTTTGAGTTCTCTGCGTTCCTTCGCAGTTAATAAAAAAAATGTAGCCGCAAAAGAGCACAATGAACGCAAAGGAACAGGTTCCTCGTAGAATTTTGTGGAAGATGAAAAATATTGACGGTTAATGGAAAGGTC
>CAYXEW010000113.1:0-4359 GCA_964464115.1 uncultured Verrucomicrobiota bacterium
TCAACCGGTCGACAGGGGCCCACAAAAGTAAAAGGGCCGCGAGTAAAACTATAGGAACAATGTCTTTACGTTTCATAAATGCTGTATCTCCCTATGCACCGTCTTGTCTTTTAACGAATCGTGAACGGGCGGCACCGGATCAACTCCACCCGGATGAAAAGGGTGGCATTTGAGCAACCGTACGAAACTCAGCAGACCACCTCGAAAGGCTCCGTGACGCTCCACCGCCTCCAGCGCATAAGTAGAGCAGGAAGGGACAAACCGACAGCGCCCCCCCAGCAGACCGGAAAGCGTCAACTGGTATAGTCGTATCAAAAACAAAACGATTTTTCTCATACCTACTTTAGCCTGAATTATACACGCGTTCAAAATGCTGTATCCCGCACAAGCGGGACAGGGCTGCGAACTTGCCACGCTTTGCGTGGGAGCCAAGGGTGCCGCTGTAGTGACTGCCGCAAACCAATGGCAACCGCCGAAGCGAAGCGGAGACGGCCCATTCGAAGAATGGGAGTGACCGCCGGGAGCGGCAACGCAGATGCAGTATTTTTAACGCGCCCTCTGGGTAAAAAACGCCATGGTCTCATGTGATCGATTCCGTTATTAAGTTCAAATTCGATTTTTAGCTGCACTATTCATTACTCATTGCTGTTCATCATATACCATTCGTTATGGCGTTTTTATGAATAACGCAGGTTAGCAGTCCCGCCTTTTTTGACAGTGCCATAAACTCGCGCTCGACAGCATCCCAGTCGGCTTGCACAACAGCACGGCGCGCAATTAAAATCACATCTACTTCTCCAGACAAGCGGGCTCTGTTCTTGCGGAACACTTCTCTCAATACTCGTCGGGCGCGGTTGCGCTGAACCGCCTTGCCCACTTTCCGGCCAGCCACTACCCCCAGTCGCAACGAAGCCTGCGGGCCGCTGCGAACCCAATATACCATATAGTCACCAAACCAGCGCGTTTTCTGGTCATAGGTTTCACGAAACAGGGCCGAAGAAGTCAGCCGCTGCTTTTTGTTCAGCGTCTGCCTTGGAGGCCGGGTGCAAAGACTGGAATCGGATTCCTTTCGCGCGTTACGCCTTATCCCCGGACGCCCGTCTGTCTCCATGACCTTAAACAGTTAGACTGGCACGGCCTCTGGCACGGCGGCGCGATAGTGTTTTTCGCCCGTTTTTCGTAGCCATACGCGAACGAAAGCCGTGTTTGCGCGCCCGTTTCTTCTTTGAAGGGTTGTATGTATTCATTTTCTATGTCCCCATTTAAAACATTTTCTTCCAAAAGGGGGTACAACGTATCACTTGTGCGGTGCGTGTCAATACTATTTAACCTTCTTTGCCGACCCTCTAAAACGGGGCCGCCGTGCCGATACGGGTGTTGATGGCCGCCTCGGCAATGGAGCGCCCGTCCACTAGGACGGGTGTTTTACGCGGAATCCACAAGCGGCGACGCGCGCGCGCCATCATGCGGTAACCGCGCAGAAAGAACAGCAGGGAATCCAGGGCACGAGCCACCTCTTCAAAAACGCGAAAGATGCCCGTATGGCGGGCCGCCTTCAGAAGAACTGTTTCGGATGGGGTTTCGGTGACGTGGGCCGTCGGATATAATACCGAAAGCCAGCCGCCTTTACGGGCTGACCATAATTGCAGTGCATAGACCATTTCGACAAAAAAACCGGAATAGTACCGCAAGTGCTGCACGTCGAAACCGTCTTTCATGGCGGCAAAAAGTTCGGGCTCTGTATACCCCTGTCGGTTGAGACCCAAGTCGCTGCACCCCACCCCCAACAGGTTTTTTAGCGGCCAGAGCAAGCCCGGTTTGGCGTGCCCGGTGAAGAGAATCAGCATGCCGGCAGGTTTTAAAATGCGATGGCTTTCTTTGATAATGGCCACGTCTTTTTCATAGTAATCGAGTACATCGTTCAGCACCACGACATCAAATGATTTGTCATCGAAGGGTAGCGTCCCCGATGCCGGCATGAATGAACCGCCATCACCCCAGAATGCATGCATTTTTCCCGCTTCTTCTGTCAAAGCAACACTTTGCCACCCGGGGCTGGCCTGCTTCAGTAAATGACTGAAGGCGCCGGAGCTGTTTTCAACGTGCAAACAGTCTCCACCACCGGATTCGCCCAGTATATGGACCATCCGGCGCCACTGCATGCGTTGACGCAAGCAGCGGTCCATCATGTGCATTACCGACCGGCACCATCTGACATTATCCATATAAACCTCTGCGCTTTATAACTACAACAGCGCCCAGCATAATGCTTTCGGCCGTCGATGCGAGCATAAAAAAAATGCCGAGTACTGTCAGGTGGCAACGTTATCCGGTAATCCCCCGTTTTTCAGGTATACGCAGCGGTCGGTAACGGCTTCAAGAAAGGTATGGTCATGGGAGACAATCACCATACCCTGTGGAAGTTGCTGCAGCAGGTTTTGAATGCGTTCGCAGGCTTCTTCATCCAGGCCGTTCTGCGGTTCGTCGAGTAAGAGCACGTCCGGCTCCATCGTCAATACCGTCGCCAGCGATACCAACCTTTTTTCACCGCCAGATAAACGATAGGTCACGCGGTTTTCATATCCGGTCAACCCCAGCCGGTCCAGCACTGTCAGGGCTTGGGCCCTTGCCTCATCCATGGTCTTTCCCAGATTCAGGGGGCCGAAAACCAGGTCTTCCATCACGGTTGGACAAAATAACTGATCGTCGGCATCCTGGAAAACCAGGCCGACCCGGCGGCGCACCTCTTCAAAATCTTTTTCTTTTACACAGGGTTTACCGAATAACCCGACAGCCCCGCGCTGAGGCCTGATCAGCCCCACTATGATATGCAGTAACGTGGTTTTGCCCGACCCCATCGCCCCTGCAAGCCCCACTTTCTCGCCCGGCAACAAACGAAAATCCAGCGCGTCCAGCACCAAGCGGTCGCTGTAGGCAAACCGAACCTCTTTGAGTTCGATCGCCGGACACCGGTTTATTTGGTTTTCTTCACTCATCACAGCTTTAACTATACGCCTTTTTTTGTCACACGCAGCGCTACCCGAGGTTGCCGATAATCAGGGTCAGCAGCGCCAGGGCCGTGGCCGAGAAAAACAAAACATCACGGCGGTTCCAACGAAAATCCGTCAATACATAAAAACGCCCGCAGAAGCCGCGGCACTGCATGGCCTCCAGTATACGCTCTGACCGGTCAATGCTTCGCAGAAACAGCATGCCCAGCAAATGCCCGGTACTGCGTAGGGCGTGCAAGGTGCAGGACGGGCGGAACCCGCGCATTTTCATGGCATTGCGCAAGCGGTGATATTCCTCATGGACGACCTCCAGATACCGGATAGTGAACAGGAGGACGTGGATCAACTTATCGGGCAGCTTCAGCCCCTTGAGCGCATGCCCCAGATCAGCAGGCTCCATGGAACCCAGCATGGCCACCGCCATGATCATGGCGGCGTTTGCCTTTATAATGATGTGAAAAGCGCGAATTGAGCCCTCCTGTGACCATGCCAGTGGCCCCGCGCTCAGCAGGGGCGTCCCCGGTATCGAAAGCGGCACAAAGAACAGCAAAAACAGACCGAACACATTAACTGACGCTATTCGCCGCATCGTTCGGCGATGAATCATAGCGGCGAGAAAAAGCAGCAGAATTGCCATTATAAGGGCCGAAATCAGCATGGCCCACCGGTCCAGCATCACCACGCACAACGCGAATAGAAAAACAAAGAGCACCCGCCCCCGCACATCCAACCGGGATACAAACGTATGAACGCCGGAGGGCTGCAGAATGATCACGCGGAAACCCCGAACTGCTTTCTGGCTTTCAGGTAAAAAGCCGTCCCGGCCAATCCAAAAATAATCCCCACTCCGGCCAGTGCCCGGCAAAAGGCTATTTGCTCGCGGCAACCCTCCAGCTCTTTTTTCAGTAGATGTATCCGGGTCGCATCATCCAGTGCTTCACCGCTCCGGGCGGTCGCGCTCTCGGTCTCGCGCGGAGAGACTGCAGTTTTTGCGGACGCAGGCGCCGGGGCCCACTCTCCAGCCTCCACGGTGAAGCGGCCGATATGGCCCTCACCGGCCTCCACAACGATCGTGTGGTCAAAATGTCCGGCCGGAGCAAACTGGAAGGTGCCACCCTCGGAGGTCAAACCTTCAGCGACCACCCGGCCCTCCGGGTCCAGGACCCGATATGGCACACCTTCCGGCCGCACACCGCCCCCCATCCAGGAATACCCAACAATCCGCCCTTCCTCCACCGAAGCAAAGCACTTAATTTTGTGTGCATGGGCGGAAGGCTGAAGGATCACCATTAAAATAGCCCACAGCGCAACGTATGCAATGAAACAGCGAGAGTGGCTGTAAACCGTC
>CAYXEW010000113.1:4369-7642 GCA_964464115.1 uncultured Verrucomicrobiota bacterium
TGCTTCCCGACCTTGAAAAGGTTCTTATTTGTTTCGTCTTCATCTGTAACAGCATTTGTTTATGATACTTTCATACTATGCGATTTGTGCGTCTTTTTGCAGTTCATTTGTAAAAAGTTCCGGCTTCACTTTCAGCAGAAACCCGATGCCCGCACCGGTGACCAGCGCCTCAATCAGCAGCAGTGGCAAGTGGCCGACCACCATGGCTTTAATAGCCCAGCGGTAGGCCTGCGGATCGCTCAACCAGAGGATCATTGCCATCAGCAGGCAGGCGCTGACAACTGCCAGTGCCCCGGCGATCGCGCCAACCATCACGCCGCGCCGCAGCGGGCAGGACCTTTGTAGCTGGCGCCCGAACAGCGCATACACCCCCACAGCAGGTAACCCCATAATCAGAATATTGGCGCCCAGCGATGTGATCCCGCCAAACCCCAGCAGGACCGCTTGCAAAAAGAGGGCAACCGCCAGCGCGGTCAACGCCTGCCACCCGAGCAGGAGCCCGATCAGACCGCTCAACAGTAAATGAATGCTGGCCGGACCCAGCTTAATATGGATGAAACTCGCCAAAAAAAATGCCGCCGCCAGCAATCCTGTGAGCGGAATACTCCGATAATGCATCTTTTTTATACACCAACCGACAGCGGCGGTGGCCACGACATTCGTGACCGCCATCACTTCCGTGCTCAATGCTCCGTCCGATATATGCATGCTACTTCATATCCTGACACCGCACCCATATCAGGGCACCTAGTTCAACACCCACTTCTTTTCCATCGGGGTTTTTCAACGGTGCGTCGCCATCGATCAGCGCGGCAAACGACCACCAGCCGCTTCGCGGCATGGCATAGGAAAACACGCCCATTTGGTCGGCCTTGATCACCTGCGTCACAAAGGCGTCCGCCGGTATCTCCACCGCCTCATCATAGTTCCAGTATTCTACTTCAATTTCGGCATAGGGCACCGGTTTTCCGTTCTTTTTTACCACGCCCCGGAACAGGTTGCCCGACCACAGTCCGTAAGGCCGCACCAGCGGCTCTATTTCAACGGGAAATCCCACCATGGCATCCCAGCCTTCCTCTTCTCCGAAGGCGTTCACCACGACCTTGGTGTAATGAATGATCATTTTCTGTTCGGCCGGTTCCCAGTAGGGCGCCGGCTCAATGTAGAACACGTGATCACCCGGCTCCTTTACCTGATAGCTCGCCTCATAGGCCACCTTGCCATCAACCTTTTTCTCTTTCAGCGTTTCTTTCAGGTCGGCTTTCTCTTCCCCGATCAATACGCCAAACTGCACCGGCTCACCCATGTTCATGGCCGGACCGTTTTCCATCGGATGCGTGAAGATGATATCCAGCTTCACCTCGCGCTGGTCCACCCCGGCAAGATCCGTCGAAGGTACCAAAATCTGAAAATGGCCGAGGGCGGATGCCGCCATCAAAACCAAGCCCACCGTTACACTGTAATATGTTTTTTTATTCATCTCTCATGATTCCTTTTTTTCTGTTTGAAGTATATCCGGATCTATATTTACCCCGAGCCTTCGGGGAGACGGATCACTCTGTTAAAATTCGGCTGCCAGCTGGGCCGTAACCATATCCCGGTCATCGGTATCGTTATCAAAAGATCCGTGCATGTATTCCAGCGCGAGACCGACAGTGTCAGCCAGGGCATAGGATACGCAGACGCCGCACTGTGCTTCGGGCATGCCGGGGAACTCGTCCGCGCCCTCGAAGCGGAGCGCCACAGCCAGCCTCTCGGACATGCTGGCTGATACCTCCACATTCCAGGCCTGGGGTTTCACGGCTGTATCAGCCAAAAGGCCCGCGGCGAAATTCTCACCGGCTGTAACGTATTCCGCATGCACGGCTACCGGATCCATTTCCAAACCGACAAATACCGCAAACCCGTACGCTTCGTCATAATCAAGGCCCGGCGTTTCCTCATCGCCTTCAATCGCCTCCCGCAGACCCTCCTCTAAGCCGTCCGAATCACCGAGGTCGGAGATGTAGGATGCGCCCACCATAAGGCCCTCCACCGGTGTTACCATAATCGATGCTATCCAGTTGTCGGCGTGATCATCGTCACCGGCTTTATCCACATCGCCGTTGAAGAGGCCTATCTGCACATCCAGAGTATCCGTTCTATAGCCGGCCAGAACGGCTGACTCGCGGGTCTCGCCCAGCTCAAGCGTCAGGGGGTCGCTCACCATGCTGCTTTCATAAACACCAAAAGGAACATACAGCTTGCCGGCCTCAACAAAAAGCGGCTGCTCATCGGTGCCCCCTATGGTGATGACGGCCGTATCCAGGTCAACCGGCTCTGTATCGTCTTCCTCCCAAAGCAAAACAGCTTCGGCGGAAATAAGCTCTGTCAGTTCCGCAGCTATCCCCAGCTCGACGGTCGCCAGGGCGACATCGCTGGCATCGTCTCCGTCCTCCCGACCGATAGAGGTCTCCACTTCAACAACACCGCCCAGTGAAATACCCGAATCAGACAGTGCATCAAACACACCTGCGGATTCCCCGTCAGTAGCCTCCGGTTCTGCAAGAGCGCCTGCCGCCAGTACAACGCAAACGGACGCCGCGATCAGGGCCCCCTGTTTTACTTTCATACAGTTCATTCTCATTTCCTTTCTATTGGTGCAAAGTATTATGAAATAAATAATCATAATACTATGCGGTTAAAAAAATATTACAACCCCTCACCCGTAGCGGCCGCCGCGAGTGCACAAAACTTAACGCCCTTGGTAGCTTTCAGCTTATTGGCCAGGTTTTCAATGCATTTGGGCTTACCGCGCACCACCACCATTTCCAGGCAGTTATCGTGATCCAAGTGAATATGCTGGGAAGAGATAATCATTTCGTGATGATCGTGCTGTACGTGCGTCAAGTTGTGAGAGAGATTTCTTTTATGGTGGTCGTAGACCATAACGATGACCGCGGCAACATCCTTGCCGGACTTCCATTCTTCCTGCACCATGCTCTGGCGCATCAAATCGGCAATCGCTTTCGAGCGGGTCGGATAACCCTGCCGCGCAATGAGAGCGTCAAAATCATGAACCAGTTTCTGGTCGATCGACACACTGAATCTCGTTAACTCACTCATTTTATTAAACGTTTACCACTTGCTTTGTGTTACACATACATAATTCGTAACACTGTAATTGTCACCCGCTAAAACGTCAACCCCTTTTCTTTTTAAATAGCAACGCCCGAAGCGCCCCGTCGCTCCGCTCTCCCCAAACGGCAATTCAGATGGCCGCACACCAAACCA